>CACYPI010000080.1 GCA_902776275.1 uncultured Aeromonadales bacterium
CTTGACGGTGGAATGCGGGTTCAGAGGGTGGTCGGGGTCATGGGATCGCCGATCGAGGTTGCCTTGGAATAGCGGTCGATCTTAATGGTTATTTCCACATGGTTCCCGACGCAAGGAGGGCCGTCGCGCAGATAGAGGAGAAGCGCTACGCAAGGGAGCTTTTGGAGAACGAGCGCCTCGAGCACGTGTGGGCGGTCGGCATCGCCTTCTATGGCAAGATCTGCTCGGTTGCCATGAAAGACATGAGGGAGCCGGGCAATGGCAGTAAAGGCCTGGTGTAGCGCCTGCGTCATTTTGCGTGCCAATGCTGGACAAAGGAGCGGTGGCTGGGTTGCAAAAGCGCCATCACAGGGTCAACCGTTGCAGGCTTGAGATCGTCCAGCCTCATGCCGTGCAGCGGCGCAAGATGCAGCGTGTAGAGCGTTTTCAGGTTTGGCAAGGATCCCTTTTCGTCCAGCCCCTGATCCAGCTTGATCCTGACCCATTGAGGCCAGTACTGCGTAAGCGTGATGCACGGCGGGCGCTTGCCCACCTTGATCACGATCCCGCCCTTGCGGACTTCCCCCACAAGCTCCAAAGCATTCTTCCTGGCGTCGGCAAGGCTCATCCCCGTGGCCTTGCCTGTTTTGAAGTCATTGGAGAAATCTCCAATCCTCTGTGGCTTGTATTTCATCTTGCCTTTGGCGTTGCGCTGTCCAGTAGGGACGTTGGCGGCCCAGCACATGCTGCCTGACGTGTAGACCATCAGCATGAGTCTTGATCCTGCCCCTATGCCCGTCCTTTTCCCGGAAGCAAGGGCTTTCGGGATCTTGGCAACAATCTCTGTCAGCTTCAAAAGAGCCATGTCGCATCTCCTTTCATGTGGAAAGTTTGCATTGCCTTCAACGATGCAAACATGATGCAAAAACTTTTGGCGCTTAATGCAAATTAACAAATAGAGCGCTTGTGACGGGTAACAATGGCTTAAATTAACGATATTCTGCTGTCAGATCAATGGACTAAAGGCAGGAAAATTAACGCCAATTAACGTTGGGAAATAGGGGGAAACAAGGGTAAAAATAGGCAGGCTGGTGCGCCCTAATGGACTCGAACCATCGACCCCTACCGTGTGAAGGTAATGCTCTAACCAACTGAGCTAAGGGCGCAACCGAAAACAGGGCACATTCTATATGAAGTGATTTTTCGTGTCAAAGGTTTTTTAACATGGATCTCAAGCGGCATGTGCCGCCGCTGGGCAGCCGGTGTCCGGGGCGCCGCCGTGCGCGCGCTCTGCTACACTTGTTCCCGTTTTCATGGCGCCATCTTTATATAGGAGCATTCAATGTTTGAGAGCAAAGTCGTCATCCCCCAGGACGGGCAGGCCATTGGCTGCGACGAGCAGGGGCGCCTGAGCGTCCCCGACAACCCGATCATCCCCTTCATCAGGGGAGACGGGATCGGCGCCGACATCACCCCGGTGATGAGGAAGGTCGTCGATGCCGCAGTTGAGAAGGCCTACGGCGGCAGGAGGCGCATCAGCTGGATGGAGATCTACGCGGGCGGGCGCAGCACCGAGGTCTACGGCGAGGGCGTGTGGCTTCCCGAGGAGACCTTCGACTTCATCCGCAAGTACCACGTGGCGATCAAGGGCCCGCTGACCACCCCGGTTGGCGGCGGCATCAGGTCGCTCAACGTGGCCCTGCGCCAGACCCTCGACCTCTACATCTGCCTGCGCCCGGTGCGCTACTTCAAGGGCGTGCCCAGCCCGGTGAAGCATCCCGAGCTCATCGACGGCGTGATCTTCCGCGAGAATGCCGAGGACATCTATGCCGGCATCGAGTGGGAGGCCGACTCCGATGGCGCCAGGAAGCTCATCTCCTTCCTCAAGGACGACATGGGCGTCAAGAAGATCCGCTTTTCCGAGCACTGCGGCATCGGCGTCAAGCCGATGAGCCGCCAGGGCACCGAGCGCCTGATCCGCGCGGCCATCAACTACGCGGTCGACCACGACCGCAAGTCGGTGACCATCGTCCACAAGGGCAACATCATGAAGTTCACCGAGGGCGCCTTCAAGAAGTGGGGCTACGAGCTGGCCGAGCGCGAGTTCGGCGCCAGGAAGGACGAGAAGACCGGCGTGGTCTCCTTCAAGAACCCCAAGAGCGGGCGCCAGATAGTCGTCAAGGACTGCATCGCCGACGCCTTCTTGCAGAACATCCTGCTGCACCCTGCCGACTACGACGTCGTGGCGGCGATGAACCTCAACGGCGACTATATCTCCGACGCGATGGCGGCCCAGGTCGGCGGCATCGGGATCGCCCCGGGCGCCAACATCGGCACCACCTGCGCGATCTTCGAGGCGACGCACGGCACCGCGCCGACCATCGCCGGCACCGGCAAGGCCAACCCGGGCTCGATCATCCTCTCGGCCGAGCTGATGATGCGCCACCTGGGCTGGAACGAGGCTGCCGATCTCATCATCGGCGCGATGGACAGGGCCATCTCCTCAAAGCGCGTGACCGCCGACTTCGCCTCCGAGATGGAGGGCGCGACCTGCCTTACCACCGCAGAGTTCGGCGACGAGCTCATAAGCGTGATGTGATTTGCGACAGGCCAGGGCCTGGGCCCTGGCCTCGATGCCCGAGTTCAAAAAGCACGGCAATGCCGTGCTTTTTGCATAAATGCAAGGCGGGGGCATGCGGAGTCCAGCCAAGGCTTCGCGCTTCAGATGCGCCCACCGCCAGGCGCAGCAGGCGAAGCCTTCCTTGGGTTCGTCACTTTGAACTGGCATGCCGATGTCATGTTGTCGAACTCCTGTGCCTTCGCGCAGGACGCGGATGATCCCTGCTCGGGCCGCGCAGCAAGGCATCGTCCTTGATGCGAGCTGAGCCATCAGCGGATTGCGCCGACGCGAGATCCCAAGCTCCAGATCACCGACCTCCAGCCCGCCATGCAGCCATCCCGGGTTGACGATTTCGACGCGGTCGCTGAACACCAGCAGCCTGATGGCGGCATGGTTCAGCAGATCCAGATGGATCAGGGCGTTTTGGAGCAGCTCCTGAAGCGACACCTCGGAAATTGCGAGCATGTGAGGGTTAAGGCAAAGGCAGGGTTCTCCTGACATGAGGAGAATGAAACCCCGCGGCGGCATTGCCGCTGCGGGGTTTGAATCGGAAGGCCTTTAGGCTTACTTCGAGAGCAGGCCGTGGGCGTTGAGCCAGGTCTTGACCTCGCCGTTGTTTTGCTTGGCATCGGCGTTGCGGATGTGCATGCAGTCGTCGAGCTTTTCGCACTCGGTCATGCTGCGTCTCAGCGGTAGGACTGCTCGTAGATGGAGAGGTAGTCCTCATCCGACAGCGGCAGCGGATCGGCGGTGATGTCGCCTCCGAGCACCTCGTGCACGCGCCTTGGATAGAGCTTCAGCTCCTCGCGCGTGATCTCGGCATCGCTCATCCTTAGTCCCTCGCAGCCGACCGCGGCGATGAGGCCGTGCAGCGCCTCCATGAAGTCCATGCCGGACTTGGCGCCGGAAACTCCCATGGCCCTTGCCATCTTAATCATCGGGATCTCGGCGGCCTTGCGCCTTGCAAAGAATCCGAAGTAGGCCTCGGAGATCATCACCAGTCCGGCGCCGTGCACGAGATCCTTGTGGAAGCCGCCCATCACGTGCTCCATCGAGTGCTGCGAGGTGCAGAGCATGTAGAAGCCTGCAAGCGTGTTGGCAAGCGCCACCTGCGAGCGTGCCTCGCGGTCCGATCCGTCTCTGCACGCGCGCGGCAGGTGCCTTGCGACAAGCTCGATGGCCTTGAGCGCGAACATCTCCCCGATGGGGTTCTCCTTGGTGTTGATGACCGACTCGGCGGCGTGGAAGAAGGCGTCCATGCCCTGGAAGGCGGTGTACTTCGGAGGCACGCTCAGCATCAGTTCCGGATCGACCACCGAGATGGCCGGAAACATCGATTCGTAGAAGATGTCGGTCTTCTCGCCGGTGTCGTCGTTGGAGATCACGCCCGATGGATCGACCTCCGAGCCGGTGCCGGCCGAAGTGGTGATCGCAACCAGAGGCGCCGCGGGATTCGAGGGGATCTTCTTGCCGCCGCGCCCGGACTGGCTGTAGTCCCAGATGTCGCCCTCGTTGGTCATCATCAGCGCGATGGCCTTGGCGCAGTCCATGGCCGAGCCGCCGCCGATGGCGGCGACGAAGTCGCAGCCGCTCTGCCGCGCCAGCCTGGCGCCTTCCATGACGCACTTGCGGTCGGGGTTCTGCCGGATCCCCTCGTACGCGACGTGGGCGATCCCTAAGAGATCGAGCTCGTGCTCGAGCGCCGCGAGGTAGCCGTGGCGCCTTGCCGATCCGCCTGCGGATACGGCTATGAGTGCCTTGCGCCCTGGAAGGCGCTGCTCATGGAGGGTCTTGAGCCTTCCAAAACCAAAGAGAACCCGCGAGGGCATGAAGAAGTCAAATGGCTGCATGATGCATCCCCTTTTGCTTAAATTGTGAGTTTCATGTCCGTCGAAAGCCTGAGGCAAGCATGGCATGGAAGCGGGGGACTTGGACGCAGCGCACCGCATCAGGGCCGAAAGGCGCCAGCAAGGTGCCTTGCTGCACGCTTGAGCGCCATCGGGGATGATTGAATGCCGGGAACCCCGGCGCCTTGGGCGCCAGGGAAGGGTGAGGGGATTACTTATTGAGCAGCGAGTGCGCGTTGAGCCAGGTCTTCACGGACTCGTTGCTCTGCTTTGACTTGGAGCTTGAGATGTCAAGGCAGTCGTCGAGCACCCTGGCGTTGGGCTCGGCCCTCTTCAGGGTGCTGACCATGACGCCCGGGCCGCTGCCGCCGTTGGTGTTGAAGGCGACCAGGGTTTTTCCTGCAAAGTCGTAGCGGTCGAGCATGGTGTAGAAGACCATCGGGTAGTCGCTCCACCACACCGGGCCGCCGATGTATACGGTGTCGTACTGCGAGAGGTCGGGAAGCGAGCCCTTCATCGTCGGGCGCACGTTGGTCTGGCGCTCCTTCTTTGCAACCTCGGTCAGGGCCTTGTAGCCGTTGTCCTCGTAGGGCACGGCGTTCTCCACCCTGAAGATGTCAGCATCGACCGCGTCCTTGATGGCGTAGGCGAGGTACTGGGTGTTGCCCATGTCCTGCGAGGGATGGGCGTCGGCGGCCTTCTGCGGCCCCAGCTGCGAGTAGTAGAGCACGAGGGCCTTGGCCGAGGCCGCCTGGCAGGCGGCCATTGCGGCAGCCGCGAGCGCGGCGGCGGCGAGGAATTTGGTGATCTTCATATGTGCCTCCAAAAAGGGATCGTCGCGGTGATGGTAACAGCCATCGCATTTCACTCCCAATGCAGGATCTGCATGGTGTCCATGCATCTAGTTTATGCCATGCATGTATGAAAAGCGTCAAAAAATGCAAAAAAGGCATGATATGCGGCATGGGGCGCGGATCAGGGGCAGTGGATGCGGGAGAGAGTGGCAAAAAGAGGGGCGCCCGCCGCCGGGCGCCCTTAAGCTGTGCTGTCGGATATCGGGCGTCAACAAAAAGGAGAAAAAAGACGCCGCTGAGCACCAGCCAGCCAGGCTGCGCCTGACTGGAGTAAGCCTATGCTAACTCAATTGGGCGCAAATTTGCAAGTCTTTTGCGCCGATCCGCGCAACAGGTGGAATTTGAAAGCGATTTTTTAAATCAGGAATGCCATTTCAGGGCACAACAACCCCCGCCGCGGAGCTTCGCGGCGCAGGGGGCTTGCTTGGGATGCCTGCGCCTTTGAAGGCGCAGGAGGCGCGCTCTCAGCGGGAGCGGAAGGTGATGCGGCCCTTGGTCAAATCGTAGGGAGTGATCTGGACGGTGACCTTGTCGCCAGTAAGGATCCTGATGTAGTTCTTGCGCATCTTGCCGGAGATGTGGGCCATCACGATGTGGCCGTTGTCCAGCTGGACCTTGAACATGGTGTTGGGCAGGGTCTCCAGAACCACGCCCTGCATCTCAATGCTTTCTTCTTTAGCCATAGTAAACACGTCAAAAGGGCCGTCTGGCCCGAAAAAACCTTTGGCATTATACATCAATGGAAATTGGCGGCACGGCACGGAAAAGTGCCCCGTCCCCTGGTTGGAAAGTGCGACCAAAAGCTACTAACATACGTAAATAGCTGATCCGATCGCATGAGCAACTCTCTTTTTCATGATCTTCATGGATGCGGCGCATGATGTGTGAGAATGTTGGTCGGACAATGGAATCTGCTTATGGCGGGGGCGGGAAGCCCCTTGCAAATACAAGTACACAACGGGGTGGAACAATGCCATCGTGCAAAGTCGTGATTACGGGCCTGGGGATCCTCTCCCCGATCGGGATCGGCGCTGGTGCCGTGCTCGACTCGCTCAGGAAGGGCAAGTCGGGCATCACCGCCTGCCAGGAATACATCGAGAAGGGGATGCGCTCGCAGGTGGCGGGCCTGGTGCCCAAGATCGACTTCAAGGAGCTCATCGACCGCAAGATGCTCCGCTTCATGGGACGCGCAGCCGCCTTCGGAGCCATTGCGATGCAGCAGGCCATCGCCTCGGCCGCGCTGCCGCCTGAGATGGTCTCCGATCCCCGCACGGGGCTGGTGATGGGCTCCGGCGGCGGCGACACCGCGGCCATCGTTGAGGCGGCCGACACGCTGCGCTCCCGCGGGATCCGCCGCGTCGGGCCGTACGCAGTGCCCAAGGCCATGAGCTCGACGGTTTCCGCCTGTCTCTCCACGGCCTTCCACATCAAGGGATGCTCGTATTCCGTGACCTCCGCCTGCTCCACCTCGGTCCACTGCATCGAGAAGGCATGCGACGAGATCATGCTCGGCCGCCACGATGTGATGTTCGCCGGCGGGGCTGAGATGGCCGACTGGACCATCGCCTCGCTTTTTGACGGCATGGGCGCGCTCTCCTCGCACTTCAACTCGGAGCCTGGGAAGGCCTCGCGCCCCTACGACGCGTCGCGCGACGGCTTCGTGATGGGCGAGGGGGGCGGCGTGCTGGTGCTCGAGTCCGAGATGCACGCCAAGGCGCGCGGGGCGAGGATCCTCGCCGAGATCGCTGGCTTCGGCGCCACTTCAGACGGCGCCGACATGGTCGCTCCGTCGGGCGAGGGCGCGGTGCGCTGCATGAGGCAGGCGCTGGCAAGCTGCGACAGCCCAATCGACTACATAAACACCCACGGCACCGCGACCATGCTCGGCGACGCAAAGGAGCTTGAGGCCATACGCGAGGTCTTCGGGGACAAGGCGCCCCCGCTCTCGTCAACCAAGTCGATGACCGGGCACGCGCTGGGCGCGGCCGGGGTCAACGAGGTGATCTTCAGCCTGCTGATGATTCAAAACGGCTTCATTGCCCCCTCGATAAACATCGAGAACCTCGATCCTGCCGCAAAGGGCTTTGACATCGTGGCCAACGAGGCCCGCGAGGCCAGGGTGGACACCGTGCTATCCAACAGCTTCGGCTTTGGCGGCACCAACGCATCGATCATCGTGAGGAAGTACCGTGGCTGAAAAGCTTGAGCGCCTCGACCGCGCGGTATCGCACGCCTTCGGCATCAGCCGCACCATCGCGGCGAGGGCCATCAAGGCAGGCCGCGTCGCGGTGGACGGGCAGGAGGCGGCCGATCCTTCATTGAAGATCCAAAAGACCGCCACGCTGTCGCTCGACGGCGAGGATGTCGGGGTCGAGGATGCCTTCGCCAAGCGCGTCTTCATGCTCAACAAGCCTGCAGGCTATGTGAGCGCCGACCGCGATGCCAACTTCCCCACGGTCGCAGGATTTTTCCAAGGTGAGGCCAGAAGCGAGGAACTGCACTGCGTTGGCAGGCTCGATGCTGACACCACCGGGCTTCTGCTTGTCACCGACGACGGGGATCTCAATCACCGCCTCACATCACCTAAGAAGGGCGTGGTCAAGGCCTACGAGGCGCTCACGCGCGATCCCATCAAGGCTTCCGATGCCAAAGCCTTCGCCTCCGGGCTCAGGCATCCTGAGGAGCACTCGCGCTACCGCCCGGCGCAGCTTGTCACCACAGGCGAGAAGAGCGCGGTGGTCTACGTGACCGAAGGGCGCTTTCACGAGGTCAAGCGGCTCTTTGAGTGCGTTGGCAACGAGGTCACTGAGCTGCGCCGCCTCTCGATAGGCCGCCTTGAGCTTGATGATAGCCTCGATGAAGGCGAGTACAGGATGCTTGGCAAGGACGAGCTTGCGCTTCTTTTTGAGGCACCCGAGTCCTGGCAAGATCCGGAGAAATCCTGACCTGTAGAGATCGAAATGAGATAAAGCCCGGGCTGATCCCGGGCTTCTTCATAATTGGAAAGGCTGAGCCAAAATCAATTGCTGATGAAGTTTGGGGCTTGCCTAAAACTTGTGGGATCGATCCAGCCTCGCCCCCTTGTGTGAGGCATCGATCAACTTCAAAAAGAAGTACTCGTCGTCAGGCAGGCCGTAGCTCTTGCGCCTTATTGTCTTTATCTTCCGGTTGATCCCTTCAACCTTGCCGTTCGTCACGTGGAAGTCCGCGTAGGACACGATGCCCTCGATGTGGTTGGCCAGCAGCCTCGCGTGCCTGGTGAAGTGCGGATCCTGAGTGGCCCTGCAGCTCAGGATGAGCTTTTCAACCTGTGAGCGCATTTCATCCCTTGTCCCAGTCTTGCAGGCTGTCTCTAGCCCGTCCTTCACCAAGTCGATCATGAACGGCTTGTGGCTCATCATCAGCAGGCTGTCGTACCGCTCCTCAAGCCCGCCCTTGCGCCTGAAGGGCGTGATGCCGAACAGCTCCGACTCTTTCCCGACTGGCGCGCCCGCCGCCTGGTCAAGCTCCCTGAGGCGGTCGCAGCCGGCCGTCAGCAGGCACTTGCCGCGCCTTGGCTCCCCAGCGCCTTCCCTGTCGCCGTTCGCCTCGAGTTCCCTGATGAGGTCGAGGTGCACCGGGTTTTCCACCATGTCGTTGAAGTTCTTGACGATGTGAAAGCGGTCGCATACGGACTCGATGTGCGGGCAGCGCTCCTTGAAGGCGGCGATGAAGCCCGCGTTCATGTCCGAGGAGACCGCCTTGACCCCGGACATCCACTCAAGCCCCGCGTGGTCTATGAAGTCATGCACCACATCCTGGCTGTAAATGCTAACCCTTTTCGATCACGACCTGCTCCGTGACGCACCCGTTTGCCGTCTTTTAATCATGGAACTTGGCAGGCAGATCACCCTGGGGAAGATCAAGGTGCTCGGCTGAACCGGCGCAAAATCGAATCAGACACGGCCCCGCTTGCGAGCGGAGCTTTTGGTGTGCTCGGCATGAGCGCAATCTATAGGGTGAAAGTCCCGAACCCGGCCGTTGGAGGCAAGGGTCAGCGAACCGCAAGGCGTGCGCGGCAACGCGCAGGCTGAAGGAAGCGGCTAGCAAATCTCCGGCCTGACGAACAGGAAGCGTCTCAGGCATGTGCGGATGGCGAGCGTGCCAGTTATCGCGAAGCCCAGTATCCAACCAGATCCGCAGATGTAAAGGCGACAGGTGGATGGAGGGAAAGAGTGCGTTCTCACCCGTGGAGATCCGCCCAGGCCGCAAGGCCAGCAACAGCGAATAGGCGGAAGTCAGCAGAGGGCGCAGTACCCGATGAGTATGCTGGGAAGGCCCGAAACTTGTCTATATAGAGAACACCTGAAAAGCAAGACAGTGCTTAAAATTTTTTTTTAAAGGCCAACTTGCTGTTAACAAGGGGTTTTATCTCAAAGCATGCGGT
>CACYPI010000081.1 GCA_902776275.1 uncultured Aeromonadales bacterium
ATCATCAGACAATACATTGAAAACCAGAATACCCCCGATTAGGCGCCTTATATCCCCGGGCTGAAGCCCGGGGTTTTACGGCGCTTTTTTGATAAAGAGCGCATGCATCTTGGCAGGCAAGTGCGAGCGCCCAGGCGGAGCCATGGGCCGGCGCAACTGTTTTTTCTTGACATGATAATGTACTGCATTGACTAATTTTGGGAATGATTTTCCCTTTTGCGACAAGTCTCCCTGCGGCGCCCAAATCAAACAGGTAAAATGAAAACAAGCAAGAAGCCTCGCGCCGCGCCCAAGCTCAAAAACTCCACGCAGTTGATAAAAGCGCACTTGGCGCGGCGCGTGAAAAGGCCTTTGCAGCAAAATAAACAAGGAAACTCGGGGTCCCGCGTCAGGCGGGTTTAGCAATATGACAGAAAATCAGATCCAGGAGCTGGCCGACAAGGCCGGCATCGCCCGCGACTATTTGGATGTTTCAAACAACCTCGTCACCATTGATCCGAAGAACCGGGCCGACATGCTCAGGATCATGGGCTATCCGATCGACGATCAAAAGGCACTTGAGCTCAAGGAAGAGCACTCAAGGCGCAAGGAGTGCGACGACATCCTGGATCCGGTCACGGTGCTAAACGACAAGGACTTCAAGTGCGTCTACATGCGCACCCGCGCCGACGTGCGGCAGAGCGCGGTGATCTCCTGGAGCATCGAGCTTGAGGATCACACCCGCATAAGCGACGCAGTGCCGCTTGAGGAGATCGAGATAGCCGACTATTTCGACCTCGACGGCGAGCAGTACGACCTCAGGCGCTTCATCATCCCCGTGGATCTCCCCTACGGCTACCACCACTTCAGCTGCGTCATCACCGACGGCTACAGGATCTTCAACTCGGTGAGGAGCAGCCTCATCCGCTGCCCGTCCAGCATGTACATGCCAGACGAGATCAAGAGCGGCCGCAAGCTCTGGGGAGTGAGCGTCCAGCTCTACGCGCTGCGCTCTGAGGAGAACTGGGGCGTGGGCGACTTCAATGACTTGAAGCACCTCCTTCCCGATCTAGCATCCTGCGGCGGATCGTTCGTCGGCCTGAACCCGGTCCACGCAGGCTACCCCGCAAGCCCCGATCCCTGCAACGTCAGCCCGTATTCCCCGTCCTCGCGCCAGTGGCTCAACATCTGCTACATCAGCGTGCCCCAGGTGCCCGAATACATCGAATGCCCTGAAGCGTGCTCGCTTGTCGGATCAAAGCAGTTCCAGCAGAAGCTGCGCGCGCTGCGCGAGCGCGAGTACGTCGACTACCGCGGCGTCATCGACCTGAAGCTTCAGGTGCTCAGGATCATCTTCGACCGCATGCACGTCGACGACCGCCGGTCCACCCGCGGCCGCAAGTTCCTCGCCTTCATCGAGGAAGGCGGCAGGGATCTCCTGACCATGGCAACCTACGGCGCCCTGCAGGCCGACCTCTTCAAGAAGGGCGTCGACGCTTCCGGCTGGCAGGCTTTCCCCCGCGAGCTGCAGCAGGCCGACTCTCCGTTTGTCGAGGTGTGGCGCAACGAGCACGCCGCCGACGTGCGCTTCTACTGCTACCTCCAGTTCCTCGCGCAGGAGCAGCTTGACGAAGCTTTCGCGCAGGCGCAGCAAAACCACATGTGCGTCGGCATCTACCGCGATCTCGCAGTGGGCGTGGCCCCGGGTTCGTGCGACGTCTGGGGCGATCGCGACGGCGTCTACCGCGTCAAGGCCTCCGTCGGCGCTCCGCCCGATCACCTCGGCCCCCTGGGCCAGGTCTGGGGCCTTGCGCCCATGGACCCCAGGGCGCTGCGCGAGTGCGCGTACGAGCCCATGATCAGGCTCTACCGCGCCAACATGAGATCCTGCGGCGCGCTGCGCATCGACCACGCGGCCGGGCTCAACCGCTTCTGGTGGGTCGCCAACGGGCACAAGGCCTGCGACGGCGTCTACGTCAAGTCGCCGATGCACGACCTCATCGGCATCATCGCCCTCGAATCCGTGCGCCACAAGTGCCTCATCATCTGCGAGGATCTGGGCACCATCCCCCAGGATCTCCGCGACGCGCTGCGTCAGTGCGGCGCGCTCTCCTACAAGATGTTCTTCGACGAGAGAGCCTCGGACGGCGGCTTCATCTCCCCCTACGACTACCAGCACACCGCGATGGCCGCGCTCACCACCCACGACATGCCAACGCTCAAAGGCTGGTGGAACAACCTCGACCTCATCAACGGCGTCAAGATGGGGATCTACACCGAGCAGCAGCGCATCGACCTCACCCGCGAGCGCGATCAGGCCAAGCAGCGGATGTTCGACAGCATGCGCTACTTCGGCTCGCTCGACAGCTCGATCCCGTACCTTGCCTCCGACACCCCGTTCTCGATGGAGCTTGTCAAGGACATGCAGGTGCACCTTTGCAAGACCTCCTGCATGATGTACAGCTCGCAGCTTGAGGACTGGATTGGAGTTGAGAAGCCTGTCAACGTCCCCGGAACCATGCGGGAGTATCCTAACTGGAGAAGGAAGCTCACCAAGAACCTCGATGAGATCTTCAGCGATTCCTTCGTCAAGGACTTGACCTCGGCGATGACCAAGGCAAGGAATTCCTGACAACCGGCCCGGCCTAAGGAGAACAGCATGCTAATCGACGAACTTAACGGCGCGAGGCTCGCGAAGCCTTTCGAAACGCTCGGACTCCAGCCACTCGAGGGCGGCGGGTTCCTCATGAGGGCCTGGCTCCCGGGCGCCGAGGCGGTGGAGGTGCTGTCGCTTGACGGCAATAAGAAGATCTGCTCGCTCGAGCGCGTCCATGAGGACGGACTCTTCGAGAAGAGGCTTCCTGATGCCAAGGAGCCTTTCCACTACAAGTTCAGCGTCACCTACAAGGACTCGGTGAACGAGGTCGTCGATCCCTACCAGTTCCGCGACGAGGCCTACTACGGGCTCTCGACGATGAACGAGACGCCCGCCAACGTCTACAAGACCATGGGCGCCCACCTCATCGAGGTAGACATCGACGGGGTCAAGGTCAAGGGCACCAAGTTCGTGGTGTACGCGCCTTCTGCAACCTGCGTCTCGGTGATCGGCGACTTCAACTTCTGGGACGGCCGCCGCCACCCGATGGCCCGCTCGATGATGGGAAACTGGGTGCTCTTCGTGCCGGGGCTCGGGGCAGGGCTGCGCTACAAGTACGAGATCAAGGATCCCCAGGGCAACCGCCTGCCGCACAAGGCCGATCCGGTCGGCTTCTACCACGAGCAGTACCCTTCGTTCGCCTCGGTGATCTCCGACCAGACCACCTACCAGTGGCATGACGACGGGTGGCGCGAGGCGCAGCTTTGCGACAAGCTCAAGAAGCCGATCTCCATTTACGAGATCCACTTCGGCTCATGGAAGCGCGACGCCCAGGGCAAGAGCCTCTCCTACAGGCAGATGGCCGACGAGCTCACGTCCTACGTAAAGCAGATGGGCTACACCCATGTCGAGCTGATGCCGGTCATGGAGCATCCCTTCACCGGCTCCTGGGGCTACCAGCCCACCGGGCTGTTCGCTCCGACGAGCCGCTACGGCACAATCGACGACTTCAAGTACTTTGTAGACACCATGCACCAGAACGGCATCGGGGTGATCCTCGACTGGGTCCCAGCCCACTTCCCGACCGACGCCTTCGGCCTGGCGCGCTTTGACGGCACCTGCGTCTACGAGTACGAGGATCCCCGCCGCGGCTGGCACCCCGACTGGAACTCGCTCATCTACGACTTCGGCCGCGACACCGTGAGGCGCTTCCTCATCGCGTCGGCGCTCATCTGGCTTGACTACTACCACGTCGACGGCCTGCGCGTCGATGCCGTGGCCTCGATGCTCTACTGGGACTACTCGAGAAAGCCCGGCGAGTGGATCCCCAACGTGGACGGCGGCAACATCAACTACGAGGCCGTGTCTTTCCTCAAGTGGTTCAACGAGGAGGTCTACAGGAACTACCCAGGCGCCATGACCATCGCCGAGGAGTCCACGGCCTTCACCGGGGTCTCCCGCCCGACCTACACCGGGGGCCTTGGGTTTGGCTTCAAGTGGAACATGGGCTGGATGCACGACTCGCTTGAGTACATGCAGACCGATCCGTTCTTCCGCAAGTACCACCACGGCGAGATGTCGTTCTCGATGATCTACGCCTACAACGAGAACTTCATACTCTCGATCTCCCACGACGAGGTGACCCACGGCAAGCGATCGCTCCTCTACAAGATGCCGGGCGACGAGTGGCAACAGGCGGCCAACCTGCGCTCCTACTTAGGCTTCCAGTACGCCCACCCCGGCAAGAAGCTCAACTTCATGGGCACGGAGTTCGGGCAGACCTCCGAGTGGAACGTCGACTCGCAGCTTGACTGGTGGCTCCTCAAGTACGAGAAGCACCAGGGGATCCAGCGGCTGGTGCGCGACTTGAACGACCTCTACCTCAACGATCCCTGCCTCTGGGAGAACGACTACGATCCCAAGTCCTTCATGTGGCTCGATGTCAACGACGCCGAGCACAGCATCTTCGCGATGATGAGGATGGACAAGGATCGCGACGACGAGATCATCGCGGTGTCGAACTTCACGCCGGTGCCGTACATCGCCTACCGCCTGGGCGTGCCCAAGCCCGGCTCGTACAAGGTCGTGCTCAACACCGATGATCGCAGCTACTGGGGCTCGGGCTACGGCACCGGCAGCGACACTTTCGAGGCATCGACCATCTCCTGGCAGAACCAGTACCACTCAATAGTGATAGATCTGCCGCCACTGGCCACGGTGTTCGTAAAGCGCATCAAGGACGATGGGCAGAAGCAGCCAAAGCAGCCCGGCAGCTCCAAGTAGAGCCGGCCACTGAATACGGGGCGCCAGGGCACCATGTGTCCCGGCGCCCTTTTGCATCCATTTAAAGGAGGCGCTCAAGCATGAACGCAAGTGCACGCAATAACGCTTTTGCAGACGATCTGAGATCCCCGAAGCCCGGCGCGGTTCCCGTCGCCTCAGGCGGCGCGGTGCCGTCCAAGGACGGCACCGCCTTCTCGGTGTGGGCGCCTGACGCCGCCGAGATCGTAGTCCACATCTACGACAAGGATGAGCAGGAGATTGGCGCCTACGCGCTGCCCGAGCGCCGCGGCGGCTTCTGGATGGGCTTTGTGAAGGGCGTGAAGCCAGGCTCACTCTACGCCTTCGAGTCAAGGGGCGGCGAGAGGCCCGGGGAGGGCTTCTACTTCAAGGAAGGGCGGCTGCTTGCCGATCCCTGCGCCAAGGCGCTCTCAAGGCCCTTTGTTTGGAACCACGACCTCTACTTGAACGACTCGAAGGCCTTCATGCCAAAGTCCATCGTGCCCGATCCCAAGGGCTCGTTTGACTGGCAGGGGGTTGCCAAGCCTGCCATCAGGCGCGAGGGCGTGATCCTCTACGAGGCCAACGTCAAGGGCATGACCATGCTGAGCGAGGAGGTGCCGCCTGAGCATCGCGGCAAGTTCCTCGGCATGTGCCATGAGAGCGTCATCGAGCACCTGAAGTCCCTGGGCGTCACCGCCGTGCAGCTAAACCCGATCGCCGCATGCATGAGCGAGAGCGCGCTTGCCGAGAAGGGCCTTTCCAACTACTGGGGCTACAACCCGGTGTGCTTCATGGCCCCGGATCCGCGCTTTGCCGTCGATCCCCTCCATGTGGTCGACGAGTTCCGCACCATGGTGCGGCAGCTGCACCGCGCGGGGATCGCCGTGATCCTCGATGTCGTCTACAACCACACGGCGGAGGGCGGCTTCGGCGGGCCGGTGCTCTCGATGAAGGGCCTTGACGCCAGGCGCTACTACGCCTACTGCGTGGACGACCATGGAGCCAGGGAGTACGGCAAGTTCTTGAACGCCTCAGGCTGCGGAAACTCCTTCAACTGCGACGAGATGCCGTCCTTGAACCTCGTGCTCGACACCTTGAACTACTACCTCTCTGAGATGCAGGTCGACGGCTTCCGCTTCGACCTGGCGGTGACGCTCTGCCGCGAGTCCCACGGAAATGAGAACTTCGGGTTCGTGGACAACAGCGCCTTTGTGAAGGCCTGCTTCTGCTCGGACTTGATCGGGGGCAGCATTCTCATCGCCGAGCCATGGGACTGCGGGATGGGCGGCTACCGCCTGGGCCACTTCCCGCTTGGCTGGAGCGAGCAGAACGACCGCTTCCGCGACACCGTGAGGCGCTTCTGGCGCGGGGACAGCGGGCTTCTTGGCGACTTCGCAACCCGCATCATGGGCTCGAGGGACGTGTTCTTCAAAGGGTACAGGTCGATAAACGCCTCGGTTAACTATGTCACCTACCACGACGGCTTCACGCTTGAGGATCTGGTCTCCTACAGCCAAAAGCACAATGAGAAGAACGGCTGGGGCAACACCGACGGGGCGTCCGAGAACTTCTCCACAAACTGCGGAGCCGAGGGGCCGACCGATGACCCTGTGATCAAGGCGCGCCGCTGGCAGCTCAAGCGCAACCTCGTCGCCACGGTGCTCATCTCCCAGGGCACCCCGCACCTTTTGGGCGGCGACGAGTTCTCGCGCACCCAGCGCGGCAACAACAACGCCTACTGCCAGGACAACGAGATCTCATGGATGAAGTGGGACAGAAGTCCTGGGAACCTCGATTTCATCAAGTTCATCGGGCGCCTGACAAGGCTGCGCCGCAGCTCGCGCATGCTCTCGGAGCTGAACCTCGCAGACGACAGCTTCCACCTGCGCCAGAGCCACTACTACGTGCACTGGTACACCCAGCGCGGGGTGAGGATGGGCAGCAATGAGTGGAACGACCCAGGCAGGAGGCTCTTCATGCTGTGCGCAGGCGACATGGACCGCGCCGAGGGCGAGCAGTGGTGCATCCTCTTCAACGGCACGGGCGAGAACACCTACTTCATGCCGCCTGCCGCCCCCATAGGCAGGCACTGGGTGGTGCAGGCTGACACGTCAATCCCCGACGGCGCGCCTGACGAGAGCGAGCGCGACGTGACCATGTCCGTGCGCTGCAGCGCCAATTCAATCAAGATCATGACGCTGATGGAGCAGGAGAAGGGCATTGATGATGACTACGGCAGCCTGATGCGCCACTTAAACCGCTCGTAAGTGAAGCCACAAGCGCGTTGAAGGCAAAGCGGGGGAGCGGCATGGCCGCTCCCCCGCGCATCGCTCAGTCGAGACTTTCTCACTTCCAGCTTAGCATCATGGGTTCCTGTGCCATCACAAGCGGGCGCGCGAGGCTGCGCTGGGGCTTGAGCGCATCGCCTGAGTGCGGGGCGATCGCCTTTGCAAGATCCAAAACCCAAGGTGATGGCATGAAGGCCGAGGCGCCGCGCAGCACCAGCGAACTCAATGCGCCGATGCCGTTGGCTGACGGCATCGGGATCTCGAGCACCGTGGCCTCGTCCTCCTTGAGGCCGCACTCCTTCTCAAGGGCCTTCATGGCCGCCTGAAGATCCCCGACCTCGTCAACAAGCCCGATCTCCTTGGCCTCATCTGCCGTGAAGACCTTGCCCTCGGCAAAGCGCGGGGCGTCCGAGAGCTTGAGATTGCGGCTCTTTGCGACCATGCCAGTGAACACATCGTAGGCATGCCCGATCCCAAGATCGATGCGCCTCACCGTCTCGTCGTTCATCGCCAAGGCTATCGACTCCTCGGCGAAGGGCGAGGTCGAGGCGCCGCTTGAGCTTACGCCGTTGCGGTTTAAAAGCTCATGCGGGCTCACCGCAGTTGCAAATACGCCGACCGAACCCGTAAGCGCCCAGGGGCTTGCGACTATCTTGTCGGCTGCGGAGGCGACCATGTAGGCGCCGGAGGCTGCCATGTCCTCCATGTAGACCACCACCTTGCGCCCGCCCTTCTTGAAGCGCTCGATGGCGCGGCGGATGTCCTCGGAGGCGCCCATCTCGCCGCCGCCTGAGTTTACGCGCAAGAGCACGCCCTTAACCTTGTCGTCATCCGCTGCCTCATCGAGCATCGCTTGGACGTTGTCAGGGGTGAAGGCGCGCTCCTCGCGCGAGAACGAGGTGATGGTGCCCTGGACGGCCAGGACCGCCAGCTCGCTTGAGGACTCGACCTTGGGAGTGCGCGCCTCGTCGAGCGCGAGGCACTCGTCAAGCCCCATGCTGTCAGGCGCGTCCGGATCGTCCTTTGAAGGATGATCCCTGGCAAGCCTTGATGAGAGTTCGTCGCGGGTCATCAGGCTGTCCACGAGGCCGTAGTCGAGCGCAAGCTTGGCCTCATCGCCGCCGTGCTTTTCAAGGGCGGCGAGGTACTCCTGCGCCCCGGGCAGGATAGGCTTTTGCTTGAAGGCCGGGCGGGATGAGGCTACAGCCTCCTGCGATCTCCCCATCATTGAGTCGAGCAGATCCTGGTACTCGGCCCTGACCTCAGGCGACATGGAGTCGCGCATCAGGGGCTCGACCGCCGACTTGTGGGAGCCGCGCCTGAACACGTAGGCGGTGAGGCCGAACTTGTCCAACGCCTGCTTGAAGTAGAGCGGGGTTGAGGCGAAGCCGTGCAGATCGATCTCGCCTAGCGGATCGAGCACAATCTGACTTGCGTGCGATGAGAGCAGGTACTGGGACTGGGTGAAGTCCCGCCCAAAGAAGATGAGCGGCTTCTTCGTGGCCTTGCGGAACTCGTCGCAGGCCTTGTTCACCCTCTGGATGTCCTCAAGCGAGGCGATGTCCAGATCCCCGACGTCCGCGACCACGGCCTTGATGTCGTCATCGCACGAGGCCGCCTTGAGGGCCTTTTCAATCTCATCGATGCCAAAGCGCACCGGCAGATCGCTGTTGATGCTCGAGAGCATGCGGGAGATCGGATCCTCCGATAGCGGCAGATCGTCGATGTAGCCGTTGAGGTCAAGCCACAGCACCGGCGCGCTCGTCGTGCGCGCAGGTGATGAGGAGGAGGCGCCAGGGCCTAGCTGGAACTGCCCTGCGATATCGTCTACCTTCGAGGAGAGCGAGCAGAGCAGGATCGCGCATGCGATGACTGCGAGGAAGAGCAGGTTGGCCGCGATGTCGCGCGCGAGGCTTACCGCGCGCCAGCACAGCGAGAAGATCCCGCAGAGCACCTGGCAGGGGCCGTGGCGCTTTCGCGATTGTCCTGAAGGCGCGCCTTGCTGATGCTGCAGTGATTGGACCTGCTTGGTGAAGTCATTGTCATCCATGGTTCGTCATGTCCTTTTGACATCCTCCCCTCTCTAAAGAGAGGGGATTCCTACCGATCTCTTGGGAGATCTTCGGCGGGTTCCTCTTGCTGACCACCAATGTGATTCACTTGG
>CACYPI010000082.1 GCA_902776275.1 uncultured Aeromonadales bacterium
TGTTTTTCAAAGAACGCCCGGCAGGCCCTGCTGCCTGGAAAAAAACATCTCATGCCTCAGGCGAAGCGTGATCTGGATCGGCTCGGTTTTTTGACCGTATCAAACTATATTATTTTGACCATTTTCCATGTAGAGTTATACAAAACCGCACAGGCGTGAACATGGCCTGGCGCCTCATGCAACCACAACCCGCGCCGCGATCGCGGGGAGAACAGAACACGGAGACCTACCACCATGCCATTGACATTAAGCCCCGAGCAACTGGCCGCGCGCGAGCTTCAAAGCCGCGGAGTCGACAAGACCACCGGCACCTTCGGCGATCACAAGGTGCAGATAGGCAGCGCCAAGCCGCTGCGCATCGACAAGCTGAAGTCTGACCGCATCCCCTTCCAGGGCTTCCGCACCGCAACGAGGATCTCGCGCGGCGCCGAGGGCCTCAAGAACAGCGCCCTGAAGGTCCTCTCCACGCTCGTAAAGCCCGGCGCCCTCGATGCCGGGACGCTGCTTGGCGCCCTCAAGACCACGCAGGAGTACTCGCAGAGGCTCTCAAAGCTCGGCACCGACGCCCCCTCCTCCGCGCTCGAGCTCTTCGCGCCGCTGGTCGAGGATCTGTCAAACGCCGATCTTGCCAAGGCCTACCAGATGCTCGCAACGCCGCAGGCCGATCTGCTCATGACCGCGCTCACCCACGAGGGCAGGAGCAACCCCGAGGCCTCTGACGCAAGGCGCTGCGCCGAGGCGCTCTTTGACGTGCAGGCCCTGCTGCTCAAGGAAGTGAGCAACCGCGCCAGCCGCGGGATCATCGAGCGCGAGATCCAGAAAAATCCCGATCAGGCCGACATGCTCCAGAGGATGTCCCCAAGGAGCCTCGCCGAGCAGTACGCCCCAGGGGCGCAACGCCCACAGGCGCATGCGCGGGCAGGCGACGTCGGCGTGAGCGCGATGGCCGCGCTCGTCGAGGTCGCAGCCCAGGGCGCGACGACACGCGAGAGGGGCGCCGCCGAGGCCGCGGGCATGATCGAAAGGCGCCATCTTGGCACCTTCACGCCCAAGGAGGCCGGCGACATGCTGCGAGCGTGCGATCTCACCATCAACGTGGGCGAGAACTCGCTGCTGCTTGACACCAGCTTCCTTGCAAACCCCGACAAGCCCATGCCCAACATCTTCCACTTGAACGAGCAGGGGATCGCCCCCAAGGGCCAGGGCTACCTCGCCGTGCGCGACAGCGCCGAGCGCGCGCTCTTCCCGGAGTTCGAGGGCCAGGCGCCAAGGGGCGACGAGCGCCCGGTCTACGCCGCGCTCAACACCGCGAAGGCCGAGATGGGGGCCGCGGCCAGCAGCTACGGCTCGAGCGTGGTGGTGCTCAAGCCCGAGGTCATGCGCCGCGCGACCTTCATCGCCGACGACTCGTTCTACAGCCCCAAGGTATCCATCACACCGCAGAAGGTCGAGGCCTTCTACGCGCTGCTCGACGGCGCGTGCAGCCCGCAGCTTGCAGGAGAACTGCGCAATGCCGGATCCGAGCGCGGCGCACTGCTCAGGACCTTCCTCGACCGGGTCGCCAGAACCGAGGATCCGAACATCTCCATATTCCAGAGCCTCGACAGCAACATGATCCCATCCGGGGAGAGCGAGGCCGTTACCGCGCTCATGATCGACGCCTTCGCCGACAGACAGGCCACCCGCTCCCGCATGGCAACCTACGACAGCCTCGAGAACCTCTTCATGGGGCTTGACGATCTCAACGGCACCATGCTCGGCGAGGCGGCGCAGCGCTTCCACGAGTCCGGCGAGGGCCGCTTCCGCCTCTCGGGCAACTACATCGAGGCGCAGGTGCACGGCCCGATCATCCCAAGCCGCGACATCGCAGAGCTACGTATCGACCTTGCCGCCTTCCACAGCGGGGAGGAGCGCGCCCAGGCAAGGCAGAAGGCCGAGGACTTCGGCGCCGCCACCGGCGCGAAGATCACCTTCCTCGACAGCGGCGCCCTAACCCGCGACTCGAACACGCTCGGGATGCTGCTCAATGAAGGCGTCGCCCACGCCGCGGCCCATTTCGATCCCAAGGACATCGCAAGCGCCAGGGATCGGATCTTAGGCGATCCCGACGCCGCCTTAAGGGAGGTCCTTTCGGGCATGCCCGCCGCGGCGCGCCAGAGGCTCGACCAAGGCGGCGCCATCCTCATGGGCAACGCGCTGCCTGCCGCCATGGACAAGTTCGCCAGGGCCCTCTCCCAGCGCCAGCCTGAGAGCGCCACGGATCTATATGCCGGGGACTTTGTGAAGCGCGTCTTCAGGGAGAGTGTCGGCCCGATGCTCGAGCTCAAGGCCTCGCTGCTCCAGGAGCTCGACACCCTCGACTTCGAGACCGAGGGCCAGAAGGCGTCCTTCGAGGCCTGGGTGAGGAGCGCCGGCAAGCTGCGCTCGCCGCAGGAGCTTAGGACCATCCACGACTGCGCCAAGGATCAGGCCGCGGTGTTCAGGGCCATAGCGTCAAACCCCGGCATGGGGCCTGGCGGCATCACGCAGGCTTTCTGCAACGCCATTCCCGGCATCAACGCGAAGCTCGAATCACTCATCGCCTCGTTCCCAGAATCGGTCCGCCGCGATTTCGGCAAGGACGACAAGAACAACGAGCTCGACCGCGTGGTCTCGATGGCCTTGTCGTTTGCTGAGAAAGGCAACCCGCCGATGGACGCGGATGCGCTTCGCACTCTCCACGGCGCCTTGAACTCCGGCGCCATGCGCTCTGAGATCTCGATGACGCTCAACCTGCTGATGTCCTTCGTCTCTAACGTCCAGACCGCCCGCGCAGGCGGCGACAACCCGGTGGTCCGCGACTTCGCGTCGCTCGACACCCTGGCCACCATGCTCATATCCTCCTTCTCAACCCTGAACTCGAACCTCAAGGCCGGCGGCGATTTCCCCGACTGCCTGCTCGACCCAAGCTTCATGGGAGCTGCATCGCGCAAGGCGATCGCCACACTCTCCCCCGAGGCCGGCAGGATCCTCGAGGAGCGCTTCCCCGCCCGCGCCGCCTTCCCCGAGCCTGCAAATCCGCAGTCAATGCCTTCAGACGACGAGCAGAGGCGGAAGTTCCTAGTCTCGTTCCTCGACACCTACGTGCCGCGCGAGTCCACCTTCGAGCGCGGCACCTCGACCCATGGGCGCGGGCACATAGCAAGGGCCTACATCTTCGCCAAGGCCATGGCGTCCATACTCCAGGAGAACGGGGTCAAGGTGGACCTCAACGCCGTGCTCTGCGGCATCGCCGGGCATGACGCCGGCCGCGAGGGCGGCGGCGACGATCAATGGGAGGAGCGCAGCGCCGAGATGACCGCGCAGAAGATGCGCGACAGCTATCCCGGCGCCATGGGAGAGGACTACGAGAAGGCCGTCAGGGCTGCCATCGTCACCGGAGGGCCCCAGACCACCGAGGCCATGCTGCTGCACGCGGCGGACTCGCTGGACTACGGGCGCGTCGGCCCCATGGACCTCTCGCGCTTTGGCTTCCTCAAGGCCCCGGAGGGCGAGAGCACCTCGGACAGCGCCGTCAGCATGCGCAAGGAGCTTGCCCGCGAGGCGGATCTGCTCGAGCGCATCACCAACCCGCTGTGCCAGTACCGCCAGACCCTCGACCACCTGACCTACGCGAAGCTGGACGCCCTGAACGCTGAGGATCTGGCGCGCATCGACGGCGATCGCGAAGCCCTGAAGGACGCCATCGCCAAGGCCTTCGAGAAGGAGTCGGAGAACTCATCCGAGGATTTCATGGGAAAGTTCGAGAAGGTGCTGAGCGACAATCAGGGGCTGTTCCCCCTGCTCTCACGCTACTACTTCGCAAGCGGCAAGTAGGCAAAAGCGGCGCCATGGGGCGCCGCCTTCCCTTTTCCGGCCTTTTTAGCGCAAGGCCCAGGGGCCTTCATGGGCAGGTTCCGGACGCGCCTTGGCGCGCCAGGGCCTGCCCTCTCCTTTCATTCCGCCAAGCCAAGGCCTGGGCGCCAATTCAGGCGCGGCAGGGCCTGGCGCCTCGTCACGGCGAAGCCTCCCACGCTTTCAGGCACAAGAAAGGGGGCGGGATCGCTCCAGCCCCCAATTCCGAACCTAGCTTGGCTGCTTCACTTCACCGGGAAGAGGCCTGAAGGCTCGGTGCTGAGGTTGATCATGATGTTCTTGCGCTGCGTGTACGCGTCGAGGATGGCCTTGTGGGTCTCGCGGCCGATGCCGGAGATCTTGTAGCCGCCAAACGGGGCGCCCTCGGGGATCTGGTTGTAGGTGTTGACCCACATCCTGCCGGTGCGCACGCCGCCTGCGACCCTCAGCGCGCGGTTGATGTCGGTGGTCCAGACCGCGCCGCCTAAGCCGTACGGGTTGTCGTTGGCCATCGCGACCACCTCGTCCTCGTCGTGGAACTTGATGACCGCAGCGACCGGCCCGAAGATCTCCTCCTGGGCGATCCTCGACTTGTTGGTGGTGGCGATGAGGGTCGGGGCCATGTAGAAGCCCGCCTTGTGCTCCTCGGTGTCCTCAAGGCGCTTGCCGCCGCAGATCACGGTGTCGCCTTCCTTCCTGGCGACGTCGATGTAGGAGAGGATCTTCCTCATCTGGCTTGCGTTGACCTGCGAGCCCATCTGGGTGTCCTCCTTCCAAGGGCAGCCGACCTTGACCTTGGAGAAGGCCGAGGCGAGGCGCTCGACGAACTGATCGTAGAAGCTGTCCTGCACGAAGATCCTCGATCCTGCGCAGCAGACCTGCCCCTGGTTGAAGAGGATGCCCAGCTGCGCCCCGTCGATGGCCTGCTCGATGCGGCAGTCGTCAAAGAAGATGTCGGCGCTCTTGCCGCCAAGCTCGAGGGTCGAGGGGATCAGGCGCGAGGCCGCGGCGCGGGCGACCTTGTACCCGACCTCGGTGGAGCCCGTGAAGGCGAGCTTGTCGAGATCCGGGTTCTCCAGGAGCCAGTCGCCTGCGCGCGAGCCTGCGCCGGTGATGACGTTGAACACGCCAGGCGGCAGCAGATCGCCTATGAGCTCGGTAAGGCGCAGCACCGAGAGCGAGGTCGACGAGGAGGGCTTGAACACCGTGCAGTCGCCCGCGGCGATCACCGGGGCGAGCTTCCAGGCCGCCATCAGGAGCGGGAAGTTCCAAGGAACTATCTGCCCCACGACGCCGATGGGCTCGCGCAGGATGATCGAGAGGAAGCTGCCGTCGAGCACGCTCGCCTGCCCCTCCTCTGCGAGGATCACGCCTGCGAAGTAGCGGAAGTGCGCCGCCGACATCGGCACGTCGACGCCCATGGTCTCGCGGATCGGCTTGCCGTTGTCGCAAGTCTCGATGAGCGCCAGCTCCTTGGCGTGCTCGTCTATCACGTCGGCTATCTTGTTCAAGATGGCCGCGCGCTGCTTGGGCGTAGTGGCTGCCCACTTGGGGAAGGCCTGGCGGGCGGCCTTGACCGCCCAGTCCACATCCTCGCGGGAGGCGTCCTGGAAGGTGGCGAGCTTGTCGCCATTTGCCGGGCAGATGGCATCAAGGGTGCCGCCCTCGGAGGCCTCGACCCACTTGCCGTTGATGAACATGCCGTACGTCTTTTTGAGCTTCAGTTCTTTTGGAAGCATAAGCAAACTCCTCAGCTATTTGTTTTATTGTTGTTTTTCAGCTTAGTACAGCAAAGTGATATCTCATCTCACCTGAACTCCTTTATCAGGCGCCCTTTCAAAAATGCATCATGCGGCGGGATTTTGGCGCCTGAGGATGGGCGCCAGCTCCCCACAAAAGCGGTACGGCAAGGCCCTGCCTTGCCGCCTGCGGCAAATTGCCGCCGCTGCCGCCCGGCCTTGCCGCTGCGGCAAGATCCAGCCGCTTCCTCCTATCAGGCCTTTATAAATCAACAAGCTTTCCTGTTTTGCCACGAAGCTGGCACGCATCTTGAATAAGGGTGGGCATACAAAATAAAAAAAAACGAGACCCGCAAGGGTTCCGCCTGACACAGCAGGCTGACTTAGGAGAACATCATCATGGCTCTGTATGTAAACACCAACGTCACATCGCTCAGGACGCGCACCGCCCTGACGAACGACACCAACAAGCTCAGCACCACCTACCAGCGCCTCTCCACCGGACTGCGCATCAACTCCGCCAAGGACGACGCCGCAGGCCTCCAGATCTCAGACCGCCTCACGGCCCAGATCAACGGCCTCGACCAGGGCAACCGCAACGCCAACGACGGCATCGCCCTGGCGCAGGTCATGGAGGGCGCCCTCGACGAGACCACCACGATGCTCCAGCGCATCCGCGTGCTCGCCATCCAGGCGTCAAACGGCACCAACACCTCGATTGACCGCGAGTCCATCCAGCAGGAGGTGAGGCAGCTCTCCGCGGAAATCTCCCGCATCGCCTGCAAGACCACCTACGCCGGCCAGCAGGTCCTCGCCGGAGCAGGCAAGGGCATGCTCGGAACCTCCGGCAAGGTCAGGTTCCAGGTCGGCGCCTACGCAAACGACATCCTCTCGGTCTCGCTCTCCACCGGCATGACCCTCTCGGGCATCGCAGCCCTAGCCGTGGACACCGGCAAGGTCAAGAAGGGCTACTTCACCGACGCCGCCGCAAACACCGCCAACCCGTCGGGCCTCATCGCCGACAAGGCCGGCTACTACTTCGACGTCTCCACCTTCGATAGCGCCGAGGCCTCGATCCAGGCCGTCGACTACCTGCTCAACATGGTCGACTCCAAGCGCGCGGAGCTGGGCGCCATCGAAAACCGCATGGAGTCCACCATCAGAAACCAGTCCAACGTCTCTGCAAACGTCAGCGACGCCAGATCCAGGATCAGGGACACCGACTACGCCGAGGAGGCCTCCAACCTCTCGGCCGAGTCCATCGTCCAGCAGGCCGCGTCCTCAATCCTCACTCAGGCCAACCAGCAGCCCCAGATCGCCCTCTCGCTGCTGCAGGGCTAAAACTAGAACCACTGATTTTCGAAAACGCAAAGTTTTCTCTCCTGAGCGTTCTGCTCATTGGCCGGGGCAAAACCCGGCCCTTTTTTGAATCCCCCTTGCGGCAATATTCCGCCGCGGCCCTTGCCGCCTGCGGCAATCCCCTGCGCCATCGCACTGCCCATATGGCATGATGCACACCTTTTCCTTTTTAAAACATAGCAGTAATTAGTTTTTGCAGCTTTTGGACAAAAGCTGGCACGGCTTTTTCATATGACTTGGCAGGCGCGGGGTGATCCGCAGCGGTGGAGAGACCGCGGAAGGTCACACAAGAGCAACCTGGCGCCCGAGATAAAAAACCTGATGGCCGCAAGGCCGCAACTTAGGGGACAAGAATCATGGCTCTGTATGTAAACACCAACGTCACATCGCTCAGGACGCGCACCGCCCTGACGAACGACACCAACAAGCTCAGCACCACCTACCAGCGCCTGTCCACCGGACTGCGCATCAACTCCGCCAAGGACGACGCCGCAGGCCTCCAGATCTCCGACCGCCTCACGGCCCAGATCAACGGCCTCGACCAGGGCAACCGCAACGCCAACGACGGCATCGCCCTGGCGCAGATCATGGAAGGCGCCCTGGACGAGACCACCACGATGCTCCAGCGCATCCGCGTGCTCGCCATCCAGGCCTCCAACGGCACCAACACCACCATCGACCGCCAGTCCATCCAGGAGGAAGTCAGGCAGCTCTCCGCGGAAATCACCCGCATCGCCTGCAAGACCACCTACGCAGGACAGCAGGTCCTCGCCGGCGCCAAGCACGGCATGCTCAACTCGACCGGCATCGTGAAGTTCCAGGTGGGCGCATACGCCAACGACATCCTCTCCGTCTCGCTCTCAACCGGCATGACCCTCTCGGGCATCGCCGCCCTAGCCGTGGACACCGGCAAGGTCAAGAAGGGCTACTTCACCGACGCCGCCGCAAACTCCGCCAACCCGTCGGGCCTCATCGCCGACAAGGCCGGCTACTACTTCGACGTCTCCACCTTCGACAGCGCCGAGGCCTCGATCCAGGCCGTCGACTACCTGCTCAACATGGTCGATTCCAAGCGCGCGGAGCTGGGCGCCATCGAAAACCGCATGGAGTCCACCATCAGAAACCAGTCCAACGTCTCTGCCAACGTCAGCGACGCTAGATCGAGGATCAGGGACACCGACTACGCCGAGGAGGCCTCGAACCTCTCTGCGCAGTCCATTGTCCAGCAGGCAGCGTCCTCAATCCTCACCCAGGCCAACCAGCAGCCCCAGATCGCCCTCTCGCTGCTACAAGGCTAGCAAGCAATCCCAAGATGTCCCCAAAGGCGGATCCGCGTCTCTCAGGCAGATCCGCCTCCCTCAAGGGGCGCCTTCACGGGATGAGGACTATCTTTCCCATGGTGTGGCCTGAGCCTATGAGCTCATGGGCCCTTTGGCACTCATGAAGCGGCATCCTGCCGGAGATGAAGGGCTTCACGCCCTCGGAGAGCAGCTTAACGAGCGCCTCCCGCACTTCCTTTTCGTGGCTTGCCAGAACCCCCGACGCCTTCACGCGCGATGGGGCGGCCGCGCACACTTCCTTTGCCGTAATAGTCGGCACGCTTACAAGCAGCCCACCGTCCTTGAGATAGCCGTACATCGCGATCCCAGCCTTGCCGCCCGGCATGTCGACCACCGCGTCGAAGCTGCGATCGAGTCTCCCCGGAAGGGGCTTTTCGTAGCCGAAGGCCTGGACGCCTCCAAGCGACTTTAGGAAATCGAGCTTGCTTGAGCTCGCAGTCCCCGCGACCTCATAGCCTTGCTTTAAAAGCGCGCGCACCAGGATGTGCCCGACGCCGCCGGTGGCGCCTGAGACCAGCACCCTGGCAGGAGGAGGCGGGAGCATCCTCATGATGGTGATGGCGGTGAACCCGGCTGAGACCGAGGCTGCCGCCTCCTCAAAGGAGATGCCTTCCGGGATCGGCATCATCGAATCATCATCTACCAGGGCCTTTTCGGCGCAAGCGCGCGGATCATAGGGGAAGCCTGCCGATCCGAAGACCTTGTCGCCTTGGTGGAAGGCGCTGCCCACTCCTGCCTTTATCAAAAAAGCGCCGTAAAACCCCGGGCTTCAGCCCGGGGATATAAGGCGCCTAATCGGGGGTATTCTGGTTTTCAATGTATTGTCTGATGAT
>CACYPI010000083.1 GCA_902776275.1 uncultured Aeromonadales bacterium
TTGACTACGTCGATGCGTTCTTGGAAGGTGAGGCGTTTGACCATGAAAGACACTCCTTTTGGCTATTATGAAGTGTCTTAACCTTTTGGGTTAGTCTAAAATCCGCCCTTCTCTTTTCCTTCTGATTGACTGGCGGGGCTCACTCCCCCGCCTTGCGTGCACTCAGTCGCAGGATCCTGCTATGAGCTCGGCGTCACGCCTTAGATCATCAAGCAGCGGCCCCTGGGCAAACGGCCCTTCTGAAAGCACCGCGGACATGGTCTCGCGGCCGCCTTTCTGTCCGTCGCTGAAGGACACCGGCAGCAGCGCGCCGATCTCCTGGACGTAGAGCGCGTCATCGAGCCTGGCCTTGGGCAGCGCGGCGCGGGTGCGCCTCACGGCCTGGGCAAGCTCGATGAAGCTGTGGAGCGCGTGCCCGAAGTGGCGGTCGTCCAAAGGCTCGAGCGCGGCGCGCTTTGAGAGCGTGAGCGCGTAGACCTGCCTGCCGCCCAGCACCATCGGCACCAGGGGCATCGAGCTCAACAGCGGAGTTGACATCAAGGCCTCGGCCCAGAGCTTTTCGAGCACCAGCAGGTACTTCGAGGAGGCCGTGTCGTAGATCTGGTACTGCGGCCTCAGGCACAAAGGGCCGGTCACGAGCAGGCTGGGCCTGCCCGGGAAATCGGCGGTCTCGCCGCTGACAAAGAAAGGCCTGGCCTGCTGCCTCCCATAGCCCCTGCCCTCAAGCTCCTTGCGCGCAAACTCGAACGAGACTCCACCCGCCTCGGCATCAGGCATGCTCAGATCCTCAGGATCGTTGCGCCCGCGCAGCGCGTTGCGGAAGAGCGCGCGGTCGGCAACCGGCGGCACCAGGCCATAGCAGGGCAGCATCACTCCATAGAGCTCTACGTAGATGGCGTCCCTCAGGCTCGTGTCGGTGTCGATCTGGCGGGTGTGCATCATCGCGCTTAAGAACTGCATCGCGTAGCGCGAGGAGCCCTTGAAGCGGATCTGCGAGGCGCGCTTGAGCCTAAGCGAGGCTGGCGAGATCAAGACGTAGTAGTCATGGCCATTGAAGCTTACCGGGAGCAGCGCCTCCTGGGGCAGCAGCTTCTGCGCAGCCCACTTCTCGGCAAGCTCAGGCAGGACCACCAGCAGGTCGAAGCGGCGGTCGGCGCTTGAGTAGCGCTGCCAGGACGGGGCATCGTCGGTCTTCTCGCCAAACACGATGCCATCCGGGAGGACGAAGCCCCCGGGGATGAACGACGATTCGTACTGGTCGTCGTCCAGGATGAAACGGCTTTCATCAACTATAAAATCGCTCATTTGAACCTCAAAGCAGTGTTGTCTGAGACAGCTTAGATGAGTTTTCCGCGCCGTGCGCGATGCTTTTTGGAAGCTGTTCCCTTTTTCTCATCATGGAGCGCCAGGCGCTCCGCCCTGCCTTTGGCGCCTTCAGGCAGGATTTACTTATCTTGCTGTTTGCCTGAGTCTTTTTCAGAGCTCCGCAGCATCGCATCACCGGTTTCCGCGCCTTTGGCGCTGCCTTCCTGAAAAAGGTTAGCATTTGGACGGGCGTCCCCTTGCGCTTTCCTATAATAGGTTCCCGGATACAAAGCACGCCCCGGCATGACGCCGGGGCAGGGACTGGCGCAATGCCCGCCCTGGGAGAATCGGGCCGGGCGATGCATCCGGCCCTTGGGATTTAGCTGCCATGAACGATATTGGTCTTTTTTACGGCACCTACACTGGTGTCACCAGAAGCGTTTCAGAGAAGATCGCCAAGAACCTCGGCGCCGACAAGGTTGACGTCTACGACATCAGCAAGGACGGCGACAAGATGGAGCATTACCAGAAGCTCATCATCGGCACCTCGACCTGGAGCATAGGCGAGCTCCAGGAGGATTGGGACGCCTTCATGCCCAAGCTCGAGAAGATGGACTTCACCGGCAAGATCGTCGCGCTCTTCGGGACGGGCGATCAGGTCGGCTACCCCGACACCTTCCTGGACGGCATGGGGATGCTCTACGAGACCTTCCAGTACCGCGGCGCGAAGTTCATCGGCTTCTGGCCCACCGAGGGCTATGACTTCACAAGCCCGCTGCCGCTGCTCGACCACGACCACTTCGTGGGGCTGGCCATCGACGAGGACAACCAGCCCGAGCTCACCGACGGTCGCGTAGCAAAATGGTGCGACATGATCAGGAAGGATCTCGGGCTGCCCGATCGTCCGAAGGCCTGAGGCAACGCACAGGCAGCAAGGCCGGATCCCGAGATGGGGCTCCGGCTTTTTCTTGCCTTTTCAAAATGTTGATCTAACCTTTCTCCTTGTTTCCGATCGACTACGCAATTTTCAGTCAAGTGACATTACTCACAAATTTTCCTCAAAAAATGACAACTGTCACACTATAATTGCGTCAATTGCCCGAAAAACGCGGGCCAAAATGAAACACTTCTCGTACGGATGGAGAGTAAACATGAGTAATTCAAGCAGGATAGGCTTCGCCACGAAGCTTGGCGGCGTGCTCGCCGCAGCAGGCTCGGCCGTGGGCCTTGGCAACATCTGGAGGTTCCCGACCATCACAGGCGAGTATGGTGGCAGCGCCTTCATCCTCGTCTACATCGGCTGCGTCATCCTCTTCGGACTGCCGCTGATGATAGCCGAGTTCATGATCGGCCGCCACGCCAGGGCCAACGTGGGCAGCGCCTACAAGATCCTCGCGCCTAACACCAACTGGCGCTTCCTCGGACCCTTCACGGTCCTCATCTCCTTCCTCATCCTCTCCTACTACAACGTGGTCGCAGGATGGGTCGCCTACTACCTCTTCGATGCCACGACAGGCTCGTTCGTCTCGCTCTCAGAACAGGTCGCATCTGGCAACGCCAACGCCTTCGTCGACAACTTCACCTCGTTCGTCTCCGACCCCGTGAAGCCGGTCATCTGCCTGCTCGTCACCATCGGGATCACCCACTTCGTCGTGGTCCGCGGCGTGAGGAAGGGCATCGAGGCCTCCTCGAAGATCCTGATGCCGCTTCTGTTCCTCATCATCATCGTGCTGGTGATCTTCGCGCTGAGGATGCCTGGCGCCTCCGAAGGCTTGAACTTCATCTTCCAGCCTGACTTCAGCAAGCTCACCGGCCAGGGCGTGCTCGCCGCGCTCTCGCAGTGCTTCTACTCGTTGAGCCTGGGCATGGGCCTTGTGACCTACGCCTCCTACTTCCACCGCGAGGCCAACCTGAGCCGCTCGGCCTGCCAGGTCGCCTTCATGGACACCATTGTCGCCATCGCCGCCGGCGTGATCATCTTCCCGGCCGTGTTCTCGGTTGCAGGCGTCGAGCCCTCCGCCGGCGCATCGCTGGTCTTCATCTCGCTGCCCAGCGTCTTCGACTCGGCCCTGGCCGGCACCCCGTTCCTGATGTGGCTCATCCCGGTGATGTTCTTCGCGCTCTTGATGTTCGCGACCCTCACCTCGACCATCTTCCTGCATGAAGTCGTGACCGCCTGGGTCTCCGAGACCTTCGGCTTCACCCGCCACCGCTCGGCGAGGATCGTCACCGCCCTCATCATCCTGCTGGGCATCTGCTGCTCGCTCTCGATGGGCGTCTGGAACGGCTTCAAGATCTCCGGCATGTGCCTGTTCGACCTCTTTGACGACGTCACCACCAAGTACATGCTCCCGATCTCGGGCCTGCTGGTCGCGATCTTCGCAGGCTGGAAGCTGACCACCCGCCAGAAGTGGGTCGAGCTCACCTCCCACGGCCTGGTGAAGTTCAAGTTCCTGGTGCCGCTGGTGGTCATGCTCCGCTATGTCTGCCCTGCGCTGCTCGTGATCATCATGGTCGCAGGCATATTCTTCGCATAAGTCATCTTTGGGCTTGAAGAAGGCCGCCCCGCCACGCGAGGCGGCCTTCCTTTTACGCAAGCAGCACGTCATCGCCTCTCTGCCTGGGCTTTACCTTTCCTTAACTCTTTGTGATTTGTCGTTTTACAGACTCTCCATAAGATATTTTCTGCAAGTTGGAATACATCTTTCGGAGTTAAAAAATGCACAAATTTGCTGTTACCGCCATAGCTGCTATTGTCGCGAGCCTGGGCATCTCCCAGTCCGCAATTTCCGCAGAGTCTGAAATCTACAACCGCGCTGCCACCGGCGATCTCTCCACCTACGGCGGGGCGCGCAGGATCCATGGCGACATGGCAAAGATGTACGAGGGCCAGTTCAAGCTCGCTTCCAAAGAGCGCGCCAAGAACGTGATCCTGCTCATCGGCGACGGCATGGGCGATTCCGAAATCACCGCCGCCCGCAACTATGCCTACGGCGCCGGCGGCGCCTTCCCCGGCATCGACGCGCTGCCGATCGCCGGCCAGTACACCCACTACTCCCTCGACAAGAAGACCCACAAGCCGACCTACGTGACCGATTCGGCAGCTTCCGCCACCGAGTGGGCCACTGGCGTTAAGAGCTACAACGGCGCAATCGGCGTCGATGTCAACGGCAAGCCGCACGTGAACCTCATCGAGCTGGCAAAGAAGAAGGGCCTGGCCACCGGCAACGTCTCCACCGCCGAGATCCAGGACGCCACCCCGGCCGCCCTGCTGGCCCACGTGAGCCACAGGAAGTGCTACGGCCCTTCGGCCACCGCTGAGAAGTGCCCGGGCGAGGAGCTGGCCAAGGGCGGCCTGGGCTCCATCACCGAGCAGCTCATCGCCCTGCGCCCCGATGTCACCCTGGGCGGCGGCATGAAGACCTTCCAGGAGAAGGCCGTCGGCGGCAAGTACGATGGCAAGACCCTGCTCGATCAGGCCAAGGAGCTTGGCTACAACATCGTCACCTCCGCCCAGGACCTCGAGAAGGTCTCCGCCGCCAACCAGAAGAAGCCGCTGCTCGGCCTCTTCGCCGACGGCAATTTCGCCACCAACCTCACCGGCCCGCAGGCCACCCTCCACGGCAACCTCGAGCAGCCCGCCGTCCAGTGCAAGGCCAACCCCGACCGCACCGACAAGCAGCCCAAGCTCGCCGCCATGACCAAGAAGGCCATCGACCTGCTCAAGACCAACAAGAACGGCTTCCTGCTCCAGGTTGAAGGCGCTTGCATCGACAAGCAGGCCCACAAGGACAATCCTTGCGGACAGTTCGGCGAGACCGTGGATCTCGACGAGGCCGTCCAGGTCGCCCTCGACTTCGCCAGGAAGGACGGCAACACCTTGGTCATCCTGACTGCCGACCACGCCCACTCGACCCAGATCATCTACCCTGACTCCAAGGCTCCGGGCTTCACCCAGCTCGTCGAGACCAAGGACGGCACTGTGATGGGCGTCTCCTATGGCAACTCCGAGGATCCCAATGACTCCGAGCACACCGGCGCGCAGCTCAGGGTTGCCGCCTACGGCCCCGCCTCGGTCAACTTCATGGGCCTCACCGATCAGTCAGACATGTTCTTCACCATCAAGAACGCGCTCGGCCTCTGATTTAAAAGTTTGTTGAGCCTCTGGCCCGCACTCGTGCGGGCCTTTTTTTCAAGGCCCGCTTCCTTTCCCCTTTTTGCTCCTCCCTCGCCTCGGAAATTACTCAAAAAAGCCAGCGCAAATCCGTCGTGCTGGATTTATTCCCGCCTCCGTCACAAATGCAGATGTTCCATCTTTTGGATAAGAGAGCCGGAATATAAAATTCCGCCACAAGCCGAAGATTCTGATTCTAAATAAAAAAACAATTAAAAGCTCTCTTTGTCTTGTAGGTCATACTTATCTTTGGAGTTGCAAACAATGTCAGTAAATGGTTCCGTCCAAGGTGCAAAGTCTTCCAGAGGCTTTAGCTTGAAAGTCAAAGGGAAGATGCTGCTTGCCTTCACCATCGTCATCCTCTTCACGTTCGTGATCGCAGGCTCTGCCATCTACGTGCTCCTCGGCAGCAAGAAAATCGCCGAGAACGCCAACTACACCTTGATGACCGAGTACAAGGTCGAGGAAAAGGCCAAGGACGATCTTGCCAAGTTCAGGAGCATCTCATACCGCTTCAGCGCCGACATCTCGGTGTACACCCCGGAAGAAGCCCAGAAGATGAACGCCATCTTGGAGGAGATCAAGAAAGACGAGGAAATCATCTCCAGGACCTTCAATAACAGCCCTGGCAGCCAGGCCATCAATGCGAAGATCCAGCATGTCGTGGACTCCTACGTCAACGACATGCTGCCAATGCTGGAGGATGGCGACTTCCAAGGCTCGGCCCTTTCCTATTCCAACGTGGTCTTCCCGGCAATCGGCGCGGCCGACGATGAGATAGACAAGCTGGTCAAGGGCAAGCTGTCCTCGGTTGCAGCCAATGTTGAAACCCTGACCAGCAACAAGCCGATGGTAACTGTCGCCATCGTGTTCGTGATCGCCCTCATCGTGGCAACTTGGATCGCCCTCTACCTGTCCAGCAGCATGACCCAGGTGCTGCACGCCTCGATGTCCTTCTCGAGGAAGCTGGCATCAGGCGATCTGACGGCGCGCATCAACGCTGACCGCAAGGATGAGTTCGGCGACATGCTGCGCGCCCTCAACGAAATGCGCCATGGACTCAGAGCCGCCATAGGCGATGTGAAGGACAGTTGCTCGCAGATTCAGGCCAACATGGACAACATCACCAGATCCTGCGATGAAATGGGCAAGGGAGCCAGCGACAACCAGAACCGCTCATCCACCGTCGCTGCGGCATCCGACGAGATGGTGTCCACCACCCAGGACATTGCAAAGAACTGCGAGAACGCCGCCGCCACCGCCGACACTGCAAACAAGGTGACCCAGAACGGCGTGGACAAGGTGCGTGAGGCCATCAGCGGCATCCGCAGCCAGGTTGAGAAGTCCAAGGAGGACGCCAGCCAGGTTCAGGAACTGGTCAACCAGGTTCAGAACGTCAGCTCCATCGTGCAGACCATCGACGACATAGCCAGCCAGACCAACCTCCTGGCCTTGAACGCGGCGATCGAGGCCGCGCGCGCTGGCGAAGCCGGCAAGGGCTTCGCAGTCGTCGCAGACGAAGTGCGCGCCCTGGCATCAAGGACCTCCAAGTCCACTCAGGAGATCACCAAGATGGTTGCGAAGATCCAGACTGATGCCGAATCGGCCAACACCGCGATGCTCAGCTCGGTAGAAAGCATGGACAGCCTTGCCGGCGTTTCCTCGGAAGTGGAGAGCCTGCTCAAGGACATCATCGGCAACGTCAGCAACGTCAACTCGCAGATCACCCAGATCGCCACCGCCGCTGAGGAGCAAACCACTGCGACCTCCGAGATCTCCTCGAACATCCAAGGGATCAACAACGGCACCAACGAACTGGCCAGCCTGACCGAGAGCGTCAACACCGATGTCAAGGAGACGAATGACAACCTGATGAAGCTCGAGAAATTCGTGGACAGGTTCCAGATTTAAGGAACCCCACCTGCCCATCCCGCCGCCCCCCGCGGCGGGATTTTCATGCCTGAAGCGACATTGAGGCAGCAGATATGCCGCATAAGCTCAATTGACGCCAGAGCCCGCCTTGCGGCGGGCTCTGTCTTTCAACTAGCAGTCAAGCATCCTTGCGCTCCCCGGCAAGGAGGCCTTGGTTCAGGACTTGTTCCTGCGGCCGAACCATTTGAGGTAGATCCTGTAGAAGGTGCCGTCGGTCCTCACCGTGCGCAGGCTGTCATTGATGATCTTCTGCACCTCGGGCTTGTCCTTGTTGATCAGGATCCCATAGCTGTCATTGGACAGGTGCTTCCTCAGGAGCTTTTGGTTTGCAGGAGCCTTGGTCCTCATGTGATAAAAGAGGATTGGGAAGTCCTGGACCATGGCGTCGCACTTGCCTTGGGCCAGTTCGTTGAGCGGCTTCTCGTTGTCGACGTACGACAGGACCTTCGATGCCTTCATCTCGTTTTTGGCATATTCCTCGCCTGTGGTGTCCGATTGCGCGCAAAAGACCTTGCCAACGAGATCTTGCTCGGTCTTCACCGAATTGACCGCACTGGGGCCGACCAGCACGCCCAGGCCCGAAAGGTAGTACGGGTAGGAGAAGAGGTATTGCTCCTTGCGCTCAGGGGTGATGCTGATGGCGGAGATGCCGGCGTCAAGGGTGCCCTCCTTGACCATCTTATACATGTCAGCGTTGCTGACCTTCTTGATGTTGACCTCGTAGCCGCCTTTTTCGGCCATGGCCCTTATCAGATCCATGTCCAAGCCGATGAGGTTGTGGTTCCCGTCCTCGAACTCAAAAGGCTCGAACTCGCCGTCCGTGCCGATGTTCAAGGTCACGGCTCCTGCTTGCCATGATGCCAAAGTCAATCCTGCAGCCAATGCGGCCGCCATTAAAGATAGTTTCATGAGCTTCTCCGTAACTTGCGCCGTTATTCCACTCCTTGACGCCCGATACCGCCTGTGGCTCAAGGCAAGAGTCAGCAAACGGCAGTTCTCGTATTATGAATCATAATCTGCCTGTCTTTTCCGGCTCTTGGATGTTTTGTTGACTGCAGCATGAAGCTGCGGTGAATGAGAAAGCCGGCCCGCACTCCCGCAACCATTATTGATTTTTCAATCAATTGGGAATGGCAAGGCACCTGGCGGCGCCAGGCTGGATCTGTCTTTAGGAAACCTGAAGGCTGTCTTCAGGTTGTCTTCATTCTGGTTGAACTGCGCGTCTATCTTGGCGAGGGCCTGCGCCGACCTGGTGGCATTGGAGCCCTGATCCCCGCCCTGCTGCTGCCCTTGAGCCTGGCCCTAGGGCTGCTGCGCCGGCGCCGAAACCTTCCGGTACTTGCCGAAAAGCCAGGCGTGAGCGCCGCAGGCCATGGAGTTGACCGGCACCGCATCCTGATCGGCGATGGCAAACTCCGTGTTGCTCGCAAACCTCAGCGGCAGCACCAGGCTGGGATCGTCGTCCATGGCGCAGGAGAGGATGTTGTCCTTGAAGCTGCACTTGTGCGACACGAACTAGCAGGTGTCCTGGCCTCCCTCGATGGTGCCACTGATGGACACTCCACCTTGCCCGATCTGCGCGGCGTGACTGTAGGTTATTCACTATTCCCCTGATCGGCAGATCTGGGAAAGCGGCATGAGGGTGGCTTTGGGGGTGCTGGCAGGGCAGTTTCCGGCAGGGG
>CACYPI010000084.1 GCA_902776275.1 uncultured Aeromonadales bacterium
CAGCCTTGGACTGCCATTGAGGAAGGAGAAGCCGTTGGCAATCGCCGACACGGAGTCGGCAAGCCTGTCGACGGCATCTGCAAAATTCTCGCCTGCAACATCCTTGAGCGTGATGAAGAGCACAGGGTGCTTTCCCATGAAACTTTCGCACAGCTCGCGGTCCTCCATGACCGCAAGCCCCTTGAACAGGCGCTCCTGGAGCTGCGTGCTCCCCGGGTTTTCGCGGTCGACCTTGAGGAAGTCCCGAAGCATGGTCATGGTCAGGGTCTTGCCAAAGCGCCGGGGCCTCGTGAACAGCGCCACGACGCCTGTCCTGGTGAGCAGCGGACGCAGGAACCTGGTCTTGTCCACGTAGTAGCTTTTGGAGGCGATGAAGCTGGAAAAGTCCTCAGTGCCCGCCTGAATGTCATACTGCACCTGCATGTCCGCTCTCCTATGAACAAAGGCATTGGCTTCTGGTGGAATGAGCCTTCGCCAATCTGCCGCCTTTATTTTTGATTATATCAGAGCTGTTTGAAATCCCAAGATTTTATTAAGTCTCCGCAAGGCAGATGCGGCGTTTACAGCATAGGAGATCAGCCCCCTCCATTCGAGGCGCTGGGTGATCGAGGTGCTCTCAGGGGCCGGAAGCGGCGGCTCGGCCTCGGCGGAGGCAAGGGCATGCTGTTTAAGACCATCCGCAGCCAGATGATCATCACCTCCTTGAGGTGCATGTTCCCATCATCTTGACGGCGGATCGTCTCTCATACTTCTCAATCCGCCTCACGCCACGGGCAGCTCTCTGCGCCCGGGCCCTAGCCCTGCTTTCCCACGTCGTAGTAATGGACGACCGTGCCGCCTTCGGGGTCGGCCATGAAGTACGGCTCGACCGTCCGCCAGGCGTTGACCTTGGTATACGCAAGAAGCCCGGTCAGGCGGTCCGCGGGCATGCTCGCCGGACGGCCAAGCTCAAGAAGGTGCCTGGCAGCCTCCCTCGTGATCACGTAGCCGCTCGTGTAGTCCACGGTCTTGCGGCGGTTGAAGAGCCAGTTCCACTTGCCCGCGCCTATGGAACACACCTTTACTCCATTGATATCCATGAATTTTTGGTGGAACGGCTTGAGCTTGTCCTTGCAGTTTATGAAGAAGATCCCGCATCCGGTGCGCCCTGCTATCTCATCCAGGCTGTCGATGACCTGCCTTGCGCCCTCGCGCGCCGGCACCAGATCGTCCTCCATGATGAGCATCGCGTCACCGCCGCTTGCGACGAGCTTGTCATAGAGCGCCAGGTGCGAGAGCGAGCAGGCAAGCTCGGAGTCCGTGTAGGCGTGGCGGTAGGAGCAGCAGACGAAGCGGTTGTGCCAGTAGCGCTGGACCTTGGTGCGCCTGACGCCGTACTTTGAGACGTCCTCCTTGCGGCCGTCGATGCCGTAGAAGATCTCGATATCGTCGACGCCAATCTTCCTGAAGGCCTCAAGCGAGGCATCGGCCCGCTGCATGTGCCCCTTGAGGGCTATCATGTACTTCTTCACAAAAACTCCCCATCGCGCGTTCAAATCGTTCTAATGGCGCTTTGGAAAGTCTAAGTTCCGCCCTGCGGCGATGTCAAACTCAGGCGGCAGCCGCGATGGGAATGCGGATTTTAATCTTCCAAGCAGATCAGCCGATTGCCGGAAAGCAGCGCGCTCAAATCCACCATGCTGTACGCGCCAAATGGCACTTATTTGCTAAGATAGCCGTCATACAGCAAACAAGTTTACAAGCGGGCGCGGCGGGCCGCATGGCTAGAAGCCGCACAGGACGCAGTCCCAGCAAGCCTGCAATGGATAAAACACTCAAGTATGGCCAACCAGGCAAACGCAGGGCAGCACGAGATCCTCGATGAGGATGCGTTGAAACTTGGACCCACCAAGTACTGGCTCTTCAAGCTCACCGACACGCTGGAGTCCAACCGCCCGCTCAAGGCCCTCTGCCGCGGCGTCGTCTACATCATCCCGCTCATCGTCCTGAACTCGGTGATGCAGGCGATCCTCAACCTGCCCTGCTCCTCGGTTCAGAACTTCCTCACCTCTCCAAGCATGCTGTGGCTCCGCGAGAGCCTGCGCTGGTGCGCCGTGGCATCGGGAAACTACCTGTCGCTGCTGCTGGCCTTCTCGCTAGGCTGGAGCTTCGGCCGCGAGTACCGCCAGAACACCTACAAGTCCTTCGTCCTCGCGGTGACCACCGTCGAGGTGTTCATCATCATCACCGACGCGAACACCTTCGCGATGAACTTCCACGGGATGCTTTCCGCCGTGGCTGCCGCGCTGTTCTCGGCGGTGCTGTTCCTGAAGTTCTGCCCGCCCGTCATCTCCTACTGCTCATTCCGCCTGCGCCACCTCACGGTGAGGATCAAGGACACGATGAGCGTGCTGCTGCCGATGTTCTTCATTGTGATCTGCGCGACCGTGTTCGAGATCCTGGTCCAGCGCCTCTCAGGCGGGCTCACGCTCCAGCAGATCTGCGACGCCCTGGCCTCAGGCTGGTTCGGCTCCATCAAGGACCTGCCGTTCTTCAGCGATGCCGTCTACGTGCTGGTCTCGCAGACGCTTTGGTTCTTCTCGGTAAACGGCAACGCGCTCCTCTACAGCGTCTCCGACTCCCACTTCGGGCAGATGCTCAACGAGAACGTTTTCAACTACATGTCGGGGCTGCCGGTCGAGAACATCATCAACTACGGCTTCAACAACAGCTTCCTGCTCATAGGCGGCGCAGGCTCGGTGCTCGGCCTGGCGCTTGCGGTCATCATCGCCAGCCGCTCGCGCTCCTCGCGCGCCCTGGGCTTCCTCTCGCTGCCATGCAACCTCATCGGCGTGAGCGAGCTCATCACCTACGGCCTTCCCGTGGTTTGCAACCCCATCTTCCTCATACCATTCATGCTGGTGCCGCTGGCAAACCTGCTCATAGCCTATGCGGCCACCAGGACGGGTTTCGTTCCCTATGTCACGGCAAACGGGATCTGGCAGTACCCAGTGCTTTTCAACTCCTACTACGGCACCGGAAGCATCGCGGGAGTGGCGCTCCAGGCGGGACTCATCGCGCTTGACACCGCCTTCTACATCCCCTTCGTCAAGCTCAACGAGCAGCGCCGCCGCTTCCACCACAAGCAGCAGCTTGCCAAGCTCGAGAAGTGGTTCAAGGCCGAGGAGGACACCAAGAACGGCCAGAGGCTCCAGAACCTGCCCGAGGATCTCCTGGTCCTCGTTGAGAGCCTCATCATCGACCTGCACGAGGACCTGCTGCGCCGCGACGGCAGGATCTTCCTGCTCTACCAACCCCAGTTCTTCGCCAACGGCGTCTGCGCGGGCGCCGAGGCGCTCTTGCGCTGGAACCACGAGAAGCTCGGCCACGTCTATCCGCCCCTGGTCATCGCCATCGCCCGCGCAGGCGGATTCCTCTACGATCTCGAGCGCTTCGTCTTCACCGAGGCCACCTCGGCGATCGCCGCGATCATCAAGCAGGCCGGCACCTCCAAGTTCAAGATCTCGGTGAACATCACCGGCGACTCCATCGAGTCAGACCGCCTGGTCCCGATGATCAACAACTCGGTCGCCGCCGCGAAGATCGACCCCAGCCTGCTGTGGATCGAGATCACCGAGCAGGACGCCTTCGAGATGTCCATCAGGACCCTCGACCGCTTCAACGAGCTCAGGCGCCGCGGCCACAAGATGCTCATCGACGACTTCGGCATGGGCCACACCTCGATCCGCTATCTGCAGAACACCGTGTTCGACGCGGTCAAGCTCGACGGCAGCATCACCAAGCCCGTGCTCGAGGATCAGAACACCCAGCAGATAATCCGCACCATCACCAAGATGTGCAACGGCCTCAAGCTCGGGATCATCGCCGAGTTTGTTGAGTCCGTCGAGCAGCGCGACAAGCTCTCGGAGCTTGGCTGCCAGCTCTTCCAGGGCTACCTATACTCCAAGCCCGTCCCGATGGCCCAGCTCACGAGGATCATCTCCACGCGCTCCGCAATCTGATAGTACCCTGCCCGTCTGATATAATTTCTTAAAAGAGGATACAGCCGGAAGGCAGGTGCCTGCCCCCGGCTTGCTGGAGCATCCGTCTTGGCTGACAACAATAACAACGACCCGGCACAGCCGGGCAAGGTTTTCTCCCAAAGCGATCTGGGCTTTGAGTACGGCGCGCACGAGAACTCGGAATCTTTCGACATCAAGAGCATCGCGCCCGCGCTGCTCGATGATCTCAGCGAGTTCATCTTCATAACCGACGCCTATTCCCAGAAGATCGTCTACATCAACAAGCCGCTGGCCGGCTACCTAAAGATCGACCGCAAGTTCTGCGCCACCTGCTACTCGCTCTTCCGCGGCCGCGAGATCCCATGCCGCACCTGCAAGGCCCGCCAAGGCGCCTACGAGGGCGTGACGCTGGTGCACAACAGCCTCAAGACCAGCAACGGCGACGCGCTCCAGGTGACCTGCCGCCACTTCAAGGCAAACGGCCGCCCCTACAACATGATGATCTGCACTCGCGCCGCGGCAAGCGAGGAGATCTCAAGGGCCATGCGCAGCAATCCCGACGAGTCCGACGCGATCGCCAGCCTCATCGAGATCCTCACCACCAGGAGCGACTCCCCGGACATGCAGATAGCCGGGTACCTCCGCTTCTTCTGCACATTCTTCCGGGGCGAGCGCGGGTTCTACTACATCCCGCAGCATGATCCGGATTTCCGCGGGGACAAGGATCAGGAGAATTTCCGCTGCACCTCCTATTTCTCGCGTGTAGACCGCAAGGACATAACCGAGCTCAGCGATAAATGCGGCGACTTCCTGCGCTTGTGCTTCACGCTTGACGAGGCGCAGACAGTCGGCGCCACGACATTGCCTGAAGATCACCTGCTTTCAAAGTGGATGGTCGACCACGGCATCGACCACGCGCTTGTGATCCCATTTTCAAGCGGCAAGCGCACCCGCGGGGTCGCGATCGTCACGAACCCGGATCTTGAGGTCATGGACTCGCACAAGCGCGTCCTGGCCATCGCCGAAGGCGCGGTCAACGCCGCGGCGCTCTCGCTGCTGCGCAGCTACCGCATCGAGTCCAACGCCGACATCGATCCGCTCACCAAGCTGCGCACCCGCTCGGCCATGCTCAAGGACATCAACGACCTCTTCCCGCTCAAGGATCTCGGCGTGATGGCGCTGAACATCAACGGGCTCAAGGTCATCAACGAAACCTACGGCTTCAAGGAGGGCGACAGCATCATCGTCCACGTCGCCTCGCTCCTAAAGCAGCTCCTGCCCTCGACGAACATCATCTACCGTACCTCGGGGGACGAGTTCATCGCTGTCTACCCGGGCGTCTCCGAAAGGGACTTCAAGTCGCTTGCCGACATGCTCAAGGCCTTCATGTCCAACGAGCGCGGCTTCTCGGCGGCCGTCGGCGGCTGCTGGGTGCGCGACGGCTTCCAGCTCCAGCACGCCATCAACGAGGCCGGCAACTCGATGATGAAGGCAAAGCAGCTGCACTACCACACCGTGCCTGCCGACTCGCGCTACCGCTTCACCAAGGATCTGGTGCTCGACATCATCTCCCCCGTGAAGATCTCGAAGCTCATCTCGAACAACAACTTCATGGTCTACTACCAGCCCAAGGTGCGCGCCTCGGGCGGCCCTGCTGAGATCACTTCGGCCGAGGCCTTGATCAGGCTCAAGTTCAACGGCGCCATCATCTCGCCCAACGAGTTCATCCCGCCGCTCGAGGCTTCGCACTACACGCACCTCATCGACTTCTTCGTGCTCAAGACCATCTGCCGCAGGATGCGCGAGCGCATGGACAAGGGGCTCAAGGTGGTCCCGGTGTCCTGCAACTTCTCGCGCCACAGCGCGGTGCGCCCCGACTTCGTGGAGTCGGTCAAGCAGCTCGTCGACCGCTACGGCATCGACAGCAGCATGATCATCATCGAGATCTCCGAACGCTCGCAGACCTTCTTCAAGAACGAGCTCATCGCAGCCTGCAACAACCTCTCAAAGGCCGGCTTCAAGATCTCCATAGACGACTTCGGCGTCGCCCACGCCAACCTCTGGGTACTCTCCGATCTGCCGGTCAACGAGGTCAAGTTCGACAAGCGCCTAATCGACTCGCTATTGAACACGCAGAACGAGAAGATCCGCGTGATCCTCAAGGTCATGACGAAGATGTGCCGCATCCTCAAGATCCAGACCGTCGCCGAAGGCGTCGAGGAAGAGATGCAGAAGGACGCCTTGAACGACATAGGCGTGGACGAGATCCAGGGCTACTATTACTCAAAGCCGATCCCGCAGGACGACTTCTACAACCTGCTCGACTCGGGCAAGTTGCCCTGCGGCGCCTGAGGAATTTGACAATAAGATCCTGGCGATGGCCGGGCCCTTGCGGGACCGGCCATTTTGCGCCAGAGGGAACACATGCATTTTCTTGAAATACTGCTCATCGCCGCGGCGCTCTCCTGCGACGCCATGGTCTGCTGCGTGATCTACGGGCAGAAGCGCTGCAGCGCCGAGATCCGCAGGCGCAACGCCCTGCTGCTCTCGCTCTCGTTCGGGATCTTCCAGTTCCTGATGCCGGTCCTAGGCTTCTACGGTGGCAAGGCCCTGCTCTCGGCCATCGACAAGTACGACCACTGGGTGGCCTTCGTGCTGCTGTGCGCCGTCTCCTTCAGCATGGTGAGGGAGGGCCTTGGAAAAGGCGGCGGCGAGAGCTCCGACGAGTGCTACGTAGTAGGCTTCGCCAAGGCCATGATGCTCGCGGTCGCGACCTCGATAGACGCGCTGGCAGTCGGGATCACGGTTGCCATGCTTGACAGCAGGATCCTCTACATCGCATCCGTGATCGGGGTGGTCTGCTTCCTGCTCTCGCTAGGCTGCTTCTACGCAGCCTCCAGGCTCTCCGGGAAGATGTGGCTTGAGAGGGTGATGAACTTCGCAGGCGCGGCCGTGCTGATGTTCATCGGCGTGAGGGTGCTCATCGAGCACGGAGTGTTCGGCTAGGAGCGGGCGATCCGCGCCTTGCCCGAGGTCGCGTCCATGATCCTCTTGCACAGGGCGTCCGCCGCGTCCGACCTCACCTCGAAGGTTAGCTCGGCGCGCTCGCCGAACTTGCGCTCTGCGATCCTCGCCCCGCACTCCGAGGCGATCCTCATGATCTGCCCCTGGAACTTGAAGTCGAAGGCGGCAGTGACATTCTCCATGTCGGCAGCCTCCTCTGACGGGGTCTTCAAAAGGGCCTGCCTCACGCTGTCGGAGTAAGCCTTCACAAGCCCGCCGGTGCCCAAGAGGATCCCACCGAAGTAGCGCGTGACCACGCAGCAGATCTCGCCCATCCCGCAGTGCAGCACGATGTTGAGCATGGGCTGCCCCGCGGTGCCATGCGGCTCACCGTCGTCGGAGCATCCTGCAAAGCCGCTCTCCCCGGCCTTGCCGCCGTTGAAGGCAAAGCAGTTGTGGCGGGCGTCCTGGAACTCCTCGCTTATCTTCGCGACGAAGGCGCGGCACGCGTCCACGCCCTTGGTCCTGCCGACACTTGTGATGAAGCGGCTCTTCTTGACGACAAGCTCGGTGCGCACCATCTCGCCCGCGCGCAGCGCCGGCACGAGGTCCTGTTTTCCAGCCTTGTCAGGCACCATGCGCCCCCTTCTTCACACCACCACGGTGGAAGCGCACGCCCTGGGAGAGCATGAGCCCAAGCGTCACCAGCACCATGCCCAGGATGGTGTACTGCGTCACCTTCTCGTCGATGAAGATCACGGCGAAGGCCGCGGTGACCACCGACTGGAAGTAGAGGTAGACGTTGGTCGAGACGCCGCCTATGAGCTCGAGCGCCTTGTTCCAGGTGAAGAAGCACGCCGAGCTTGCAAGCACGCCTAGGAAGAGGAAGTTCAAAAGGTACTTGGGCTCGAAGACCTTCGCGATCTTCGGCTCATAGCCCATGAGCGCCATGAACGGCAGCGTGAGGATGAGGTTCCACAGGAAGATCACGTAGGTCACGCGCAAAGGCGGGAAGCCCGCCTTGTAGATCTTGCGGACGAAGAGGTTGTAGATGCACCAGCAGGAGGCCGCGCCCAGGGCCAGCAGATCGCCTGCGGGGTTCAACTCGAGCTTGAGCGAGTTTGCCGAGAGCGCGGCGATGCCCGCGAAGGCGATGGCAAAGCCGATGAAGAAGTTCACGGGCAGCGACTTCACGAATCCCGTGAAGCGGTCGCACACCCCCACGAAGAGCGGCGCGGTGGAGACGATGAGCGAGACGTTGGCCGCCGGGGCGAACTCAAGGGCGCTGTTCTCCAGTATGAAGTAGAAGGTGATCCCGAAGAACGCGGCGATAGCGGCGTAAGCGTTGAGCCTTTTGGATGGCAGGAAGCCCCAGGTGCGCACGCAGCACGAGAGCGCGACGAAGCCGATGAGGAAGCGGTCAAAGAGGATCTCAACCGGCGTGAAGCCTTCTAGCAGGACCTTCGAGGAGACGAAGGTTATGCCCCACACGAACACCGTGAAGATCGCCAGAACATGGCCAAGAGCTTTTGAGTGCATGCTGACTCCAGATGATGATGCCAAAGGATACCACGCGCCCGCACGCAGGGGGCGCGGCGCACTCGTTGCGCCATGGCCGCTGCCAAATGAGCGCAAAAAGCCCGGCCTGGGGCCGGGCTTTTTGCGTCGTTCAGGCGCTCAGAGCGATGCCTTCAGGATGTCGATGATGTCCTGACGCCCAAGCGGCCTTATGGCGGTCTTGAAGTCGCCAAACCAGATCTTGAGGACGTGATCGGCCATCTGCTCGAAGTGCTCGTCGGTGACGCCCATCTCCGAGAGCCTGGAGGGCAGCCCAATCGACTTGAAGAACTCGGCGGTCTTGTCGATGGCCTGCGCGCCAACCTTCATCGGATCGCCGTTGGGATCGAGCCCCCAGACGTTGACGCCGTACTGCTTGAAGCGCTCGGCGGTCTTGGGGGTGAGCGAGAAGCGCATCCAGTGCGGGGTGATCACGGCAAGGCCCGCGCCATGGGTGATGTCG
>CACYPI010000085.1 GCA_902776275.1 uncultured Aeromonadales bacterium
TGCCATGCTCGGCGCGAGCGGCAACTACAGCGAGGAGAGGCGCGGCAAGTACCGCGAGGGCAGCCACGAGCTCATGATGGCCGAAAACGGCGCCCCTGCGGGCATCAGCGTGGCCGACCTTGCCATCGCGATTGCGGACGCTGCCGAGAAGAAGTCCCACCTCCACGACTACTGGACCGTCGCGGACTGAGACTGAAACTGAATGCGAGAAAGATGCGGAGGCCGGGCATTGCCCGGCCTCCGCTTTTCATGCGCTCTCGCCTTGGCGCTGCCCGCCCTAGGCTGGCCACACCCACAAGAGCCTCTCGCCGCAGATGCAGATGAGCGCGGTGAGCGCCGGGGGCAGCGAGTAGCCGTAACCGCGCATCGAGTCTGAGAGCACCTCGGTGATCGCGTTGATCCCCTGGGGCAGCAGCACGAAGGCGATCCTGAGCATCGCGATGTCCACCACCTCCTGCGAGTCCGTGAAGAACCCCAGCAGCCAGGGGCTGATGGCGCCCACCGAGAAGGAGAGCGCGCAGCACACCCCGAGATCCCAGGCCATGATCACGCGGGCGACCCTGCGGCAGCGCTCGAGGTTGCCCGCGCCGTAGTTCTGCCCGATGAAGGTGGTCGCGGCCATGCCAAAGGCGTTGACGAAGCAGTAGACGTTGTTCTCGATGGTGAAGGCCGCGGCCGAGGCGGCCATGGTCTCGGCGCCCAGGCTGTTGATGGCAGCCTGGATCACGAGGTTCGAGGCCGCGAAGACCATGCCCTGCACGCCTGCGGGCATGCCGATGGCAAACGAGGCCCAGGCCTTGCGCCCATCGAAGCACGAGAGCGCCTTGAGATCGAGTCTGAGGCTGTCATGGCGCCTTGCAAGGCGCCACCACAGCCACACCGCGCTTAGGGCGTAGGAGGCGGCAGTGGATGCCGCGACGCCGCCCACGCCTGCGTCGAACACCATCACCGCCGCGAGGTTGCCCGCGATGTTGAAGGCGGTCGCCACCGCGAGCGCGGCCAGGGGCTCTGCAGTGTTGCCCACGCTCCTGAAGAAGGCCGACTCGAAGTTGAAGAGCGAGATGAAGGGCATGGCGCAGAAGCACCAGCTCAGATAGGCCTCGGCGCTTTCCACGGCCTCTGGCGGCACGTCCATCGATCGCGTGATCGCGCCGGTGAGGCACAGCCCGCAGGCCATCACGAGGACGCCTGAGGCGATGGCAAGCCACACCCCGGTGCCCATGGCGCGGCGGAAGCCCTCGGGATCGCCCTTGCCCAGGCAGCGGGCCATCACCACGTTGGCGCCGAGCGACAGCCCGATGAAGAGGTTGACGATGAGCGCGAGCACCGGGATGTTGTTGCCGACCCCGGCCATGGCCTCGGGGCCCACGAAATGGCCGAGCACCAGCACGTCCTCGGCGTTGTAAAGCTGCTGGAGGATCGAGGTTAACGCCAGCGGCACGGCGAAGGCCAGGGCCTTGTCCCAGATGGTGCCGTGCAGCATGTCCATGCTGTGGAATTTCTCAGCAAAGGCGCGGAGCTTTCCTAGGAATCCGCTTTGAGAGCCAGTATCCGATCCCATGGCGTTCATGGCCATCCCCTCATTGCGCCTTGCGCATAAGGCGCCTTAGCAACATGCAGTACAGCGCGATGATCGGCGGCAGCGTGACTGCCCACGACACCGGGTAGGTGATGAGCAGCGTGCGGAACGACGGGCTGGCCCTGAAGACCGTGAACACCCAGATCATGCGCTCGCCCACTATGCACACGAGCGTGGCGATGGCAGGGGGCAGCGACCAGCCGTAGCCGCGCATCGCCCCGGAGAGCACCTCGAAGGGCACGCAGAGTATGTCAAAGAGCTGCACCCACACGAGCCTCTGCATCCCAAGCTCGATGACCTGCGGATCGTCCGTGAAGAAGCCCAGGAGCCAGGTGCCGCACAGCGCCACGGCCGAGCAGAGCACCACGGTGACGATGGAGTCTAAGATCATGCAGTCCCTGACGACGCGGCGGCAGCGCGCGAGGTTCTGCGCGCCGTAGTTCTGCCCCACGAAGGTCGTGGCGGCCATGCCGAAGCCTGCGACGAAGCTGTAGGCGTTGATCTCGATGGTGAAGGCGGCGGCCGAGGCGGCCATGGTCTGCTCGCCCAAGCTGTTGATGGCCGACTGGATCACGAGGTTCGAGACCGAGAAGACCATGCCCTGGATCCCGGCAGGCAGCCCGATGAAGATGATCGCGCGCGCCTTGCGCCACTCGAAAGTGCCCTTCTTTGAGGGATCGAAGCGCAGCACGCCGCGGTTTCGCACGAGCTTTATGAAGAGGTAGAGCGCGGAGAGCGCGTTGGCAGCCGAGGTCGAGGCCGCAACGCCCGCGATCCCAAGATCGAGGATCCCGCAGCAGAAGAGATCGGCCCCCAGGTTGAAGGCGCTTGCGAGGATCAGCGCCTTGAGCGGCGTCGCGGTGTCGCCGTCGGCGCGCAAGAGCGCCGCCTCGAAGTTGAAGAGCGAGAGGAAGGGCATCCCCGCCATGATCCACGAGAGGTAGGACACCGAGAGCGGCGCCACCTCGGGCGGGCAGCCTAAAAGCTCGGTGACGGCCCCTGAGAAGGCGATGCCCGGCAGCGCCACGAGCGCGCCGCACAGCAGCGCGAAGTTCAGCGCCGTGTAGACCGTGAGATTGGCGTTTTTGAGGTCGCGCATGCCGATGTAGCGCGCGGCGACCACGTTGGCGCCCAGCGACACCCCGACAAAGAGGTTGACGAGGAGCCCGATGACCGGGATGTTCGAGCCCAGGGCCGCCATCGCCGCCTCGCCCTCGAAGCGGCCGAGCACCATCACGTCGGTGGTGTTGTAAAGCTGCTGGAGCATCGAGGTGAGCGCAAGCGGGACCGTGAACCACAGGATCTTGTCCCACAAGCTCCCATGGAGCATGTCCATGCCGGCGTGCCGGATCTCAACCATGCCAGGCTGCCCTCAGTCTGCGCGCACCCAGGTCTCGTAGGAGAACGGGATCGCGCCGTCGGCGCCTTCCTGCGTGCAGGCAAGGCGGAAATGGAGGCTTTCGCCGCGCCACTCGGGGAAGAAGGCGTCGCAGCCCTCGGGATTGAGGCCCACGCGCGTAAGCTCAAGCCTTGAGGAGAGCGGGAGCGCCTCCTCGTAAAGCCGTGCCCCGCCGATGACCGCAGGCTCAAGTTCGGACTTCGATGCGGCAAGCTCGAGGGCCTCTTCAAGCGTCCTGCGCACTGCGACCCCTTCGGGGGCGCCTTCAAGCGTGGAGCTTACGACGATGTTGAGCCTGCCAGGCAGCGGCTTTCCGATAGAGAGCCAGGTGCGCCTGCCCATGATCACCGCGTGCCCCATGGTCAGGGCCTTGAAGCGCTTGAGATCCCCGCTTAGGTGCCAGGGGATGGCGCCAGCCCTGCCGATCGCCCGGTTCCCGGCGATCGCCGCGATGATGAAGGGGGCGCTCATTTGTGGGCCACCACGATGAACTCAGGCCCGTCGGCCTCATCGCCGCTCTCCTCGTCCTGATCGCTGCGTTTCTCTTTCTCCGGCTCAGGCTCGGTCCAGACGAACTCCTCTGCAACCGGCCCCTCGGGTCCCTCCTCCGAGGACTCCTTGGATCTCACGCTGTCCACGAGATCCTGCAGCGCATAGGTGAGCTCCTTGACCCCCTTGCCGGTAAGGGCCGAGATCATGAAGGTGCGCTCGGGCTTCTCGTCAAGCGCCGCGCAGACCTTCTCGAGCACCGCGCGCGCCTCGTCCTCGGAGACGAGATCGGCCTTGTTGATGGCAAGCCAGCGGGGCTTCTTGTAGAGCTCCTCGGAGTAGGACTTGAGCTCGGCCTCGATGACCTGCGCGTTGTGCGCCGGATCCGAGCCGTCGGCGGGCAGGCAGTCCACGAGGTGGACGAGCACGCGGCAGCGCAGCAGGTGCTTTAGGAACTTGATCCCAAGCCCCACGCCCTGCGAGGCGCCCTCGATGAGCCCTGGGATGTCCTCGATGACGAAGCTGCGGCCCTGGTTGGTGCGCACCACGCCCAGCGAGGGCGTGATGGTCGTGAACGGGTAGTCGGCGACCTTGGGGCGCGCGGCCGAGACCTGGCGCACCAGCGTGGACTTGCCGGCGTTGGGCAGGCCCAGGAGGCCCACATCTGAGACGAGCAGCAGCTCGAGCTTGAGCTGGCGCTTCTCGCCCTTGGCCCCGAGCGTCCTCAGGCGCGGCGCCTGGTTCGTGGAGCTCTTGAAGTGGGTGTTGCCAAAGCCGTGGCGTCCGCCGCGGGCGACTAAGATCGTGTCGCCCTCGCGCTTGAGGTCGCCCAAGAGCTCGCCCGTGCCCGCGTCGGTGACGCGCGTGCCCACCGGCACCCTGAGCACGATGTCCTTGCCGGCAGCGCCGGTGCAGTCGGCGGTGCCGCCGTTCTCGCCGCGCTCTGCCATGTAGTGCCTGGTGTAACGGTAGTCGACCAGGGTGTTCAGGTTGGTGTCAGCCTTGAGGTAGACGCTGCCGCCGTCCCCGCCGTCCCCGCCGTCGGGGCCGCCGCGCGGGATGTACTTCTCGCGCCTGAAGCTCACGATCCCGCTACCGCCGTCGCCGGCGTCGGCGCGGATCACTGCCTCGTCAACAAACTTCATGATGGTGCCTCCCTTGCCGGGGCCGCCTTGGGCGCCCCGTGTCCTCAGACAACAAAGCCCCGCTGCGCAGCGGGGCTGTATCATCCTGTAATCGCTTGTAAAGGTCCCGGCAGAGGGTTACTGCTGCTCGGTGGCCTCGACCTCGACGAACTTGCGGTTGTACTTGCCGCGGGTCACGAACGAGACCTTGCCGTCAGCCTTGGCGAACAGGGTGTCATCCTTGCCGATGCCGACGTTTGCGCCGGGGTGGAAGTGGGTGCCGCGCTGACGGACGATGATGGAGCCTGCGCGAACCTGCTCGCCGGCATAACGCTTGACGCCGAGGCGCTGAGCCTGGGAATCGCGGCCGTTGCGGACGGAACCGCCAGCTTTCTTGTGTGCCATTTGTTCCTATCTCCTGGATTAAGTTAGCCGGCGATGCCGGTGATCTTCAGATCGGTGTACCACTGGCGGTGGCCGGTGACTTTCTGATGGTGCTTGCGGCGGCGGAACTTGACGATCTTGATCTTCTCACCGCCGTGCGCGCCGAGGATGGTCGCGGTGACCTTGGCGCCCTCGATGTAGGGGGTGCCAACCTTGATGTTGGTGCCATCAGAAATCAGAAGCACCTTGTCGAGGGTGATCTCAGAGTCCTTCTCGCCATCGAGAAGCTCAACGCTTACAACGTCGCCCTCAGAGACCTTGTGCTGCTTGCCGCCGCAAAAAATAACTGCGTACATGCTCAACTCCGGGTTTATTGCAGGAGTGCTGGCTCCCGCAGTACGAATTCAAATCAAAAGGTGCCCGCATAGGGCGCTAGTGGGGCAGTATTTTACAGTCAGCAGGGCTCTTTTGCAAGGATTTATTTGCGCTTTGCAAAAGATCAAGGCTTGTTGCGCCAAATCAATGAAGTTGGAGGCGCTCTCCCTCAAATGAACGGCCCCATGCCCTGGGCGCCCCGCCCTTGCGGCGCGCCGCATGCCATCTGCGGACTGCCGCGCCCAATGGGGCGCGCCCTCTTGATGTTAGAATATGCGCGGACACCAAGGGGGCGCGGCGCATGAGGCGCTGCCGCAATTCCGCCCGGCCGGGGGACATGAGCGCATGAACAATAAAGAGGATCTTATCGCACCGCTGATGCGCCGCGTCGAGGAAAAGCTCGCCGCAACGCTCAAGGGCACGCAGGAGGAGCAGGCTGTCAACGCCATGTGCTCGCAGGTGGTGAAGTCAGGCGGCAAGCGCCTGCGCCCGCGCCTGGCCCTATTAAGCTGGCTCTGCTTCGATCCCGATCCGTCCGAGCAGGCGATGGAGCGCGCCGTGACCTTCGCCTCGGCCGTCGAGCTTTTGCACACGGCGACGCTGATCCACGACGACGTCATAGACCGCGCCGACATGCGCCGCGGCAGCCCCACCCTCAACTCCACCGACGGCAACCACGCCGCAGTGCTCGCAGGCGACTACATGTTCACGCGCGCCTTCATCGGCTTCAATGAGCTAAACAGCCGCCTGCTGTACTCGGAGATAGTCGCAGCCGTGACCGCCCTGGTCTCAGGCGAGCTCGACCAGCTGCGCGAGCAGGGCGACCTTGGGATCGGCCGCAAGAGCTACTACCGCACCATCTACTGCAAGACCGGCGCGCTCTTCTCGGTCTCATGCTGCGGCGCGGCGCTGTTAAACGGCGCTGGCGAGGCCGCAGTCAAGGCCCTGCGCGACTACGGCACGCTCCTAGGCGAGGGGTTCCAGATAGCAGACGACATCCTGGACTACAGCGCTTCAAGCCCGGTCACCGGCAAGGACTCAGGCGAGGATCTGGCCGACGGGCGGGTGACGCTCCCGCTCATCATCGCCTTGGAGGAGGCTGGCGCTGAGCGCGTCAGGCTTGAGGAGGCGGCCAGGGGCAACGATCTTGCCGCGGTGAAGGCCTTCATGGAGAAGTGCGGGGCGCTTGAAAAAGCCCAGCAGTGCGCCGACGAGTCGGCCCGAGCCGCGGCAGGGGCGCTGTCAGCCCTGCCAGACTCCACGCCGCGCCAGGCCCTGGAGGCACTGGCTGCCGCGGCGGCCCGCCGCAGCTTCTGACGATGCCCTGCCCCTAGTCGAGGATCGGCTTTGGCGAGCTGGAGCGGCGGTATTTCTCAATGAGGTGGAGCGCTCCGCCTCCTGCAAGCTGCACCTTGCCGCCTGACACCGTCATGTTCCTGCCCGTCATCGCGTCACGCAGCGTCTCGCCGTCGCCGAAGCAGCCGCCAACCCCGATCTCGCTTGCGCCTCCCAGGTAGATGAGCACCGCGTTGCGGTAGCCATGCTCATCGAACACCCTGCACTCGGCCCCGTCCTTGTAGCGCACGGAGGCGCCTGCGCCCACCGCGAGGTTGCGCAGGCGGAACTGCCCGATGCGCTGCCACTCCGAGAGCCCCTGATCAGAGGCAAGCGTGTAGCTGTAGCTGAAGCGATCGGCCGCCCACTGCGAGGCGCGGTCCACGTCGCGCGGGAAGTTCATGTCCGAGTCCATGGCCGCCTTGGGCGCGAACGAGAAGTCTCCGCCATACGATCCCTTGCCGCGCCCGGTCTCGTCGCCGTAGACGGCGATGACCGGCCCGCGGCGCAGCAGCAGCTGCCGCGCAAGTCCCGCCACCACGCCGCGGCACAGGCGCACCCCGGGCCAGGAGAGCGAGTGGATGCGCAAGGGCCCCCTGGGGCCTTGCCTCTCCGCCTCGCTCCCGTCCCTGCCGGTGGCGCAGCCATCCTCGCCTATGGCTTCACCCTCGGACGGCGCCAGGATGGCGCTTAAGCTTGCCAGCTTGACCGTGTCCGACCCGCCGTCTGCCTTGATCGCCTGTCCTGCAACCGGCACCCCTATGAGCATGAAGGGATCGCTCCAGCGCGCCGCAGGATCGCCGCCTCCCTGGCTCTCAACCTTGCGCCATTCGTCGAGGGCGTCGCTGCAGTTGCGCCTGAGCATCATCAGCATGTCGGGCGAGAGCATCATGGCGTCATCGACCGCGATGCCGTCCAAGCCGAACTCGCGCACCCAAGATGCCGCCCACATCGACTGGAAAAAGGCCACCGTGCCGCTGCCGCGGCGGTACTTGGCGGCCGCTGGAACCGCATATTCCGAATTTGCGTACTTGTCCCACTTGTAGAGGAGGAAGCCTGGGAGCTCGACCTTGTTGCCCAGGGCATCCTGGTTGCGGAAGCGCATGCCCGTCCCCAGGCAGTCCGCCTCATCGCACTTCTTGCCGTAGATCCGAGCCTCAAGCCACCCAGGCCCCCACCAGCGGTTCCATGACCGGTCCTCCGTGGGATCGATCGGAATGTCGTTGTAGGTCTCGCCGATCCCCGGCTGCCAGGGGATGCATTCTTCCCATCCAAGCACGGTCTTGCCAAAGCCGAACTCGCACATGTCGCGCAGCGTGGGAGGCCCTGGATAGTTCAGCTCAAGCGACATCAGGACGCGCAGCCCGCGCGCGTGGGCATGCTGCACCAGGCGCCGCATCTCGTTGACCGTGCCGAAGGAAGGATCGAGGTAGGTGTAGTCGAGCGCGCGGCTGCCGTCGTAGCCATAGGCGCCGTAAAGCCCCATCGCCCCGGGGAAGATCCCGTGCACCTGCTCGACCGGCGGGGAGATCATCACCGCTCCGGCCCCCAGCGAGGCGATGTAGTCAAGGCGCAGCCTCAGTCCCGCCAGATCCCCGCCGTGGAAGGTCCCCGCCGAGAGCCCCAGGCCGTCCTGGCGCTTGCGCCCCAGCGCGGTGTCGTTGCTGCGCGATCCGTTTGAGAAGCGGTCGATGTTGACGTAATAGATGAAGGCGCTCTCCCAGGAGAAGGGCTGGGCGCCCGGATCCTCTGCCGGGCTGCCGCCAAGCGCGGCGGCGCGCCCTGCCGCCAGCAGTGCCATGAGCGATAGCGCGAAGTGCCATTTGTGCATCTGTTCCTCCCGGCGCCGACGCGCCCGCCATCTGGCATTTTTGACCGCAGCGCACGGCCGTGCAACCGCGCCTTGGCCGGATTGCGATCAATCCAGCGGAAAAGAACCTCCTGAGCGCTGGAAGGCGTGCGTTCTCAAGCGGCATTCCTCGCCTCTGATGAGAGGTATTTCAAATGCAAATGCTGGCTTGGGGGTTTCGGCACACATTTGGCGGCAACCCTTTTTGAGCCATGGGAGGCCACAACTTTCATGAAGACAACGGGCCCGCTTCTCCAGTGAAAATGAGCCCACAGGCAAAGTGAAAACCGCCCAACCGCGCAAGCGTGATCGTGGCAGCATCATGGGCAAAATTTAGCAGTACTTGATCAGATAGTTTCATGATTTCCCTTCCGCCTCGCGCGGGTGCGTTTTTTAAAAACCAGCTTGCCTTAGCATCATGGCGGTGCCCGCATAG
>CACYPI010000086.1 GCA_902776275.1 uncultured Aeromonadales bacterium
GCTGAGCCAATAAGCTGATTTAAAAGGAATTTAAAAAATGCGGGTTTCCCCGCAGGATTGGTGTTGCCTTAAGAGTTGTAAATTGGTTTCATGAAAAAAATCCCCCCGCGGGATGGACGCGGAGGGATGGCCGGATTACAGGCCGCTGATGTCGCTGATGGTGTCGGCGACGTTGGTGCCGAGGCTCTTGACCATGTCAAGCAGTCCGCTGACAGGCTTGAGCAGGGCGGCAGCCGGGTTGTCGCTGGAAGCGGCAGAGGAGGCGCAGGAAGTCAGGCCGCCGATGCCGCCGGAGGTCACCTGATCCTTGATGTTGGAAAGGAGGGTGGTGACGGAGGTCATCAAGTCCTTGACCTCGGTCGAGATGGCCTGCAGCTTGGGCAGCGTGTCGGACTTCAGGAACTGCTTGTCGGAATCGGACATGGTGTCCTTGACATCGGCATAGAGGTCCTTGCGGGCATCGGCCAGCGCGCCCTGGGCATCGGAAGCGGCGCTGATCGCATCAGCATCGAGATCCTTGAACAGGACGTTGGCATTTGCCAGCAGAGCATCGCCGAGTGCGCGGTTCTGCTTTGCGTACTTCAGGCAGTTGCCCTTCTCCTGGAAGTCTGCAAACTCGTAGGCGATGGACTTGACGCTGTTGGCGGCATCAAGGCCGGCGGACTTGGTGGCAGCAGAAACAGGGCCGTTTGCAGCCTCGGCCTTGGCCTTCTCAGCCAGAGACTGGTACTTGTCGGTGGCGGCCTTGAGCTTCTTCGAGTAATCTCCCCACTTGTTCCAGTCGACGTTGGCCTGCGGAACCTTCTTAGTCACAGCAGTTTTGGCAATCGAATTCTTTCCCGTGAGATCAAGGGATTTGATGACGAATTGAGCCTGGGTATTTGCGGTCGCGACAGTGGTCTTATCTGCCTGAGCCTCCAAGTTTGCAGTAGCCCATGTAATTGCAGCCGCAGCCAAAAGTGCGGTTCCGATTACCAGGACTTTGCGTTTTTTCAGTGCTGCTAACATAGTTCTCTCCTTAAACACATGAAGTTATGAAGCAAGGTTGAAAAAATCATTTTCCGAACATTCCGCCTACAGCCCAGAAGAAAGGATGCATGGCAGAGTAACTTCCGTACTTTTTGCCGTCATTCTTAGCTGCCGAAACGATTTTTCTTTGGGCTGCATTGAATGCGCTCACGGCATCCATATGGTTAGACGGATCGAAAAAATTTGAACTGAAATCTGACATGAGATCCGACGATGCCTCATCATCAGCAAACCAGAATGTGCCGTATACATTTTGAACACCGCGGCGCATGAACAAATCGACTAGGCTGACCTGATCGGCACCGGGGATCCAGCCCTGCTTGCGAAGCATCGACTCGATTTCCTTGTCCTCGCCTTCTTTTACATCAAAGTCCATTTTCAAAGCACCAGGATTATAAGTAACTGCAGTATTGCAGGCTGAAAGAATTACATTCTTCGTAGCAGAGAACACGCTGTCGGGCAGATTAGCTATTTCCTTTATTTGCAGAATGCCGTCATCTTGCTCGTCAATTTTTTTATTTAGTTCTTTAGGATTAAAATTCTGATTTTCAGAACTCAGATATACGAATCCATTAAAAGGATTTGCTCCATACAAGTTCTCTCCGTAGAAGTTGATCGATCTTTCAAACGGCGGAATGCTATCAAAATTAAGCTTTTTCTTTAATCTATCAATTTGCTTCGGATATGTTTTGGTACTAGAAATTACTACGTCAGATGCCGGCATGCCATGAGTGGCAAAATATAAGGTCTCATATTTATATTTTGCAAGATGCTCTTTCACCCATTTTTCGGTCGGGCTATTTGGGAGTTCTTTAAATTCAGGATATGCGCGAGAAAATTCATCATTGCTTATCTTTTCTAGCCAGGGATCAAACGATCCTTTTCCAGCTTTCTTAAGTTCAATTCCCACATCCACAGCCTTATTGTTTTCGGTGAGGAGTTTATAAGGCTTACTGATTTCTTTGATCGTTCCTTCCAAAGTAATCATCTGGAAGTCTATGTTGTGCGGATTGGCAACTGCTAGCATCGCCTTATCAGGCTTACCCTTTTTCTGACTTGCAAAGTTGCTTACAAAAGACGGTCTCAAATATGCGATTTCATATTTTTCTACAAGATAAGTCGGTTTTGCTCCATTCTCTTCCGTAACAAGTGCGGAGAAAGGAAGCTGAGCCAGGAATCCGTCAGAAACGATGTAGAGTCTGTTCTTGTCTTTAATAAGATCTTTAACAGGATCGATTAGATATCCATATAGAATATGAAGTTTATGCGCTACATTTTCCAAATCTCTATCTGAACGCGCATTGTCTCTTCGATTTATGTAATCGATGGCGATGTCCTTCTTAATTAGGTCATCGATTACTTTCTTTTTCACATCGACGCTTACGCAGGAAACTCTGTTATTGCTGATGACAGTGATGAGCATCTTCTCAGGCAGTGTTACGTACTGAAGCATTGCCTGGCCATCAGAGAGGCTTTTCTTGATTGATGCTATGTCAACGCGCGAGCTCGAGTCGAAATAAAGCGAGTCGCCAGGATATTTCTTTTTCCATTCGTCAAAGACTTTCTGGTAATCATTGCCGAGTGCTGCTACACGCGCCTTTTGCGTCTTGATTTCGTCGTCGACGTACTGCAGGCGAGTCGCTACCTCGCTAGAAGGCTTCTTTGCGTTGGCAGCAGAATCATCCTTAACAGGCATGGCGTTTTCGGCCTGAGCCAAGGCTTTGCCAAGCTTGTTAAGCTTCTCAAAGAGCGCTTGCTTCTCCTTGTCCTGGAACTTGAGGCTCGAGAGACCGGCGCTCGCCTTCTGGACTTCGTTGCGCAGCGTGTCGGCATAGGCCATGTTGAGCGCTATGTACTTCTCGTCATTGGTCTTCTCGTAGAGGGCGCTACAGACTTCCTGGGCCTCGCTGTAGAGATCTTCCTTACCTGCCATGAACTCGCCCAAAGCCTGCACGGCTGAAAGCGAGTTGTACATGCCAGTTACGATGCCGATCGCCTTGTCATAGTGGTCGAAGGCCTTTTCAAGGTTCCCCTTGCGGTACTCGGCTTTTCCCAGGATCTGGTGGCAGGACCAGATAAGCTCCTTGTTAGAGAGCTTTTGCGCAAGCTCCATGGCTTGGCTGGCAATTTCATATGACTTATCGATTGCCTTTGCCAAGTCGGCTGCAGAATCTTCCTCTTCATCCGTGAAGGTGAGATCGCGCGTAGCCCTGGTCGAGGCCGGGGTGCCCTTGAGCTTGTAAACGTTGGCGATCTGAACCAGGGTCTCATCCTTTCCGCGCAGGATGTTCAGTTCGTCGTAGATTTGAAGGGCCTTGTTGTAGCAATCCAGAGCTTCGTCGTACTTGGCGCCATCCTTCTCCTTGAGCTTGCCGATGCCGAGCAGGACGCTCGCTTCACCCTCGCGGAACTTGACCTCCTGGAAGATCCTCTGGGCCTGGGCGTAGCGCTCGATCGCATCCGGATACTGGCCCTGGAACCTGTAGAGCAAAGCCTGGTTCTCGACGGCGATGCCTTCGAGCCTGCGATCCTTGACCTCGCGGGCGATCTTCAGCGCCTGGGAAAAGAGATCCATCGCGCCGCTGTAGTTGCTCATCGCGGTGTAGGCCTGGCCAAGGTTGTTCAGGTCCGAGCCTTCTTTATTCCTAAGCTTGCTGTCGCGCTCGATCTTCAGTGCGGAGTTCAGGATCTCAACCGACTTGGCGTAGTCGCCCTGCTCGGTCATCAGGATCCCGGTGTTGCTGCGAGCATCGGCCATGGTCTGCGGCGCCTTCAAGGCATCCGCCAATTTCTGGGACTCCGAGAGAGCGTTGAATGAGCCGTCGTAGTCACCAAGCTGCCCAAGGCACAGTCCAAGCGAGGCGTAGATCCTCGCGATGAACTCCTTGTCGGTTCCCTTCTTTGCAAGCGCGAGGGCCTTCTTATAGGTTGCGACTGCCTGGTTGTAGAGTTCGAGATCCTTGTAGGCGTCGCCTTTTCTCGAAATGATCGAGGGCAGGAGCTTGGCGTTGCCCTTCAAGGCAGACTCCATCTCGCCTAGGGTCTTGACCTTCGAGGCGTGCTCGCCAAGCTGCTCCTCGCAGAAGACGACCATCTCGTAGTAGGTCGGGAGGTTCTCAGGCGAGACGGCCTTCTTTTGCGCAATCGCGCGCCTTGCCAGCGCCTCGGCTTCCTTGAAGTTGCCGGCCTTCTGGTTGGCCACTGCGGCGTTGAACCAAAGCTGCACTGCCGCCTGCGGGTTCTGCTTTGCCACGGCATCGCCGACCTGCGTGAACAGCTTCGAGGCCTTGTCCATGTCGTTGGCTTGGAAAGCCTTGGTGGCCTCGTTCAAGGTGTCCTGAAGCGAGGCTGCCTGGACGCAAAAGGCAAAGCCCAAGAGGAATGCCAGAAGGAATTTCTTCATTTTGAGTGCAGCTTTGTTTTTGAAATGGTGAGGAACACCCCCTGCGGCGGGGCCGCAGGAGGGTCCTGTTTCAGGTTATTTGTGGGAAAGCGTGTACTGGGCCACGAAAGGCTCGCCCTTGTTCGCAACCTGCGAGGTGGTGTTGATCTCCTCGTCCTCCTCGTCGTCGAACACGAGGTCGCGGGTCTGGCGCTTCTGCTGGTTGGTCTTCTCGATCTGATCGATCTCGGGGGCGGCGGCAGTCATGTTGCCGGCGGCCTGCTCAAGCTCGGGGATCTTGTCGGTAGAGAGGATGCACAGCAGGTTCTCGTCGCCGGGCTGATCATCGAACTTGAAGGCGCCCTTGGCAGGGACCGTGTACTCCTGGTTCCTGCTCACGGCGTTGTCCATGCCGGCCTTGGCGCTGGGATAGAGCAGCGCGTACTGCCCGCTCGAGCCCTTGGCCATCCAGTAGACGTAGCCGTCTACGTTAGGGGTGAAGACCAGCTTCACCTTGTCGCCCGACTTGAACTCGGCACTGGGCGCCACGTTCGAGGTCTGGCCGTCGCGGGTGAGCTGGACGGTGGTCTTGACGGCGATGGTCTGCTTGCTGTCGTCGGCAGCTGCGGCCGCGTCCTCGTCATCGTCGAACACGAGGTCGCGCGTGGCAGACATCGCGCTGGTTGAAAACACCGCGGCGACGGCAAAAGCCAGCGCGGCTAAGGTCATCTTCTTCATAAGCTAACTCCTGGTGATGTCCTTGTCTGAGGCGCCCGGGCCGGAAGCCCGGACGCGGTTTTCGGCTAGCCGGCGCTCACTTGAGCTTCTTGACCAGCGAGTCGTACTTGTTGAATAGGGATTCGAGATCGGCGCCAACGCGTTCCTGCTTGGGAGGCTGCGCGCCCGCGGCGGCAGGCTGCTGCTCCTCAGGCTCGTTTATGGTGACTGTCCCTTGGGCGAGGTTCTGCCCGTCGGTGGAGTCGACCGAGATGGTGTAGTTGCCGGGCTCGGGGAACACAGCGTTCTTCATGCCCAGGCAGTTCCACTGAGGATTGACCGCCACGTTCTCCCTGGCCACGAGGTTCTGCGTCTGATCGACGTTCTGGTAGAGGCTCACCGAAACCGAGTTGGAGCCGACGGCCTTGTCGAACTTGGCAAGCCACGAGACGGTGAGGGAGTCAAAGGTGTCGGAAACGCCCTCGGGCTTGAATGCGGTGGAGATGTCGCTGCAGAAAACAAGGCTTGATTCCGCGCTTGCGACAAAACTTGCGGCAGCCAGGCAGGCTGCAGCAATGAATTTCCTGATTTTCATAAGCTACCTTGAAGAACTTTTATCTTTTATGGCTTGGTGCATGGCATCAGGCCTGCGGCTTGGCTTTGGGACTGCCCTCAGTTGCCAGCCTCATCTTCAGGGCCAGTATACAGTGCGTAAAAAAAAAACACGCATGTAGATCAAAAAACCAGTTTTTCTTCATCGCATGTTCCGTATCTCCGAAAAGAGATATGGATTTACAGGAAATTAACCCGGATTGACGCAAAGGCATGACAAGTGAAAATGAGGCTTGCAGCAGGCAGGCCACGAAGAGGCTGGGTCTGGCGCCAAGGGCTTGACCTAAGAGCACGGACGCGCAGCAGGCTTGCGACTTGGCGCCTCATGATGTTGCACTGGCAACATCAAATCTGTGCACGTCTGTCTTTTTTGTGCATTTACAACATTTCGCGCAACACCGGACTGGCCGTGTGCTAGGTTGGGATCAGATGAAGCGCCGCACCGGCCGGGCAATCCGGCCATCAGAGCCTTCTTGCCCCGCATTGCGGGGACGCAGGTTTGACACCCCGCTCCGGGACTTTCCCTCACCCGGGCGGGGTGTTTCTTGGCCCGCGCGGCGCAGGTTCCTTCCTTGGCGCCGCCATGCGGCGCACCTTCCCATGTAGCCATGGCTGCGCATCCCGCCCGCGACCTTCATGTCAGCGCGCCGCGCACTCAGCCAAAAAAGCCCGGAGATTGCGCCCCGGGCATGAAGTTTCCACGATTGCAAATCAATCCTGCTTGTACTCGTCTCTGATGGAATCGAGCGCGGTGAGCGACTCGGGCCAGATCTGGCCGCCGTCGATGATGAGGTTGTGCGAGGTGATGAACCCGGCCTCGTCGGAGGCCAGGAAGAGCGCTGCGTTGGCGATGTCGTAGGGCGAGCCGAGCTTGCCAAGCGGCACGCTCCTTGCCATCTGCTTGATATAGTCCTCGCCGTTGGCCAGCAGCCCCTCTGAGAGCACATTGCCCGGGGAGACGGCGTTGACCGTGATCCCGTAGGGCGCAAGCTCGATGGCCGCGGTGTGCATGAAGCCTAGCTGCGCGGCCTTGGAAGCGCCGTAGTGCGCCCAGCCCGGGAAGCCGGTGTTCGGGCCCGTGATCGAGGAGGTGAGGATGATGCGCCCGCGCCTCTTCTCCTTCATCATCCCCTGGCAGGCCCAGACGGCGTGGAACATGCCGCGCACGTTGGTGTCCATGACGTTGTCATAGTCCTCGTCGGTCATCTCGGAAAGGCGCTTTTCCGGGAATATCCCGGCGTTGGAGAGGAGGATGTCCACTCCGCCGAAAAGTTCCTTCGCCTTCTCCGCCATCGCCCTCATGTCGGCCATCGACTTGACGTCGCCGACGAAGGGCTCGGCAGTGACGCCCTCCTTCCTGATCCCGTCGCAGACGGCCTTGACCTTGGCCTCGCTGCGCGCGACCGCCAGCACATTGCAGCCCTCGCGCGCGAAGGTGACCGCCATCGCCTTGCCGATCCCCGAGCTCGCGCCCGTGACCACCGCCGATCTTCCCTTTAATGAAGTGAACATGCCCTGCCCCCTTGTCTTGAAGCGGGCCGCACATGCGGCCCGCGCCGGATCCTGCTTTCGCACCGCCCCTCAGGCGGTGCACCATGGCGGCCATTCCTGCCTTTTTTGGAACACCCCTTGGAAAAGCGCTTTAGATACAAGCTGCTTATTCCGCAGGATTGAGCATCGTGCCCGACCATGTTGCAAGTAACAATGTTTATGTTGTGCTCACAACATCAAAAGTAGTATTTTGACCTTGTGCAGTCAATACACAGGCTTTTCTGGTGCAGTTGCAACATTGCTTGCACTGTCGATTGATATGGGAGATCGGAAAAATGACAGACTTCAGCCGCCGTTCAATCCTCAAGATGATGGGCGCAGGCGCCCTCGCCGCATCCGCCCCTTGGTCCAGGCAGGCGTTCGCCGCCAGGGACAAGGAGCTCAACATCCTCTGCTGGGAGGGCTACAACTCAGCCGAGGTGCTCGATCCTTACCGCAAGCTCACCGGAGCCGAGGTCAAGGCCGAGTCCGCGACCAACGATCCGACCATGGTCAACAAGCTGCGCGCCGGCGAGACCAAGGTGTGGGACCTCATCAACGTCAACAACCCGTGGGCCCGCAAGATGCTCTACCCCGAGCACCTCATAAAGCCGCTTGACCGCAAGGTTTTCGAGCCGTTCTTCGAGAAGATGCTCCCCGACTTCAAGCCGCCCTACAAGTGGGCCATGAGCGACGACGGCAAGGACCTTTTGGGCATGGCCCAGAGGTTCGGACCGTTCTCCTTCGTCGTCAACACCGACAAGATCTCGAAGAAGACCGCCGAGGAGCAGGGCTGGAAGCTGTGGGCCGACGACTCGCTCAAGGGCAAGTACGGCATGCAGGAGTCCGACGACTGGAACGTCGCCGACATCTTCATGATCGCGGGCATCGACCCCTACAAGCCGCACACCGACGAGGAGATGCGCAAGTTCGGCGAGACCGCCAAGAGGATCATCGGCAACGCCAAGATGGTCACCGACATCGCGACCTTGAACCAGGCCATCGTCAGCGGCGAGATCTCCTGCTACCTCTCAGGCGGCACCTACACCGCGTCCCTGGCCCGCGCCGACGGCAACGACAACATCCTCGCAGTCTCCCCGCTCAAGGGCGCGCTGATGTGGGTCGAGATCACCTCGCTCGTGAACAACCCGAACCCAAGCCCGCTGGCAGCCGAGTTCCTGAAGTGGGTCCAGAACCCGGAGGTCGCCCACACCGTGGCCTTCGCCGAGGGCACCTTCAACCCGGTGGCGCAGATGGGCAACCCCGACTGCCTCAAGCTCTTCACGAAGGACGAGCTGGACGCCATACAGTTCGACACCCTCGAGGAGGAGATGTCCCGCTCGCGCGCCTACGACATCGTCCCTGACTACGACAAGGCCCACGACTTGCTCGTCGAGGCCAAGAGGACCAGGTAAAAATCTCCAGCCAGCAGAACTGAAGGCGGCCTACGGCCGCCTTCATCATGCCCGTACGGTCAAAAAACCGAGCCGATCCAGATCACGCTTCGCCTGAGGCATGAGATGTTTTTTTTCCAGGCAGCAGGGCCTGCCGGGCGTTCTTTGAAAAA
>CACYPI010000087.1 GCA_902776275.1 uncultured Aeromonadales bacterium
AAGTGAATCACATTGGTGGTCAGCAAGAGGAACCCGCCGAAGATCTCCCAAGAGATCGGTAGGAATCCCCTCTCTTTAGAGAGGGGAGGATGTCAATGGCTAACAGCAAGTTGAAGAGGTCTTGAGGATGGACAGGCCATATATCGTCCTGCACATGATGCAGTCATACGACGGGCGCATCGACTGCGCGATGCTCGAGGGAATAAGCGGAAGCGAGTACTACGAGGCGCTAGGCGAGCTTGATTGCGGCGCCACCGTCGAGGGCAGCGTCACGGCGCGCATGCACTATGCAAAGAAGGGTGCCTTCAAGGCTGCGGATCCATCGCCGATCGGGCATGAGGATTTCCACAAGTGCGACGGCCAGGGCAAGTGGCGCTGCACGGTGGACTCCAGGGGCACGCTGCTTTGGCGCGATGACGATGCCGAAGGCAGGATAAGCCTGCTCTCCGAGGACGCCCCGCTTGAGTACGCGCTGAGGCTTGAGGCCATGGGCATCTCGTGGATCGCCGCAGGCAAGGGCAGGGTGGATCTTGGAAGGGCCATGGAGCTGCTCAAGCGCGAGTTTGGCGTAAAGCGCGTCGCCCTCGTGGGCGGCGGCAACGTCAACGGCGCTTTTGAGGCAGAGGGCCTCATCGACGAGTACAGCTTCATGATGGCCCCGGGCATCGACGGGCGCCGGGGCTTTGCAGCCTCCGTGGACGGCATCGATCCTGCACGGGATGACCGCCCGCGCGCGCTTAGGCTCAAGTCCGTCAAGACCTGCGGCAAGGACGTGGTCTGGGTGAGGCTCATGCCCGCCTGATTGAAAGCCTCGCCGGGGGATGCGCTCCAAACTGCACGGAAAAGGCCGCCTCGCGGCCTTTTCCGTGCATGCAGGTTATGGATCCATCGGCAAAAGGCAATTTTGGAGCGTACCAGCCAAGGCCACAATTACTCCAGCAAAAGGAACAGGCGCCTGGCGTTGCATGGCCTGCGATGGATTTGATGGAGGCTTGTGATGCAGGATTTCACTTTCAAGGGCATGCCTGACGTTTATTTTGGCAAGGACGCGCTCAAGAGGGCTTTGCAGGAGCGCATCTGCAGCGCCATGGGCGCGCGCATGGACGTCAGACCTGAGATGGGCATCTGAAGGGCTCAGGCGTCCAATCAGTTGATCCCATGCAGAAGAAAGCCCCCGTGCCTTGCGGCATGGGGCTTGCTTAATTCACGTTTGGAAAAATGTCAGTCGGCGGCAGCCTGGGCGCCCTCGCCGGCAGCTGCCTTCTCGCGGCGCAGGTCGACCCTTGCGAAGAAGTTGGCAAGCAACGTGCCGGAGATCGAGTGCCAGACGCAGGAGACTGCGGCGGCCAGCGCGGCGTGCGGGTACATGGCAAGGTGAACGGAGGCAAGGCCGGTTGCCAGGCCAGCGTTCTGCATGCCGACCTCGATGGAGAGGGTGCGCTTCTTGGCGGTGCTCATCCCGAAGAAGCGGCCGACGAGGTAGCCGAGCACATAGCCCACGGAGTTGTGGCAGAAGACGGCCAGGAACACGACCACGCCAGCGGTGAAGAAGTTCTTGCCCTGCAATGAGGTCACGCCGCCGACGATGAGCGCAAGCCCGATCACGGCGACCGAAGGCATCACCTGCTGCACGTCCTTGAAGGTCTTGGTCCTGCCGTAGAAGCGGTTGAGGAAGAAACCTAAGGCCACAGGCACGAGCACGGTCTCAAGGATGGAGAGGAACATGCCGGCAGCCGGGACGTCGACGCGCTCGCCTGCAAGCAGGAGCATGAGGATCGGGGTCATGACCGGGGCCAGCAGCGTCGAGGCGGTGGTCATGCCGACCGAGAACGGCACGTCGCCGTGGCAAAGGAAGGACATGATGTTTGAGGAGACGCCGCCGGGGGCGCAGCCTACGAGGATCAGGCCTACCGCGATGTCGTTGGGCAGGTTGAAGGACTTGGCGATGGTCCACGCCAGGCAAGGCATGATGGTGTACTGGGCCACGGCGCCGATGAAGATGTCCAGCGGGCGGCTCATCAGGATCTTGAAGTTCTCGGTGGTGATGGTCAGGCCCATGGAGAACATGATGATCGCGATGATCGCCAGCGAGTAGTACCCCTTGACCCAGGAGAAGAGCGAAGGGCAGAAGTAGGCGAGCACGGCGACGGCGATCACGAAGAGCGAAGTCTGCTGGGCGAGGAGGTTGCTGAATTTCTTTAAGGTTTCCATAGCCAAATAAGCGAATCCTGATGTTGTTGTAAATCTTTGGGTGGAATGCGCGCTGTTGGGCCCGCGGATAGGGCTGGCGCACTCTTAGATTGCAATGGGATCCCGGGCGCAGGCTGCGCCCTGTTCCGAACCCGAAGGAAGGTAGTGGGCCCGGTTCTCGCTTTCCTGATTGGAAAGTTTCCAAATGCGCAACAGAATGTTTGTTGTATTCCGCTTGACGCAATACATATATTACTCCGCTTTGGCTCTTGTTGCACAAGTTTTTCACAAATTATTGCCCAAGCGCTGGACACTCCTTGTCAACACATTGATTGCAAAGACAAAGCCTGCGCAAGCGCAGGAAGTGAGGGTGACAGCGGGAAGAAAAGCCCGGATCAGAGCGCAGGCGAGTCCTGGGAGGCAATCTTCAAGGATGCCATGACGGCCTGCCTTGAGGGGTTGGCGTAGCAGTAGGCGCACAGGTGCGGGCAGGTGCCTCCGCTGCCGATGTCGCGGCTTGCGGCGCAGCGGCAGGCCTTGCGCTGCGATGGATCCTTGAGATCAGGGGGCGTGGCCGGGATGGGCAGGGGCCGCATGCCGTCCTTTAGCACCTTGCCGGTCCTGAGGTAGTGCATGAGCCTTTCGTCGTGAGGCCACAGCCTCTGCATGAGAGCCGCATCGATGCAGGCCCCGTGCGTGATCCCGAACTCCTCAAGGCCGATGTCCTCGGCGCAGGTCGTGATCTCAAGATCCCAACCGCTCGCCTTCCAGCCGTCACGAAGGCGCGCCAGTCCTGCTGCGGCCTCAAGCATCTGCGCGCGCGAGAACTCGCCAGCCAAGGCGTCTTCCGCGTCCTTGAAGCTCCCGCCCTCGGCAAGGTTGCGCCTGACCCTGGGGTAGCCCCTGATGTCGGCAAAGCTCACGATGAGCCTTTCTGAGCACCCGAAGATCGCCTCGCCTGCCTCGCGCACGCGCCCGATGAGATCGGCAACGCCAAGTCCCGGGGCGAGGATCAGCGGATCGAAGCGCCAGATCACGCGCGAGGGGCCGAGCATCTTGGCGAGCTTGCGGAATGCCTCTGCCCGGGCCTTGAATGACCGCACGCAGGGCTCGAGGCCCGTCCCCTCGTAGCTGTTGAGCGTGAAGAGGAAGTAGAAGTTGCAGCCCATCGACGCTATCTCGCCGAGCATGGGCATGAGGCGGGAGGGATCCTTGGTCCAGAATACGATGGCGCGGCAGTTTTCAAACGAGATGTACGAGAGGCGGCCGCTGTAAGGGTTGCGGCGGGCGCACCACCCTGCGCGCAGCCTGGCCATGAGCCAGCGCGCGTGGAACGCGGGGATGTCAGTGACGCGGCTTGCCGAGACTATGGCCGGGGCCGCGGCGCCAACCTCGGTCCCGTCAGGCAGGGTCAAAGCCGTCCTGGGCTGCTGTGCCTTCATGATGCCAGCGTAGCGCAAAAGGGCCCCCGCAGGATCTGCGGGGGCCCTCATAAGCTCAAAAGGCCATCATCTACTTCTTCGAGGCCTTGGAGGCTGTCTTCCCGGCGCCCGCGCCCTTGCGGGCCCTGGCGGCCCTGGGCTTGGCCTTCTCCTCCCCGGCCTTCTCCTTTGCAGCGCGCTCCTCGGACTTCTCCTCCTTCTCCCTTGCGACCTGGGCCTCGATGTCGAGGTTGTCCCTGGCCTCGTCGAACATGATCCTCGCCACGTCATCGTACTTGTCGGCGTAGTGGAAGCTCACGCCGTCGGAGACCTCGTGGGGCAGCTCCTTGACGTCGCCCTCGTTGGCGCGCGGGCAGATGATGTCGAAGATCCCCATGCGCCTGGCGGCGATGGTCTTCTCGCGCAGCCCGCCGATGGCGAGTACCTGTCCGGTGAGCGAGAGCTCGCCGGTCATGGCGTAGCCCTTTTTGGGCGGCACGCCGAGGGCCAGCGAGAGCAGCGAGGAGGCCATGGTCACGCCGGCCGACGGCCCGTCCTTCGGGGTCGCCCCCTCCGGCACGTGCAGGTGGATGAAGGCCTTGCGGAAGAACTTGGCCTTCTCCGGGGCGTAGCGGGCGATATTGGCCTGGATGTAGCTGTAGGCGATCTGCGCCGATTCCTTCATGACGTCGCCGAGCTGGCCGGTGAGCTCGAGCCCGCGCTGGTCGTCGCGCACCTTCACCGACTCGATGGAGAGCGTGGCGCCGCCCACCGAGGTCCATGCCAGCCCGGTGATGACACCGGTGCCCGAGATCGACTTCTCCTTGCGGAACGGAGCCGAGCCCAGGTACTCCTCGAGATCGGACTCCTTGACCGTCACGGACTTGGCGCCCTCGACGAGCCTGACTGCGGCCTTGCGGATGATCTTGGCGATCGCGCGCTCGAGCGAGCGCACGCCGCTCTCGCGGGCGTACTCGTCGATGATCTTGCGGATCACGCCGTCGGACATGCGCAGCTGGCTCTTGCGCACGTGGGCCTCCTTGAGCCCGCGCGGCAGCAGGTGCTTCTTGGCGATGAGGAACTTCTCCTCGGCGATGTAGCCTGGCAGCCTTATGGTGTCCATGCGGTCGAACAGCGCCGGCGGGATGGTGTCGATGCTGTTGGCCGTGCAGATGAACAGGCAGCCTGAGACGTCGAGCTTCTCGTCGAGGTAGTGGTCGAGGAAGCCGCTGTTCTGCTCGGGATCGAGCGTCTCCAGCAGAGCCGAGGCCGGATCGCCCTGGTAGCTGTGCGAGAGCTTGTCCACCTCGTCGAGCATGATCACGGGGTTCATGACCCCGGTCTCGCGCAGCGCCTGGACTATCTTGCCGGGCATGGCCCCGATGTAGGTCTTGCGGTGGCCCTTGATGACGCTCTCATCGTCGACGCCGCCTAAGGACAGCCTGAAGAACGGCCTGCCCAGGGCCTTGGCGATCGACTTGCCGATCGAGGTCTTGCCGACTCCCGGAGGGCCGGCAAAGAGGATGATCGAGCCCTTGGTCGAGCCCTTCAGGGCGCCAACCGCCATGAACTCGATGATCCTGTCCTTGACGTCCTTGAGCCCCTCGTGGTCCTTGTCGAGGATCTCGCGGGCCTTCTTGAGGTTGATGTCCTCCTTGGCCGTCTTCCCCCAGGGGATGGTGGTCAGCACGTCGAGGTAGTTCCTCGTCACCGCGTACTCGGGGGATCCGCTCTCCAGCGTGCGCAGCTTCTTGATCTCCTCCTTGAACCTCGCGGCGATGTGCTCGGGCGGATTGAGCTTCCTCATGCGTTTCTCGAACTCGTCGGCGTCGGCGCTGCGGTCGTCCATCTTGGTGCCCAGCTCCTTCTGGATCTCCGAGAGCTGCTCGCGCAGGAAGAAGTCGCGCTGGCGCTTGTTCAGGCGGTCGGCGACCGATCCTTTTATCTTGTCCTGCAGCTTTGCGGCCTTGAGCTCCTTGCGGATGAGCGAGGAGGAGTACTTGAGGCGCTCGAGCACGTTGAGCGTGTCGAGCACGTGCTGCAGCTCCAGGGTCGTCGCGGTCGTGATCGAGGCGGCGCAGTCGGCGAGCATCGACGGATCGTTCTGGTTGAAGCGCAGCAGGTACTGCCTCATCTCGTCGGTGTAGAGCGGGTTCAGGGGCAGCAGCTCCTGGATCGCGGAGACGAGCGACATCGCGTAGGCCTTGACGTCGACCTCCTCCTGGGTGTCCCGGGAGGGGAAGACGTTCTCGGGGTAGGCGACCTTGGCGCGGCTGAACTTCTTCTCGTCAAGCCACTTGTCAACGCGCACGCGGCACAATCCCTCGCAGATGAAGTGGATCTCGTTGCCGCTGGCCTTGGCATGGAGCAGGCGCACCAGCGTGCCGGTGAGCGGGAAGTCCCCGGACTGGAGCGCGCGGTTGATGTTACGGTCACCCAGCGAGAACATCGCGAAGACGCGCTCCTTGGTCTCGGCGACCTTCATGAGCACGCCCTCCCAGTCCGGCGTGAGCTGGACGGGGGCTATCTGGCTGGGCATGACCGGCCTGCCGTAGTTCGGGATCACGTAGACTTCATCGGGGAACTGGCTGGCGCGATCGATGATCCCGCCGGCGCTGGCAGGCGCGCCGCCTGACTCGGGCGCGGCATCCACGCCGCCTGGCTGCGCTCCGTCGAGCCTATCATTGAGGCGCGAGGCCACGGCCTCGGTTTCAGCTTCCTGCCTGTTTGCTTTCTCTTTGGATTCCATAAAAACTCTGGACGCAGATGTCCTTGCTGTTCACAACTGCAATAGAAATGAGGTCAGCATCGCATTTTTTCAAGAGGCGGGGGCAAAGATGGCGGCGCGCGTCATCGCCTGGTCCTGCAAGAAGCCGGATCCGCGCGGCGCCGGAAGGGCCTTCCGACGGAACAGGGGTGAGAATTGCTAGCGGGTGCTAACAATTCTCTTGTAAGCCTTGGCTAACTAAGGTAGCATCATGGCCAGAGAAATTCCATTGCGCCACGGGCTGATCACCTGCGGCGCGCTTTTGAAGGAGGCAACATGTCCAGGATCACCAAGGTCATCGGCCGTGAAATCATCGATTCGCGCGGCAACCCCACCGTCGAGGCTGACGTAGTGCTGGAGGACGGCTCGTTCGGCACCGCTGCCGCCCCGTCCGGCGCATCCACTGGAGTGCGCGAGGCGCTCGAGCTGCGCGACGGCGACAAGTCCCGCTTTGGCGGCAAGGGCGTGCTCAAGGCAGTCTCCAACATCAACGACAAGATTTCAAAGGCGGTCATCGGGATCGAGGCTGCCGACCAGCGCGCGGTGGACGGCGCGATGATCGAGCTTGACGGCACCGAGAACAAGTCGTCCCTGGGCGCCAACGCCATCCTCGCCGTCTCGCTTGCCGCGGCCAAGGCCCAGGCGGCATCCGAGAAGCTGCCGCTGTACGCCTACATCTCCCAGCTCAACGGCACCTTCGGGCAGTACGTGATGCCGCTGCCGATGATGAACATCCTAAACGGCGGCGCCCACGCGGCCAACAACATCGACATCCAGGAGTTCATGATCCAGCCTGCGGGCGCCAAGACCATCCGTGAGGCCGTGCGCATGGGCTCGGAGGTCTTCCACAGCCTCCAGAAGGTCCTGAAGGCCGCTGGCCACGCCACCGGCGTGGGCGACGAGGGCGGCTTCGCCCCCGATCTCAAGAGCAACGCCGAGGCCTTCGAGTGCATCAAGAAGGCGGTCGAGGACGCGGGCTACGTGTTCGGCAAGGACATCACCCTTGCGATGGACTGCGCCTCCTCGGAGTTCTACAACGACCAGACGCACATGTACGAGCTCAAGGGCGAGGGCAGGAGCTTTGACTCCAAGGGCTTTGCCAAGTACTTAGAGGAGCTGGTGGCCAAGTACCCCATAGTCTCCATAGAGGACGGCCAGGCCGAGAACGACTGGGAGGGCTTCAAGCACCTGACCGAGGCCATCGGCAAGAAGGTCCAGCTGGTGGGCGACGACCTCTTCGTGACGAACACCAAGATCCTCAAGGAGGGCATCGAGAAGGGCGTTGCCAACTCGATCCTCATCAAGTTCAACCAGATCGGATCGCTCTCGGAGACCCTGGACGCCATCAGGATGGCCAAAAATGCGGGCTACACCGCCATCGTCTCCCACCGCTCGGGCGAGACCGAGGACACCACGATCGCAGATCTTGCAGTGGGCACCGCCTGCGGCCAGATCAAGACCGGCTCGATGAGCCGCTCCGACCGCGTGGCCAAGTACAACCGCCTGATGCGCATCGAGGACGAGCTAGGCTCCAAGAAGGCCCCGTTCCTGGGCATCAGGAGCGTGCAGAACCACCAGGCCTGATGGCGGAGCCGGGGTCGCGGCCCCCGGCATCCTTGCAAAGGATACCTTGATCAGCCAAAAGCCCGGGAGGCGCGAGCCTCCCGGGCTTTCTTTGGTGTGCTCGGCATGAGCTCAATCTATAGGGTGAAAGTCCCGAACCCGGCCGTTGGAGGCAAGGGGCAGCGAACCGCAAGGCGTGCGAGAGAGTGCTTGAGAGCGTGGCCAAGTTCATAGAGGCCAGGCTATTCCTCAAGGTGAACAAGGCCAGGACGAAGATAGTCAGCGCGGGCAGCGGCTCCCAGCTCCCCGGGTTCACATTCGCCACGAGGGCGGGGCCGAAGCGCCGCAGGGGGCATCCCCGGCGCAAATGGCTCGCCAATGCGCATCCCAGGAAGCTCGCCAAACTCCGTGCCGTTCTAGCGGAGACGCTGGATCGCAGGGGCAGGGGCGGGTTCAGGAAGGTGCAGGAGGATCTGAAGCAGAAGCTCGCCGGGTGGTGCGCATACTTCCACGGGTGCATGCCGCCTACAGCGATGGAGGGGATCGACATGTGGATCCGCCGCCGCATCAGGCAGATGCACTGGAAGCCGGGGAAGAGACTGGCGGAAATCAGAAAGCGGCGGCCCAAAGCCCCCGGCATCGGAGAGTAGGCCTACAGCGTGAACAGACAATATGAAGCGACCCCACTGATGCAAGAATCGTGGATTTACCCTTAAAATGTTCGTGAAATCAACAAATGCGGGAATTAC
>CACYPI010000088.1 GCA_902776275.1 uncultured Aeromonadales bacterium
CTTGACGGTGGAATGCGGGTTCAGAGGGTGGTCGGGGTCATGGGATCGCCGATCGAGGTTGCCTTGGAATAGCGGTCGATCTTAATGGTTATTTCCATCCGCATCACGATCGAAGTCCTCCATGATGAGTTGCCGCCTGAGGTTCCGCCCTGCGACGCTCACGAACAGCGCCCCCTTTTGCGGGCTCGCCACGCTCAGATCCAGATGCTCGCAGCTGTGGGGGTGGGATCCCTGCTTTTCAAATGCGATCTCAGGCCGCTTGCCGGGCCTTGACGTGATGGCGGTCAGCGCGTAGATCCCGCGCTCGAAGTCCTTGCTGTGCCCGTCGTCCCCGTAGTAGCCAAAGGAGCATTCGCGCCTCGCCGCTACCAGCACCTTCAATGTCTTCACATGATCGAAGGCCGCCTTAGGCGGCGCGATGCTGCAGAGCATGGCCTCGAGGCTGCTCATCTTCATGCTGAGCAACCGCAATGAGGAGGCGGTGGTCGTGAACGGCGGGCGGATGGCGGAGGTGGTGCGCTACATCCAGAGCCATTACTCAGAGAGGCTGGATCTAAACTCGCTTGCCGCGCGCTTCTTCATCTCGAAATGAGTTCCGCGCCTACGCCAACTGCTCGGCAGGCGAGTACATCGGGCGGATGAGGGTGCTCCACGCGCTGAGGATGTTACACGAGAGCGATCTGAGTGTCACTGCCATCGCGCAGGCCTCAGGCTTCTCCTCCCTGACGAGCTTCGAGCGGGTGTTCAAGAAGTACGGCGACGGAAAGCCCAAGCAGGCGAGCCTCAAGATCCGCTCGGCCAGGAAGGGCGGCTGATTAAAGCCGCCATCCTGTGGCTTGAGGCTGAAGTGAAGGCATGGCGAATTTCCAGCGCCTAAAAGAAAGCCCGCCAGATGGCGGGCCGGGCTTTTACAAGGAAGGTTTTACCTCAGATCTTGCGCTTGCCGGTGTCCAGCAGGAGCTTCTTCAAGTTGTCCTTGTTGATCTCGACAGGCTCGCACTGGTAGGTCTTCACCGGGCCGGTTCCATTGTCGTAGGTCTTGGTGTCGTTGACCTCAACTTCCTTGCCCTCGGAGAGGGACTTGACCATCTTGGCCACGCGGTCGACGAGCAGATCGGCGTCCTTGAACACGGTCATCGTGACCTCGCCGTCCAGGATCTCCTTGAGGGTCTCGGGCTTGGCGTCCTGGCCGGTGATCACCGGCATCTTGCCTGCCTTGTAACCGTTGTTCTTGAGCGCCACGAGTATGCCGTCGGTGAGGATGTCGGCCGATGAGTAGATGGCGTCCAGGTGCTGCTTGCCGGTGCCGTCGGGCTTGTAGCCCTGCTTCTTGATGAGGCTGTCCATGCGCTTCATCGCAATGTCGTCGCTCCACTTGTCGATGGCGCAGTCGTGCATCTTGACCTGGCCTGACGGGCAGATCAGCACGCCGCTGTCGAGGTAGGGCTGGAGCACCTCGAGCATGCCGTCCCAGAAGAACTTGGAGTTGTTGTCGCGCTCGGAACCGGCGAAGAACTCGATGGTCTTGGGCGAATCAGGGGAGGCGTTTGCCAGATCGAGCGCGCGCTCGATGGCCTGGCCCTGGATCACGCCGGCCTTCTTGTTGTCGAAGGTCGCGTAGTAGGTGACGGCATCGGAGTTCATGATCAGGCGGTCGTAGGAGATCACCGGCACGCCCTTGGACTTGGCCTCGGCGAGCTGGTCGGTGAGCGCGTCGCCGTCGATGGGGGCGATGACGATGGCGTTCTTGCCGTCATTCACCAGGCGCGGGATCTGGCGCTGCTGGATGGGGATGTCGTCGTCGCCGCCGAAGTAGAGATCAGGCTCCAGGCCCTCGGCTGCCACGGCGTCGCGCAGCTTCTTGCCCTCGTCGTTCCAGCGATCCTCGTTCTGCGTCGGCATCATGATCCCGACCTTGAAGGCCGCCAGCGCCTGCGCGGGGGCGGCCAGGGCGAATGCCACGGCGGCAGCCACGGCGGCATCGCGCCAAAAACCCTTGTTGACAGTTCTTGTGGTAGTCATCAGACGATCTCCAATATGCTAGACCGCTACATTTTAACCGCTGTGAAATCAGATGCGGCACCAATGCGCGCACGAAACTGAAACGATGCGAAAAAACCGCGGGAAATAACAAGGCGCCCCGCTCCCAGAAAAGGGGCGGGGCGCCTTCTTGAGGCTTATGCCTTGCTTGGGCCTTACTTCGCGCTGGTGCTGCGGCGCCTGTAGGTGCGGCGCGCCGTGGTGGTGGAGGATGACTTGCCCTCGCGCTCGTTCCATGAGGACGTCGCCTGATCGTAAAGCCAGATCCTGCCGGTGGGCTTGCCGTCCTTGACCGAGGCCAGGTACTGGGCCTTGGCCTTGCGCGAGAAGCGCACCTCGACAGGGTTGCCGTCACTGTCCTGCTCCGGGCCGTCGGCCAAGTACTGGAACTTAGGCGAGATGCGGTCGCGGAAGCGCTTGAGCTCGGAGACCAGCGGGGCCCTGGTCTCGCGCACCTTGGGGAAGTTGTGCGCGGCCAGAAAGATCCCGGCGGCTCCGTCGCGCAGCACGTAGTGCGATCCCTTGGCCTTGCACAGGAGCTCTGGCAGGTCCACGGGCTGCTCGCGCGGAGGGGCGACCTCGCCGTTCTTCAAGATCTTGCGGGTGTTGCCGCACTCCTTGTTCGTGCAGGCCATGTACTTGCCAAAGCGCCCTTCCTTGAGCTCCATCGGGCTGCCGCAGCGCTCGCAGATCACGCCCTGCGGCCCCTTCTCGATGTCGCCCTCGAAGCTGCCCTCCTCGAGCAGGTGGCCGCCGCAGTTGGGCGTGCCGCAGAGGTAGAGGCGGTGGTGATCGTCGACGCTGTAGGGCTGCATCGCTGCGCCGCACTTGGGGCAGCGCGGGATGGTCCTCAGGATCTCGGCCTCCTCCTCCTCGGTGAGCTTGCGCTTGCCGAAGTCCACGGGCTTTAGGTTCATGGTGTTGCGGCAGCGCTGATCCTCGGGCACCGACTTGTCGTAGAAGCCAAGGCAGCTTAGGAACACCCCGGTCTTGCCCGACTGCACGGCCATGTGGTGCTTGTGGCACTTGGGGCAGACGAGCTCGGTCTCGATGGGGTGGTTCTCGGGCATGCCGCCGTCGGCGGCCGGGAGTTCGGCCTTCTCCAGGGACTTCTCGAAGTCCCCGTAGAACGAGTCGAGGCTCTGCTCCCAGTCGGCTTTGCCCTCGGCGATGAGGTCGAGCTGGGTCTCGAGGTTGCTGGTGAAGTGCGGATCCATGAGCTCCTTGAAGCTGTATATGAGGCGGTCGGTCACGATCTCGCCCATGGGCTCGGCGTAGAACCTGCCGTGCTCCAGGCGCACGTAGCCGCGATCCTGGATGGTCGAGATGATGGTCGCGTAGGTCGAGGGCCTGCCGATGCCGTCCTCCTCGAGCTTCTTCACCAGCGTCGCCTCGCTGTAGCGGGCGGGCGGCTGGGTGAAGTGCTGCAGGGGATCGGCCTTTAAAAAGCCGAGGCTGTCGCCCACGGCAAGCTTGGGCAGCACCACGTCCTCCTGCTTGCCCGCGCCCCAGACGCGCCTGAAGCCGTCGAAGGTGATGACGCGGCCGTTTGCCTTGAGCCCGTAGGGGCCGGCGTTGACGCTGATCGTCGTGCTCTCGTACCTGCACTCGGGCATCTGGCAGGCCAGGTAGCGGTCGAAGATGAGCTGGTAGAGGCGCTGCTCGTCGCGCTCAAGCGCCGACACCGAGCGGTCGGGATGGGAGGGCCTGATGGCCTCGTGGGCCTCCTGGGCGCTCTCCTTCGAGTGGTAGTAGTTGGGCTTTGCAGGCACGTAGGCCGGGCCGAACTTGTCCTTGATGATGTCGCGCGCCGCGGCTATGGCCTCCTGGGAGAGGTTCACGCTGTCGGTGCGCATGTAGGTGATGTAGCCCTGCTCGTACAGGCGCTGGGCGAGCGTCATGGTCTTCTTGACCGAGAACCCGAGGCGCTGGTTTGCAACCTGCTGGAGCGTCGAGGTGGTGAACGGGGGCAGCGCGTGCGCCTTCTTAGCCGAGGACTCCACCGAGGAGACCACGAAGTCGGCGGCCTTGAGCCCAGCGACGGCCTTCTGGGCGTCGTCCTTGTTGTGAAGCGCGGCCTTGGCGCCGTTGATAGTCGCAAGCTCGAGGAGCAGATCCTCGCCCTTCTTCGTGCTGGTCAGCGCCGAGATGGTCCAGTACTCCTCGGGGAGGAAGCGCCTGATCTCGCGCTCGCGCATCACGATGAGCTCGACCGCCACCGACTGCACGCGGCCTGCCGAGAGCCCGCGGGCGACCTTCTTCCACAAAAGCGGCGAGACCATGAAGCCCACCACGCGATCGAGGAACCTGCGGGTCTGCTGGGCCTTCACGAGATCCATGTTGATGCGGCCCGGGTTGGCGAAGGCCGCGTCGATGGCGCGCTTGGTGATCTCGGGGTACTTGACACGCAGGTAGCGGGCATCGTCCCCTCCGAGCACTTCCTTCAGGTGCCAGGCTATGGCCTCCCCCTCGCGGTCAAGATCAGTTGCGAGGTAGACCTTGTCGGCGCTCTTGGAGAGCTTCTTGAGCTCGGCGACCACCTTCTCCTTGCCCGGCATGATCTCGTAGTCGGCCTTCCAGTGGTTCGTGGGATCGATACCCATGCGCGCAAAGAGCGCCTCGCTCTTGGACTTGCGGGTGCGCGGGCGCTTCACCCCGGCCTCCGGCCTGGACTTCGCGCCCCCGGTGACCGGCAGGTCGCGGATGTGGCCGACCGAGGCCTTGACGACGTAGCCGTCGCCCAGGAACCTGTTGATGATCGTGGCCTTAGAAGGAGACTCGACGATGACGAGTGACTTGCCCATGGTGAAACCTTGTTCCTTATGTCCTCTACCTGATGGCGCCGCCGTCATGGCGCGCCGCTTTTTCTTCCAGCTCGTCGCCCAGGGCCTTGACCCAGGTCCTGGCCGAGAGCAGTCCTAACGCCTTTTTCAAAATAGGCTTTTTCTCATCCTTGCGCCACAGTATTTTGAGGGCGCTCCCTGATGTTGCGTCAAGGCGCGAGCGGATGTAGTCGTCGGAAGTGCCTATTTCATCGACCAGGCCGCGCTCCTTGGCGTCAGTCCCCAGCCACCATTCGCCCGTCGCGATGGCATCGATGTCCACCTTGGGGCGGTAGCGCGCGACGACCTCCTTGAAGCGACGGTGCACCGCCTCAAGCTCGCCCTTGACCTTCTCGCGCCCCTCGTAGGTGCTCTTGCCGAGCATCGAGAGCGTGCGTTTGTACTTGCCGGCGGTCACCTGCTCGTACTGCACGCCCTGCTTCTCCAGAAGGCGGTTGAAGTTCGGGAACTCGGCGACCACGCCGATGGATCCGATGTATGAAAACGGGGCGGCGATGATCTTGTCGGCCACCGCGGCCATGAGGTACCCGCCCGAGGCGGCCACCTCGTCCACGCACACGGTGAGCTTGATGCCGCGCGCGCGGATGCGCGAGAGCTGGGAGGAGGCGTAGCCGTAGGCGCTCACCATGCCGCCTGGGGAGCGCAGGTTGACGATGAGCTCGTCATCCTTGGTGCCGTACTCGAGCACCGCGCTTACCTCCTCTGCAAACTCGGAATTGGACGAGCCCTTGACGTCGCCGTCGTAGTCGATGACGTAGAGGTTGCGCGGGCAGAACTGGCCTTCCTTGCGCATCCTGGCGATGGCCTCGCGGCGCGATGCGGCCTCGGCGTCGCGCTCATTGTCAAGCGCCTTGTCCTTGAGCGGCTTGGCGCGCTCCTTGAGCTCCTTTGAAGAAGGCTCCTTTGAAGATGCGGCGGCCTCCTTCGCCTCATCACCGGCCTTGGCGGGTGCATCTTGCGCGGGAGCATCCGCGGCAGGGGCGGACTTCTTCTGCTTCCTGCCCTTCTTGGGCTCCTCGCGATACTCGTCGGAGTTGTCGTGCAGCGCCTTCTCAACGCGCGATCTCAGGCTATCGGCATCCTCGCGCAGATCCTTGAACTCGACGTGCCCCTCCTCGTCCTTCGTGGAAGCCACCTTGCGCGCGGCGGCGGCCAGCGTGATGAGCACGCCCGCGCACGCCGTGATGATCACCGCGACCGTGACGCCTTTTGCCAGGAACATCAGCCAATCACCGAGCATCTTGCCCCTCCTCCTTCTCAACCCTCTCAAGCTCATCCTCTTCCAGGGCCTGCTCGTCGCGCATCTCCTGCTCTATCTCGCCGCGCTTTTGCCCATGGAGCCGCTTTTCTATCTCGTCGTGGCCCTTGTCGGTAAGCCTGATGCCGTCCTCGAGGATCTCGATGAGGCGCAGCTTGTAGAGGTGGCCGATGGCCTTCTTGAACTTGCCCTTTGACATGTGCAGGTAGTCCTCGATGACGCGCGGATCGGACCTGTCGTTGAAGTCCAGGCTCCCGTTTGAGCGGTCGAGGGCCTGCATGAGCTCGAGCGCGGCGTGCTCGACGCCGCCTGCGCCCGGCTCCTGAAGCGAGACGTCGAGCCTTCCATCCGGGCGGATCATGATGATGTAGCCGTCGTAGCGGCGCCCGAGCTCGACCTCGCCCTTCTCGTTTTCCTTGTACATGACGCCGTAGCAGTCGTCGTCGATGACGGCGCGCCACCCCAGCGGAGTGCGCGCGACCGGCACGCACTTGACGCGGTCGAAGCGGCGGTACCTGCCGCGCAGCGGCAGCTCATGGATGTAGCGATTGAAGCGCTGGGTGCCAAAGAGCCTGCCCTGATCGTCCATCGCCACGAAGATCGGCACGAGGTCGCCGGGCTCGAACTCCTCGCGCTGCTCGGAGATCGGCACTACAAGCTCCTTGGGGATGCCCATGTCGAGATAGGCGGTGCCGCACTCGACCGAGTCCACGCGCAACCGTCCGGCCATCCCAAGCTCCAGCATGGGCTTCCTCGCCGTGGCGAGCACCCTGCCCGAGTCCTGATAGAGGAACACTCTCACCGTGTCCCCTTCCTTTATATAGCGGGGCAGCTGGCGTCGCGGCACGAAGAGATCGCCGTGGACGCCGCAGTCGACCATCGCGCCCTGATCGGAGAGCGACGAGACCGGGCGCTCGACCACGCGCCCCACTGGAACATCGTCGTCCTTGTAAAACCGGGGTTCTTCTTGTGACATGCCTTAGCCCTCCGCTCATGCCGCCCTTATGTTGGGCGTTTTTCTGGACGCATTATCCGAATGCGCCATTGAATATGCAAGATTGCACCCTTGTCAAGCGTGCGCCAAGTTGCGGAATTGGGAAGTCTGCTTGCTAAAAGCGTGAGATGATGCCAGGGCGCGCCCCTTCAAGACGCGCCTTGGCATCATTGCCGCAAGAAGGCGGCAGTGGCGAGGATCATTTGACGTAGATGGTAAGGTCGGATGGGTCGGCGCCATAGAGTTTGAAGAGGGCTCTCAAGATTGAGATCTTGAGCGATGTGCTGGTGTTGCACTCCATGTAGATCCCGTCCGCCACTTCCTCTGGCTTGCGGAAATCGCCTGGATTGGCACTGAAGTACCTGTCTGGCATCGCATCGCGAGCCGGGCTCAGGTAGACAATCCTGCTGAGCACCGACTTGTCACGCATGTGCAGGCGCCTTGCAAGCTGCAGCACCATGTTTGCCTAAGAACTTGCCTCGATCTCCTCATCGCCATAGGAGTACTTTGCCAGCATCCTTCCGGTAAGGGCTGTTTCATCTCCATCCAGGGTGAACTCGTCAAATTGCCTTGCCTCCGGTTCAAACGAGGTCTTTGGCAAAGGCCAAATCTCTCTTGCCGCCTCCTCTGTCATCGCGTGCGTGCGCTCTTCGATTTCCTCCGGCCCCCACTTCTCTTGCTTCGAGATCCAGGCGTTGAGATGAAGGTGGCTAGTTGAGAAGCCGTGCTCGCATTCCTTCTTGTCCTTGAATGGGGCGTTGCGCATCTCCGAGTTGTACCCAGTCAAGGTCAGGTTGCCAAGCCGGTTTATCCATTTTTCATGGATCTCCTTCCAATCCGGACCGAGGCTTTCCTGCCATTTTCTGGATAGCGTCTGGGGCATGACATGCTCAATGCTCAAAGCACCATCGTCGAGGTTCCTGTAGACATCCGAAGTCTCCCGCGTGCCATGGTTTTCAAAGCGCTCGAGCAGGTAAGTCCTGTACACGGCCGCATCTGGTAGACCTGCCTCTGCTCAAGGGTTTCCTTGAACGCGGTGGTCCGCGCCGTCCACGCGGCGGCAATCGGGATCGACGTCCATGCCAACATGCTCGTCGCCTCGCTGCAGCGCTGCGAGCTTGGATCAGCCAGGCTCGAGACGTCCGAGGCCCGGGTCGAGCCGACCACCCGGAGGGAGCTCTCCGAATTCGTGGAGACGTGCCTGAAGTTCAAGCCCGAGGTGATCGTCATGGAGTCGACCGGGGTCTACTGGCTCTCGCTGTACGGCCTGCTCGAGGAGGCCGGGTTCAGGAGCAGCCAGATCCATGTTCTCAACGCGCGCGACGTGAAGCCGCTGCGGGGAAGGAAGACCGACGAGGGCGACGCCAGGCGCCTATGCGAGATCGCCAGGATGGGGACCAGCCGGCCCTCGTTCATTCCGGCGAGGAGGTTCAGGGAGCTGCGCGCGCTCTCCCGCGCGATGAGGAACGCCGCC
>CACYPI010000089.1 GCA_902776275.1 uncultured Aeromonadales bacterium
CGGGAATGGCGGTGGAAATGGGAACGAAATGAATTAGCCGATGCTAACTCAATGTGCAAGACAAAATCCAGCTAGTAGACTTCTCTTGCAAAACTTGGGTTTCAAGCTGGTAGCTAAGACTGGAATCGAACCAGTGACCTCAGCATTATGAGTGCCGCGCTCTAACCGACTGAGCTACTTAGCCATGCTTGAGAAAAGAGTTGGCTGGGGCACTAGGGATCGAACCTAGGTAATGGCGGAATCAGAATCCGCTGCCTTACCACTTGGCTATGCCCCAACTCTTCGCTGTTCCCGTGGCAGGGGTACCTGGGTTCGAACCAGGGAATGACGGGATCAAAACCCGTTGCCTTACCACTTGGCTACACCCCTGTGCAATGAAAAGCTTCATGCAGGGTGTTGTTTGAAACAACGGTGCTCATTATAAAGTCGCCCGCCTTTTTGTCAACAAAAATTTCCAGAATTTTTACCTTTCTTATAACTTATGGATTTAAAATATAAAAATCATGCTGCCAGCCCGCCTGCGCCGTCAAAAGGCCCCGCCGCAGGCGCCATCTTGAGGATCTTGTCCGTCCTCTTTTGGCCCTCCCCTGCCCGCCTGCTTCACCAGATCTTGACGACCAGCCGCATGAAAATGCTGTTTTCTCAGGGTTTGCCCCTGCGTTTTCTGCTACATTTGAAGCATCGGCGGCAGACGCCGCGGCAATTCCGGGAGGCGCCAAATGGCGGACACCAGTCAGATAAAGGAAGGCAGCGTGGATCAGGGCAGGCACCCCAACATCCTTGCGTTCTGCTACGACTTCGACAAGACGCTCTCCCCCGAGGACATGCAGGCCCAGGGCTACATCCAGAGGCTGGGCGAGGACGTGAACGCCTTCTGGAAGAAGTCCAACGAGCTTGCCAAAAAGAACGGCATGGATCCCAACCTCGCCTACATGTTCATGATGCTCGATGGGGCGCGCGACAAGTTCTACGTCAACCGCAATGAGCTTAGGGAGTTTGGCTCGAAGGTCAGGCTCTACAAGGGAGTCGAGGAGTGGTTTGACAAGGTGAACGCCGAGGGCGCCAGGCACGGGCTGCAAGTCGAGCACTACATCATCTCCTCGGGCATCAAGGACATGATCGAGGGCACCTCCATAGGCAGCCGCTTCAAGGCCATCTACGCCAACACCTTCTACTACAACAAGGGCGGCACCGCGATCTGGCCTGCCATGGTCATCAACTTCACGAACAAGACCCAGTTCCTCTTCCGCATCGAGAAGGGCGCGCTCGACGTCAACGATCCCAACGTCAACACCTACTACAAGGGCTCGGACATGCGCATACCCTTCTCGAACATGATCTACATCGGCGACAGCGCCACCGACATCCCCTGCATGAAGCTGGTCAACTCCTTCGGCGGCCATTCCATCGGCGTGTTCGACCCCGAGCGCAACGACCGCACCCAGGTCTACCGACTCATCCGCGACCGCCGCATCCGCTACTTCGCCCCGGCCGACTACTCCGAGGGCTCCGAGCTCTTCTCGATAACCCGCGACATCATCGCCTACATCGGCGCCGGCACCAAGCTCAGGCGCCTGACCGAGAAATTCGCCGAGGAGAGCGAGGCGGCGCTTGCAAGCGACAGCGATCCGGTGGGCGAGCACGCCAACTACCGCGATCCCGACGAGAAGAAGGCCAAGGCCCCGGGCAAGCCCCAGCCTTGAGGCCGGGCCCGGGGCAGGGTGCAGATGCCGTCCGCCCAAGCAGAGCCGGGGCCTTGCCCCGGCGCTTTTTCATTTTGATTTAAATCGTGATTTTTCATAAAAGTCCGGAGCGATGCGCTTACGCCCCATGGGCTTTTTTGGTATAATGATGCAAGTGCCCAGGGCGCCGATGCCATGGGAGTACAGATTGCGAGGCCTTATGATCATCGACGAAGTCAAAGCCACCCTGGCCATGGAGGGCATCGCCCTCTCCGAGGACGAGGAGAAGCTTGTCTCCGACTACGTTGAGGGGAAGATCAGCATGGCCGAGCTGCGCAAGACCGTCGCCGACCTGCTCAAGAAGCAGAAGGCCGCCTGAATCTTGCCTGACACGCTTGCCGGGCAGGACTGCTACCCGGGGACTGACGTCCTCGTAAACCTCCTTGACGAGCGCGATCCCGAGCGTCTCTCGCGCATCGAGCGCATCTTCACGGCAGCGCGCATCGCCGACCTCCTCAAGAAGCCCGTGCGCGGCAACTTCGACCTCGAGCACCTAAAGCGGATCCACCGCTGCATCTTCCAGGACGTCTACCCCTGGGCAGGAGAGATCCGCACCGTCGACATCTCAAAGGGCTTCCGCTTCTGCCACGCCGCGTACATCGAGAAGGAGGCGCGCAGGCTCTTCTCAAGGCTCCATGAGCGCATCGAGAAAGGCGTCAGGGACACCGGCGAGGCGGTGGAGCTTGCCGCGCACGCGCTCTCGGAGATCAACGCCATCCACCCCTTCCGCGACGGCAACGGCCGCGCCCAGAGGGAGTTCGTGCGCGAGATGCTCCTGAAGCTCGGGTTTACGGTAGAGTATTCGCGCGCCGATCCCTCGCTGATGCTCAAGGCGAGCATCGCCTCGTTCATGGGCGACGAGGGCCCCATGAGGGGGCTCTTCCGGGCGTGCACGTTCAAAAACACCGGTTCTAACAGGAAATGACTCTTTCAAGCAACAACGCAATCCCCATGCAGCAGGGCTCGTTCTACATCGCCGTGTGGGGATGCCAGATGAACGTCTACGACACCTCGCGCATCCGCTCGCTGCTGCTCTCGCGCGGCTACGCCGAGGCGGCATCCCCCGCGGGGGCCTCGGTGGTCGTGCTCGTGACCTGCGCCGTGCGCGCCAAGGCTGAGAACAAGGTCTTCAACCAGATAGCCGCCTGGCGCCACGAGGGGGCGGTGACGCCCTCGACCGTCATCGCGCTCGGAGGCTGCGTGGGCACCGAGCTTGGCCACAGGATCATCGACGCCGGCCAGGGCGTCTCCGTGGTCTTCAGCCCGATGACCATCCACCGCCTGCCGGACCTCATCGACTCCTACCGCGCGACCGGCAAGCCGGTCTGCGACGTCGACGCCGGATCGATGGAGAAGTTCGACTCCCTGCCCGACTCCGGGCTGCACGGCGTCTCGGCCTTCGTCACGATCATGGAGGGCTGCTCGAACAAGTGCACCTACTGCATCGTCCCCTACACCCGCGGCGAGGAGCAGTCCCGCCGCCCGGAGGACGTGCTCGAGGAGTGCCGCCGCCACATCGAGAACGGCGCGCTGGAGATCCACCTCTTAGGCCAGAACGTCAACTCCTACCGCGGCATCGGCGCGGACGGGGAGGAGTGGTCGTTCCCCGAGCTCCTCTACGAGGTGGCCTCCTTGGACGGGGTCAGGCGCGTGCGCTTCACCACCTCGAACCCCATGGACTTCTCAGGAGAGCTCGTCCAGGCCATTGGCGAACTGCCCAATGTCGCCGAGGCGGTGCACATCCCGGTGCAGAGCGGCAGCGACGAGATTTTACGCAGGATGCACAGGCGCTACACGCACGGCTCGTACCTTGAGCTGATAGCCTCGCTGAGAAAGGCCCGCCCGGGGATCAGGATCTCATCTGACTTCATCGTGGGCTTTCCAGGCGAGAGCGAGCACGACTTTGAGGAGACGATGAGGCTTGTGCGCGAGGTCAGGTTCGATCAGAGCTTCAGCTTCATCTACTCAAAGCGCCCTGGCACCCCGGCTGCCGGCTACCCCGACGAGGTGAGCGCCCACGAGAAGAAGCAGCGCCTCTACGCGCTGCAGGATCTGCTCGAGGGCTACGCCAGGGAGTACAGCCAGGGCTACCTTGGGACGGAGCAGGAGGTGCTAGTCGAGGGCGCATCCTCGCGCGACTCAGGCGAGCTCAAGGCCAGGACGTCTGCAAACCGCATCGCGATTTTCAAGGGCGATCCATCCCTAATCGGGACGCAGGCGCGCATCAAAATCACGCAGGTGCTATCCCACACGCTGCGCGGGGAGCTCATCTGAGGGACAACTTGGGTAAAGGACAAGCAATTTGAAGGACATCACCGAGGATTTCACGCTGGAGCCTGCCGACAAGGACCGCCTGGCATGCCTGAGCGGCCCTGAGGACATGAACCTCAGGCAGATAGAGAAGCGCCTTGGGGCCAGGGTGACGCTCGTGGGCGGCACCGTGAGGCTCGAGGGGCCCGCGCGCGCCGTGGGCAAGGCCGAGCGCCTCATAAAGGAGCTCTACGCCCAGACCGCTCCGCACAAGGGCGGCAAGGCCCGCTACATCACCGCCGACGCCGTGCACCTGGCCATCACCGAGGCGAGCCACCTCGAGGCCACCGACGACGACTACGAGGGCAGCGCCGACCGCGGCAGCGTCGGCGCCATCTACCGCAAGGCCTCGAACTTCAAGACCAAGCGCGGCTTCGTGAAGGCGCGCACGCCCAACCAGGCCGACTACATCGCCGCGATCAACGCCCACGACGTGACCTTCGGCGTGGGACCCGCCGGCACCGGCAAGACCTACCTCGCGGTCGCGGCCGCGGTGGACGCGCTCGAGTCGGGCAGCGTGAGCCGCATCATCCTCACGAGGCCCGCAGTCGAGGCCGGCGAGAAGCTCGGGTTCCTGCCAGGCGATCTCTCGCAGAAGGTCGATCCCTACTTAAGGCCCCTCTACGACGCGCTCTTCGAGATGCTCGGCTTTGAGAAGGTCGAGAAGCTCATCGAGCGCTCGGTCATCGAGATAGCCCCGCTTGCCTACATGCGCGGGCGCACGCTCAACGACTCCTTCATCATCCTCGACGAGGCCCAGAACACCACGGTCGAGCAGATGAAGATGTTCTTAACCCGCATCGGCTTCAACTCCAAGGCGGTGATCACGGGCGATCCCAGCCAGATAGACCTCCCGCACAACGTGCGCTCGGGGCTTAAGAACGCCATCGAGGTGCTCGAGGGCACCGATGAGATCGGCTTCACCTTCTTCTCGTCCGAGGACGTGGTGCGCCACCCGGTGGTCGCGGCCATAGTCAACGCCTACGAGGCCTTCGAGAAGATCCACGGCGACACCAGCGTCTACCACCCGCACCCCAAGCGCCAGGAAGGCGAGGGGCCGTGGGGCCCGGTCGATGGCGCGGCTCATGAAAGCGGGGATAAGCGCGATGAAGGCTGAGGTCGATCTGCAGATTGCCATTGATGAGCGCGAGGGGATCCCCGATGAGGCGACGCTCGAGCGCTGGGCCGAGGCCGCGCTCGAGGCAGGCGGGCGCGAGGAGGATGCCGAGCTCACCGTGCGCGTGGTCTCGGAGGACGAGATCCACGCCTTAAACCGCGACTACCGCCACGTCGACCGCCCCACCAACATCCTCTCCTTCCCCTTCGAGTGCCCGCCCGAGGTCTCCCTCCCGCTCATCGGGGACCTCGTGATCTGCATGAGCGTGCTGAGGAGAGAGGCCTTGGAGCAGCACAAGACGCTCGACGAGCACTTTGCACACCTCGTGGTCCACGGCTGCCTGCACCTCATAGGCTACGACCACATCGAGCCTGCCGACGCGGCGGTCATGGAGCCGCTCGAGGTCAAGGCCCTCTCCGCGCTCGGCTACGACAACCCCTACCGCGACGACGAGATCTGAAGCGACTGCGATGAAGGAAGAACACGATCATTTTCTAAGGCGCCTCCTGGGCGCCGGCAAGCCCGAGACCATAAAGGAGCTTGAGGACGTAATCGACGACGCGCGCGGGCGCGAGATCATAAGCCGCGACACTGAGGACATGATCAAGGGCGTCTTCGACGTGGGGCGCCAGCGCGTGAGCGAGATCATGATCCCCCGCCTGGAGATGGTGACCATCCCGCTTGACGCCACGCTCGAGGAGGCCGCCAGGACCGTGGCCGAGAGCGGCCACTCCCGCTACCCGGTGATCTCCGAGGGGGACAAGGACAAGATAGAGGGGATCCTGCTTGCCAAGGATCTGCTCCCGCCGCTCTCGGGCCTCTCCAAGGCCAAGTCCGTCAAGGAGCTTTTGCGCAAGCCCGTCATCGTCCCCGAGTCCAAGCGCGTGAGCGCGATGCTCCGCGAGTTCCAGAACGAGCGCTTCCACATGGCCCTGGTCGTGGACGAGTTCGGCGGAGTGAGCGGCCTCATCACCATCGAGGACATCCTGGAGCTCATCGTGGGCGACATCGAGGACGAGTACGACGACGCCGACGATCAGCCGGACATCGCGCGCGCCCGCGAGAGAGGCACCTACATCGTGAACGGCCAGACCCCGGCCGACGACTTCGAGGAGTACTTCAAGCTCGATCTGCCAGACGCCGGCGTGGACACCGTGGCCGGCATGGTGCTGCATGTGCTCGGCGCCTTCCCCAAGCAGGGCGCCAGGCTGAAGCTCGGGCCCCTGGATGTCGAGGTGCTGCAGGTGTCAAAGCGCCGCATCAGCCTGCTCAAGGTGACCGTGCCCTCAGAGGCCAGGCAGGAAGGCTCCAAGTGATCGCCAAGGCCGTGCTCGCGCTCGCAGCCGCGCTCGACGGGGCGAGGCTCCTCTCCATTTGCAACTCAAGATCAGGCAGGCCGCTTTGCTGCCTGATCCTCGGCACCGCGGCAACCTTGGGCCTGGCGCCATTCCACATGTGGCCGATAACGCTGCTCTGCCTGGGGCTTTTCATGATGCTGCTCGTTAAGGCCCCATCAAGGAAGTCCGCCTTCCTCGCCTCAATGTGCTGGTTTAGCGCCTACAGCGCCTCCTCGCTTTGGTGGCTCAACTTCGTGATGGAGGGCTTCGGGGAGATCCCCGCGCCTTTCTCCTGGCTCTGGGTCATCGCCTGCGGCGCCGCGCTCTCGCTGCACTACGCGCTCTTCATCACGATCGCCTTCGCGCTGGGCCGCAAAAGCCGCGCCGCGCTGCTCGTCTTCCTGATGCCTGCGGCCGTCGCCGCAGCCGACGCGACCGTGGGACTGGGGCCCCTGGGCTTCCCCTGGATGAACTTCGGCAACCTCGCCGTCACCGGACCCTTCAAGGCCTACCTGCCGCTCGTGGGCGCCCGCGGGGCCTCGCTGCTCTTTGCCATGGCCACAGGCTCGGCCGCGCTCGCCGCGCTGCGCCAGTACCCCTGGCTTCCGATCGCAGGCGTCATCGTCGCCTTCGGCCTCGTGTCATCCTCAGCCCGCTACACCGCGCCTGCAGGCGAGGTGGAGGCCGCGCTCATCCAGGGCAACGTGCCGCAGGAGGTGCGCTGGGATCCCAAGATGGCCTCGCGCTCGCTTGGCACCTACTGGAACCTCGCGCGCCCTTATCTTAAAAAAGATGCTCTGGTGATCTGGCCTGAGGGCTCGCTGCCCTTCTACCTCTCGGACGCGCCCCAGATCCTCGAGGATCTCGACGCTGCGGCAACGGACGCCGGAGCGACGCTGGTGCTTGGAAGCCTAAGGCGCACGCCGGAGGGCAAGCACAACTCGCTCTTCGTGCTGGGAAAGGGCGGCAGGCAGTTCTACGACAAGCGCAAGCTGGTGCCGCTCGGGGAGTTCGTGCCCTTCGAGAGCGCCCTGAGGCCGCTTGGGCGCATGTTCAACATCCCGATGTCGGACTTCGTGCCGCCCAGGGACGATCCCTCGTGCATCAGCGCCAGGGGCGTCAAGTTCATCCCCGCGATCTGCTACGAGGCGATCTTCCCGGAGGCGGTGGACGGCAGCGACTCCGATGACGCCGGGGCGATCCTGATGGCGAGCAACGATGCCTGGTTCGGCACCACGAGGGGCCCGCTCGAGCACCTGGACATCGCGAGGGTGCGCTCGATGGAGCTGCAAAAGCCGATGCTGCGCGTGACCTCAAACGGCGTCACCGCGGTCATCGGCGCCGACGGCAGCGTGAAAGCGGAGCTGCCGCGCGACACTGCGGCGGTGCTAGAGGCCAAGGCCACGGCGATGAAGGGCCGCACGCCCTACTCCCGCTACGGCAATATCCCGCTTGTGGCGCTCAGCATCATCCTCGTCCTCGCAGGGATCGCCCTCTCGCGCAGGAAGGAGAAGCGCGACGGGATCGAGGAGCTTGTAAGGCCATAGCCCCCAGAGCTTGCAGGAAGGGCAGGCCGCGAGCCTGCCCTTCCTGTCTCTTTCAAAGCTGTTTCAGTCAGCTCCTGTCCAAGCCGAGCTTGCTGATGGCCTCGCGCATGAACCCGCCGACCTCCTCGAAGCCGCGCCCGATGCCGAAGCCCTCTTCTTCCTCGTCGAGCTCTTTCTTCAGCCTCCGGTCGAGCTCCTCCGCGTCCCTGCAGGCATCCTCAAAGGCTTGCTGCGCGTCGGCAAAAGAGTTTAAGGATCTCAAGCCCATCATCATGTTCCTAGGGATCTGGCTGTGCTGCGGTATCTGTGAACGACAACCCCACTGGCAGGGCGAGCCTGCCTGAGTATCATCAATGGTGTCCGATGGGATGTGACTGTATAGTTTTCGCTATTTCCCAAAACTGACCTCTGCCGATACGATGCGGCCATGTTCACAAGCACAGGAGGAACGCAGCACATGGCAGCAGG
>CACYPI010000090.1 GCA_902776275.1 uncultured Aeromonadales bacterium
CTCTATCATCAGACAATACATTGAAAACCAGAATACCCCCGATTAGGCGCCTTATATCCCCGGGATGAAGCCCGGGGTTTTACGGCGCTTTTTTGATAATGGGATCCTGCGCCTGGGCCTCATGGACTTCCTGCTCGACGAGGACAGCCTCGACCGCTGAGGCCAGGATCCCGGCCGCGCAAGCGCGAAATGGGCGCCCAACAGGCGCCCATTTCCTTGAGTGTCTTGCTTCCCTCAGCATTCACTGCCTTGGGAATCCAGGCTTTTGCCTTACTTGTTGACGGCCTTCTTGAGCTCCGCGCCAGCGGTGAACGAAGGGGTCTTGGTGGCGGGGATCTGGATGGCCTTGCCGGTCTGCGGGTTGCGGCCTTCGCGGGCGGCGCGCTCGGTCACCTTGAAGGTGCCGAAGCCGACGAGCTGGACGCGGTCTCCCTTGGCGAGGGCCTCGCTGATGGTGTCGATGATGGCCTGCAGGGCCTTGCGGGAAGTCGACAGGGGGAGATCGGAGTGTTTCGCGGCCAGCGCGACGAGTTCAGACTTGTTCATTTTAAATCCTTAAAGTCTTGATAAAACCCTTTGTGCCGGAGGCGCCAAGATGGCGCCCCGGCTGCCCGCGCCTGCTTGCGCGTGCCTTGAACTGGTGTGCGCCAAAGGCGCAACGCCGCCCATTATAGTCAAATCGGCGCCCTTTTCCACAGCGGATCCGGCTTTGCACCGCCGTGCCTCTAGGTTGCGCGCCCTGGGGCAAGGCCGCCTTCGGCATTGGATTTCGATCCCGCCTGTCCTTCCCATCGTCCAACGCCCCTCCTGCGGACGCCTGCCCTGGCCCATCGCCGCCACCACTGCAAGTGCCTTGTTCTTCGAGGCTTCCTTGCAGCCTCATTCCAGGCTTGGCCGGCGTTTTCAAAAGGCTTGCGATCACGCGCTGGGCACCTTGCCCTTCAAGGCGCGATCTCATCTTGCTGTTGGTAGAATATGCGGTGTTCCGGATCGTCCCGATCCGCCATTTTCTTTTGGAGCATATCAGTCATGGAAGAACTCTTGCGTCCCGTCCGCCGCGCCCTCATCAGCGTGTCGGACAAAACCGGCATCGTTGATTTCGCCAAGGCGCTTTCCTCGCGCGGCGTGGCAATCCTCTCAACCGGGGGCACCGCGAAGCTCCTTGCGCAAAACGGCGTGAAGGTCCAGGAGGTCTCCGACTACACCGGCTTCCCCGAGATGATGGACGGCCGCGTCAAGACCCTGCACCCGAAGGTGCACGGCGGGATCCTGGGCCGCCGCGGCAAGGACGATCAGGTGATGGAGGAGCACGGCATCCTGCCCATCGACCTCGTGGTCGTGAACCTCTACCCGTTTGAGAAGACCGTCGCCGACCCTGAGTGCACGCTCGAGCGCGCCATCGAGAACATCGACATCGGCGGCCCGACCATGGTGAGGGCTGCGGCCAAGAACAACCGCGACGTCACCATAGTCGTGAGGTCCTCCGACTACGCGCGCGTGCTCAAGGAGCTTGACGAGCACGATGGCGCCACCACCTTCGCGCTGCGCTTCGACCTGGCGGTCGCCGCCTTCGAGCACACCGCCGCCTACGACAGCGCGATCGCCAACTACTTCGGCACCAAGGTCCCAGACTACGGGATCTCCGACGGCACCAAGAGCGTCTTCCCGCGCACCTTGAACTTGAACTTCCGCAAGCTCCAGAACATGCGCTACGGCGAGAACCCCCACCAGAAGGCCGCCTTCTACGCCGACCTCGGCCAGAGCGGCAACGGCATCGCCACCGCGCGCCAGATCCAGGGCAAGGAGCTCTCCTACAACAACATCTCCGACACCGACGCCGCGATCGAGTGCGTGCGCCAGTTCGACGAGCCCTGCTGCGTCATCGTCAAGCACGCCAACCCCTGCGGCGTGGCGCTTGCAGACAACCTCACCGACGCCTACGACGCGGCCTTCAAGTGCGACAGCGAGTCGGCCTTCGGCGGGATCATCGCCTTCAACCGCCCGCTCGACGGCAAGACCGCCGAGGCCATCGTCTCGCGCCAGTTCTGCGAGGTCATAGTCGCCCCGGAGATCACATCCGAGGCGCGTGAGGCCGTCTCGCGCAAGAAGAACGTGCGCCTGCTTGAGACCGGAGCGCTCGGCCCCTCAGAGCCGCGCATCGACTGCAAGAAGGTCAACGGCGGCCTGCTCGTGCAGCAGGCCGACCTCCTCGTCCTCAAGAAGGAGGATCTCAAGGTCGTGACCAAGCGCGCCCCGACCGAGGCCGAGCTTGAGGAGCTGCTCTTTGCCTGGAAGGTCTGCAAGTTCACCAAGTCCAACGCCATCGTCTACACCAAGAACCGCCAGACCCTGGGCATCGGCTGCGGCCAGACCTCGCGCGTGTTCTCCGCGCGCATCGCCTGCCTGCGCGCCGCGGACGCCAAGCTCGACCTGCACGGCGCCTCGCTGGCCTCGGATGCGTTCTTCCCGTTCCGCGACGGCGTGGACGCGGCGGCGCAGGCCGGCATCACCAGCATCATCGAGCCTGGCGGGTCTATACGCGATCAGGAGGTCATCGACGCTGCCAACGAGCACGGCATCGCGATGGTCTTCACCGGGATCCGCCACTTCCGCCACTGACTTAGGAGCAACGCATTATGAAGATCCTCGTGATTGGCAGCGGCGGCCGCGAGCACGCCCTGGCCTGGAAGGCGGCGCAGTCGCCGCTTGCCGACATCGTCTACGTGGCCCCGGGCAATCCCGGCACCGCGCGCGAGAAGAAGATGCAGAACGTCCCCATCGGGGTCAATGAGCTTGAGAAGCTGCGCGACTTCGCGCTCAAGGAGGGCGTGGGGCTCACCATCGTCGGCCCAGAGGCCCCGCTCGTCGAGGGCGTGACCGACCTCTTCGAGAAGGCCGGCCTCAAGGTCTTCGGGCCATCGAAGGCGGCAGCCCAGCTTGAGGGCTCCAAGTCCTTCACCAAGGACTTCCTGGCCCGCCACCACATCCCCACCGCAGCCTACCGCGTCTTCACCGACCCGAAGGAGGCGAGGGAGTACGTGCAGAGCCACGGCGCGCCGATCGTGATCAAGGCCGACGGCCTGGCCGCCGGCAAGGGCGTCACCGTCGCGATGACGCTCTCTGACGCCCTCTCGGCCGTCGACTCGATGCTCGAGGGGCGCAGCTTCGGCGACGCCTCCTCGAAGATCGTGGTCGAGGACTTCATGGACGGCGAGGAGGCCTCGTTCATCGTGATGTCCGACACGCTGAACGCCGTGCCGATGGCGACCTCCCAGGATCACAAGCGCGTGGGCGACGCTGACCAGGGTCCCAACACCGGCGGCATGGGCGCCTACTCGCCCGCCCCGGTAGTGACCGACGCGGTCTACCGCAAGGTGATGGACGAGATCATCAACCCGACCATCAAGGGCATGCGCGAGGACGGGATCCCCTACCGCGGTTTCCTCTACGCCGGCCTCATGATAGACAAGGCTGGGCAGCCGCGCGTCGTCGAGTTCAACTGCCGCTTCGGCGATCCGGAGACCCAGCCCATCATGATGCGCATGCGCTCGGACTTAGTCGAGCTCTGCCTCAGGGCCTGCGACGCAGGCGGGCTTGAGGGGCAGGAGGCCGACTACGATCCGCGCCCGGCAGTAGGCGTGGTCGCCGCAGCCGAGGGCTACCCGGCCCACCCGCGCAAGGGCGACGTGATCTCAGGGCTTGACTCCCCTCTTCCCGATGGCGTGAAGATCTTCGAGGCGGGCACGAAGCAGACGGACGCGGGCATCGTCACCGCAGGCGGCCGCGTGCTCTGCGCAACCGCCCTGGGAGAGGACGTCAGGGACGCCCGCGACCGCGCTTACAAGGCGCTCGCGGGCATCTCGTTCAAGGGCATGTTCTTCAGGCACGACATCGCCTGGAGGGCCCTTGAGCGCATGAAGAACTGAGGCACAAAGCCTTCGCGCAGGCGGCCTTGGCCGCCCCAGGCGCCCCGGGGCGATGCCCCGGCGGCGCCTTCCATTTCCTATTTTCCGCTGGAGGCCCTTCATGGACATAGCCGACGAGATAGTCCGCCAGGCGATCCTCTTTATCGTGTCGTTTGCCGCAAACCTCTTCGCCTCGGTCTCGGGGGGCGGCGCGGGCTTCGTGCAGTTCCCGCTTTTGATCCTGCTAGGGCTGCCCTTCGCCACCGCGCTTGGCACCCACAAGGTCGCCGTGGTCTTCCTGGGCGTCGGAGCGCTCTTGCGCAAGCGCCGCAGCGGCGGCAGGTTCGAGTTCGACCGCCAGGTCGCCTTCGTGATGACCTTCATAGGCGCCCCCGCGGTGGTGCTGGGCTCGCTCATCATCATCAAGATCCCCGCGCACATGGCCGAGGTGGTGCTCGGCTTCATCACCATCGCAGCCGGGATCTACTCGTTTCTAAAGAAGTCCTTCGGCAGCGGCTCCAACGAGCCGCGCTCGAGGATGAGGCTCTTTGCAGGCATACTCGCGGTCATCGCCATAGGGCTCTTCTCAGGCTCGCTCTCCTCGGGCGCCGGGCTCTTCGCGACCATGGCCCTCGTGGGGATCTTCAGGCTGGACTTGAAGAGCGCGATCCTCCACTCGATGGTCTTCGTGGCGACGCTCTGGAACGCCATCGGCGCGGTGACCGTTGGCATGGCCACCTCGATCCACTGGCAGTGGATCCCGGTCATGATCGCCGCCACCTTGTCAGGCAGCTACCTCGGCACCACGCTGCTCATCAAGCTCCCGACCAAGTGGGTGAAGCTGGTGTTCTCGATGGTCGCGGTGCTGAGCGGCTGCATGCTCATCTACGCCTCCTACGCGAAGGCCGGCTGAGCGGCCTCGATCCCCGCGCCGCTCACGCCATCCTCCGTAGCCGTCTCCACAGCCATCTTGATGATCCAGGCGTTGGCGCCGCCTGCGGACGCGGGGCGCAGCTGCTGGCAGATCATGCGCAGCGCGCCTAAGAAGGAGCGCTCGTAATCGAGCACCTCCTCCACCTGCGCGTCATCCAGCTCGCGCCCCCTGAGCGCATGCTCACAGAGCGACAGATAGAGTCTCTCGGCGTTTTCCATGGCCTCGAGTCCAATCTCAGGTTCCAGCGCGTCATAGCCTGTGTGCAAAAGCTCGAGTGCCGAAAGCGCGATGCGATCTCCCAGGGTCTCGCCCCCGTCCGCGCCGCCTGTCATGTCGATCATGGAGTCGACCTCATCAACGCGCGCCTCAATGCCCTTTTCCGAGGAGAAGCCCTCAAGCGCCGACTTCAGGTAGGCAAGGCACTTGCGGTAGAGCGCCGGGCATTCGGCGCGCTCAGGCTTGAGGCTGCTCCAGACATCGACATCCGGAGCCTCCCTGGCAGATAGGCACAGGCAGAAAAGCGCGCCCGACTTGCCGCCCAATGCAGAGAGCTTCTTCAGGATCTCCGCGCCCGTAAGTCCCCGCGGCTTGCGCCCGCCCTCCGCCGTCCTGCTGACATTCCTGCGGTCAGCACCGCCCCGGGCCTTGCCTGCCCTTGAAGCCTTGCCAGGCACGCGCTTAGCCTTGGTGGCACTGCCCTTTACCTTGCCGCCTGCGTCCTGATCCTCGACTGCCCCTGCCATGCCATGCTCCTTGCCCTGTGATGTTCAAGGCACGATCTTGCCATGAAAAGCGCGGCGGCGCCGCACGCAAAAACGCGCCCTGCGGCACAAGGCGCGATCCTCCTGCAAATTCGTTGCAAATCGCACCTCCCCCTGTGCGATAATGCCAAATGCGCACTTGCATGCGGCTAACGCGCATGAATTTCATGCATGTTTAACCGCAACTGCTTGATTAATAACGAACATGGACTGCCCTGCCGCGGCAGTCCAAGCCTCCGGACGCAGCAACCCGGAGGCAAACGATCCGGCGCGGCGGCAAGCCTGTTCTCTTGATGGAGCGAAAGAGACGGCAGCCCTGCCTTTAAAGGCGGGGCGCTCCGGCGCGCGCCGCGCGCCGGCATGAACTGAAGGGGGAGATCCCCCTGCACGGCTTGTGGATGCTTTCGCGATGAAGTCAGAAGATTACGTTTCAAGCGAGGCCCTGGGCACAGGGACCTGGCGCCGCCCCCTTCCCAGGAGGCACACCGCGGCCGCCGTGGCCACGCTGTGCGCCGCTGCGGTGCTCTCGCTGCTCTCCCCTTCAAAGGATCATCCCAAGGCTCCGGCGCAGGATCGCGCCGAGGACGCCTTCACCGTGCAGGATCCGACGCTGAGCGATCCCTCGGTGCCGCTCGTGCAGGCCCTTGCAGGCAACGACTCCAATGCCGGGACTGCCGCGCAGGACGCCGGCACCGGCCGCGATCTCGACAACTACGACGACACCCTGCCCGAGGGCGCGCTCTCGGACTCCGACGACGCGATGGATCGCGAGGTGAGGGATCTCGCCGCCCGCGACAACGGCGACAAGACCCAGGTCGAGCTCAAGTGGTACGAGGAGGACGTGCAGAAGGGCGACACCATCTCGTCGATCTTCTCGGACCTCAACATCCCTCCTGCGGTCACCATGGCGATCCTCGACAACAAGAAGGTTGCAAGCGAGGTCAACTCGCTTGCCTTAGGCGAGCACATCTCCTTCCTGCTCGACGACCAGAGCCGCCTGATGGCCTTCGTCAAGCCCTTTGGCAAGAAGCAGCAGATCAGGTTCTACAGGACCGATCCCGACAAGGACAGCTTCGACTACGTGATTGAGCCCTTAGGCTCCCACCTCAAGGATGGCGAGATCACCGAGGCGGTTAAGCCCTCCGAGATCGCCGCTGCGGCCAAGGATGCCGAGAAGGAGGACAAGAAGGCCGCGGCGCAGGAGAATGGCAAGGACAAGGCCCAGGCCATGCTGGCCAAGGACGCCAAGGCGGAGAAAGCCGAGCCCAAGCTCGACCCGCGCCAATCCCGCGGCAGGCTCGTCGTCGTCAAGATGGGCAAGGGCGATTCCTTCTCGTCGGCTGCCAACCGCGCCGGCGTGAGCTACGGCGAGATAAACCAGATCCTCGCCATGTTCAAGGGGCGCATCCAGTTCTCGCGCAACGTGCGCGCCGGTGACACCGTGCGCGTGCTTTACACCGACAAGGGCGGCAAGGGCAGGATCAGCGCCGTGGAGTTCTCGCTCCAGGGCCGCAGCGTCTCGTCCTTCCTGAACTCCAAGGACGGCAAGTTCTACGACGAGCGCGGGCTCAACTCCAAGAGCTCGGGCGGCTTCAGGCGCTTCCCGTTCCAGGGCCGCGTCAACATCACTTCGCCCTTCAACCCCGCCCGCGTCCACCCGGTCACCGGCGTGACCAGGCCGCACTATGGCACCGACTTCGGCATGCCGATCGGCACCCCGGTCATGGCCCCTGCCGACGGCGTGGTCGTGAAGGCCGCCTTCACCCGCTCCACCGGCTACTACATCGTGCTCCGCCACCGCGGCGCCTACTCAACCGTCTACATGCACCTCTCCAAGCTCATGGTGCGCCAGGGCCAGAACGTGAGGATGGGCACCACCATCGCCCGCTCGGGCAACACCGGCCTCTCGACCGGCCCGCACCTGCACTATGAGCTGAGGATCAACGGCAGGCCGGTCAACGCGATGCGCGTGCGCCTGACCGGAGTCCAGGACAGCGTGGCCGCCGCCGACCGCCAGCGCTTTGCCGCCAACATCAAGGCCTACAAGCGCGATCTGCACAACGATAAGCTCGTCGCCTCGCGCTGATGCCAATGAGAATAACGAGGCACTTGGCAAATTTAAGGAAGAATAGGCAGGAGACCTTTTAAAGCCCGAAACACCACGTACTCGCCCTGAGAGTACTGGCCTGCCATCGTTAGGCAATGCTGGGAAATCAGGGCTTAATCATGCCGCCAGGATCGCATTCTCAGCTTTCCCGCGCATCCTTGGGATCACTTTTTGCTAAACGGACCAAATCCTGGTTGCGGCAGGCGCAGAGCCAGATCCTCTTGCGCTTCTTCTCCTGCGCCTTAACGTCCCACTACCCCGCTGCTTCTTAAAGGACGCGCCGCAGTTGGTCTCCTAGCCGTGCTTTTGAGCATGGCGATGATCAGTTTGCAAAAGCCTTCATCAGGCCAGATGCCCCTCGCCTTTTAGTGCCAGCGCAGGCTCTTTGCCGTACGGCTTTTGCCCAGGGAACAGCATGTCAGCTACAAGGATCCTGGCTGCGTCCTTGGTATCTTCTTTGAGTTCGGGAAAGCTGTCTGCTTCGACCACCAGCCCTTGGATGTCGGGGCTGATCGAGGAGAAGCGCCTGACCTCAGGATCGTAAGTAGACGAAATACCTGCAGCTAAGGTGCGTGCCGAGCTTTGCCGGGGTCCGCCACAGGCGGCCATACAACTCTGTAACGCACTCTACTTTTGCATTTCAGTTTTCGGGCTGAAATGGCTGTGCGGCAAGGCCTGGGCGCCTTTCCGGCTCCTAAGAAAGCGATCTACGACGTTTCCTGGCGAAAGGATGGATTGCCATTTTTCGCTTCATATCCCTTCAGGGCCTTGAACTCGACGCAGGCTCCGCGGTCGAAGAACGCGATG
>CACYPI010000091.1 GCA_902776275.1 uncultured Aeromonadales bacterium
GAGAGCGATGACTTGAGCGTGCCCAGGGTGGGTTCTGACAGCAGCGCGTCCTTGTTCATGAGCTTTGCAAGAATGCGCTTGTTCTCCTCTGAAAGCTCCAGGCTGTCCTGAAGGAAGTCGAAGTCGCCGGCAATAGCCGACACGGAGTCGGCAAGCCTGTCGACGGCATCTGCAAAATTCTCGCCTGCAACGTCCTTGAGCGTGATGAAGATGACCGGGTGCTGCCCCATGAACCTTTCGCACAGCCCGCGGTCCTCCATGACGTCAAGCCCCTTGAACAGGCGCTCCTGGAACTTGGTGCTGCCGGGTTTTTCGCGGTCGACCTTCAGAAAGTCCCGGAGCATGGTCATCGTCAGGGTCTTGCCGAAGCGCCGGGGCCTTGTGAACAGCGCGACATCGCCCGTGTCCTCAAGCAGCGGCCGCAGGAACCTGGTCTTGTCCACGTAGTAGCCGTTTGAGGAGATGAGCCTTTCGAAATCCTCGGTGCCGGCCTTGATCCTTTTCTGCTCCTGCATGTTCTTCCACCTCTAGAACAATCCCCGCCTGGCCTGGGGGAGCGGCGTTGCGCCAATGCCGATATTATAGCAAAGTTATTTGAATTATAGAGATATTATTTAACATTTGCGGTCTCTTCAACAGCCTTTGGATGAGAGAAAAACCCGAAGACGCATTCTTCAAATGAATCACATTCATGACATGGGCGCGCGTCACAAGGCTAGGCGGACAAGGAGGCGGCGCGAGGCTTGATACCGCCTTTGCCTTCTCATGAGGTCACGCAAGGCAAGCACATGGTTCAGTACGCATCCTCACCGCCCTTGTGCTTGGTTTTCTCTCCGATGAAGCCTTTTTGATGGCGCGGATCCCTGGCAAGACCGTCGCGCTCCCGGAGGTACTGCTCCTTTTGCGCAAGCTTTGACTCGAATCCTCTTGAGGATGGAGTGTAGTAGACGGTGCCGGCAAGACTTTCCGGAAAGAAGCACTCGCCTGCGGCGTAGGCCCCCTCGTAATCGTGGGCGTAGCGGTAGCCCTTGTGGTAGCCGAGATCGTCCATGAGCTTGGTCGGGGCGTTCCTCAGGTAGAGCGGCACCTCCTCGGTGCCGGTCCTCCGGGCGTCCTCGCGGGCGCGGTGGAAGGCGTTGTAGAGGTGGTTGCTCTTGGGGGCGAGCGCCAGGTACACCGCCGCCTCGGCGATCGCCCGCTCGCCCTCGGCGCTGCCCACGCGCTCGTAGATGTCCCAGGCGTTGAGCGCCACCTGCATGGCGTGGGGATCGGCAAGCCCGACGTCCTCGGTCGCGATGGCAAGCAGCCTGCGCGCGACATAGAGCGGATCCCCTCCTGCCTCGAGGATCCTCGAGTACCAGTAGAGCGCCGCATCGGGGGCGCTGCCGCGCACCGACTTGTGGAAGGCCGAGATGAGATCGTAGTAGGCGTCCCCGCCCTTGTCGTAGGCGATGCTGCGCCTGCCGGCCACTGCGCCTAAGATCGTCATGGTGACGAGCTTGGACCCGTCCTTCATCGGGGCTGCGAGATCGGCGCACATCTCGAGCATGTTGAGCATGAGCCGGGCGTCCCCGAAGGCGAGATCGGCCATGGCGTTGGCGACGTGGTCGGCAAGCCTCAGGTTCTCCTTCAAAAGCCCGCGCTCGGACTTTAACGCCAGGTCAGCAAGCTTTAGGAGATCCTCATGCGATAGGGGCCTTAGCACATAGACCCTGGCCCTTGAGAGCAGCGCCTTGTTGACGTTGAACGATGGGTTCTCGGTGGTCGCCCCGATGAAGATCACCGTGCCGTCCTCGATGTGGGGGAGGAAGGCGTCCTGCTGGGAGCGGTTGAATCGGTGCACCTCGTCCACGAACAAAAGCGTCCTCACCCCGCGCGCCTTGCGGTCGCGGGCGCGGGCGACCGCCTCGCGGATCTCCCTGACCCCGGAGGTGACGGCGGGGATCTGCTCGAGCACGGCGTTGCACTTGCGCGCAAAGAGCAGCGCCAGCGTGGTCTTGCCAGACCCTGGCGGGCCCCAGAGGATCATCGAGTAGCACTGCCCGCGCTCAAGCGCCTGCCTAAGCGGCTTGCCCTCTCCCAGGATGTGCTCCTGGCCTATGTACTCGTCTAGCGTGCGCGGGCGCATGCGCGCGGCAAGCGGCGCGAAGGCGTCGTCCTCATCAGGCGCCAGGGCGCCTGCAGGTGAGGCTTGCGCCTCCCCCGCGGCGCCTGGCGAGAAGAGGTCAGTCTGCCCCGCGCTCATCGTCGATCTCCGCATCCGACGGGATCTCAACGTCGAAGGCGCCCTTGGCCACGGAGGGCTTCAGCGACGAGAGCTCGTAGCTTGAGGTGGTGCCGTCCTTCATGTGAAGCTTCAATGACTTGATGGCGCTGCCGTCGAAGCTTATCTCCATGGACTTGACGTCCTTGGGGTGCTTGGCCTTGAGGGTCCATGTGCCGCCGTCGCGCTTCACGTCGTACGCGCCCCAGGCCTTCTCGTCCTTTGTCGCCAGCAGCATGAACGGCGAGGAGTAGGACTGCGACTTTGAGAAGATGGTCAGCTGGTTTACGAAGGGATCGTAGTAGCAGACCTCATCGCCCTTGGTGAAGAGCATGAGCTCGTCGGGCTTCACCGTGTGCATCATGAGGCTGCCGGGACGCTTTAACGCGATGGTGCCCGAGGATGACTGCACGCCGCCGCCGGCCTTCTGGGTGGTCGCGCTGAAGTCCGCCGAGAGCTCGTCGAACGCGAAGATCTTGTCCTTGAGCGAGGCAGCATCGTCTGCAAGCGCGCAGGCGCTTAAAGATGCGGCTATGGCCGCCGCGATAAGCGCCTTCCTTGCAAGCCGCCCTGCAAGGCGGGCGCAGGCGCTCATGCCTGCCTTGTGTTCATCGATGAGCCTTTGTGCTTGAGCCATGACGGCCTCCCGCCCCGGCGGGGCATTTAATAAGTCCTAAAGGGCATGCCGCAGCACCTGCGGCATGCCCTCATTCTATTAGCGCTTTGCCCTTGCGGGAACATCCGCCTTCAGCCTCAGGCCCTGTCTTCATCACTTCACAGATAGCGCCATGGAGCCTGGGGGCCTTGTCAGATGTCGCCTGCCTTGTTCATCTGGGCGAGGATCTTCTTGGCGCGGGGGTAGCCGATGCCGAAGGCCACCTGGAGCGAGGTGATGGACGGGGTCCTCCCGCCGTTCTCGTTCTGGTAGTCGCGCACGTGGGCGAGCACCCGGTCGTAAAGCTCGTCGCGCCTGCCCTGGCCCTGCGATCCGTCGTCCTGCATGCTCTCGTCCTCCTCCTCGTCGTGGTAGTCGGTGACGCCCTGGACGTACTGCGGATCGCCGCAGTGATCCTTCCAGGCGCCGACCACCGCCTCGACCTCCTCGTTGCGTGCAAACGGCCCGTGCGCGCGGAAGATCTGCGAGCGGTTCAGATGCTGGATGCTCGCGAGCAGGTCTCCGTAGCCCAGGAGGTTCTCGGCGCCCGCTGAGTCCAGGATCACGCGCGAGTCGAGCGCGCTGCCCACGGTGTAGGCGATGCGCGAGGGCAGGTTGCTCTTCAAGGTGCCGGTGATGACGTCGCTGCGCGGGGACTGGGTGGCGAGCATCAGGTGGATCCCGGCGGCGCGGGCCTTCTGGGCGATGCGCTGCACCAGCATGTCAGGCGCCGGCCCGCCCTTGCCGTTGCGCCTGCCGTCGAAGGCCTGCATGAGATCGGCAAACTCGTCGATGACCATGACGATGGTCGGCAGCGGCTTCATCTGCGAGGGGCTGCCGCCCATGTCGGCACTCCAGGCGGGATCGTAGACCAGGCGGCCCTGGGCGTTCTGGGCGCGGATGTAGGCGTTGTACTCGGAGAGCGAGCGCACCCTCATCGCCGAGAGGATCCCGTAGCGGCGGTCCATCTCGGCCACGCACCACTCGAGCGCGGCCATGGTCTCCTTGGGCTCTGAGATCACCGGGCAGATTAAGTGCGGCAGCCCCTCGTAGAGCGCGAACTCGACCTGCTTGGGATCGACCAGGATGAGGCGCATCTCCGAGGGCGAGCGCGAGAGCAAAAGCGAGAGCAGCATGCCGTTGATGCCGATGGACTTGCCCGAGCCCGTGGTGCCTGCGATTAGCAGGTGCGGGGCGGTCGCGAGATCCGCGACCACCGGCTCGCCCACGGTGTTCTCGCCCAGGCACAGCGGCAGCGCGGCCTTGGTATGGACGAAGGCCTCGCTCTCGACCACTTCGCGCATCGAGATGGTCTTGCGGTGGGCGTTGGGGACCTCAAGCCCGATGTGCTGGGTGCCCCTGATGGTGTCGATGACCCTGAGGTTCGGGGTACCGAGCACGCGGCACATGTCAGGCTGGAGGTTGGCTATCTTCGAGATGCGGGTGCCCACGCCCGGCAGCAGGTGGAAGCAGGTGATGACCGGGCCCGGCTCGTAGTCCACGACCCTGGCGTCCACCCCGAACTCCCGCAGGCACTTGTCGATGGCCTCGGCAGTCTGCCGCGCCTCGGCTCCGGAGGCGTCGCCCTGGGAGGCGGGATCGCTGCTCTCAAGGAGCGAGAACGGCGGACGCCACGGATCCTCAGGCTCGCTGTTGCCCGGGACCGTGATCATCGAGCTCTGGTACTCGCTTGTTGCAAACTTGTGGATGTCCGCATGCGGTGGCTCCTGCTGGGCGCTGCCAGCCTGGGGCTCCTCCGGCGAGCCTGCATCGCCTGAGTCATCAGAGCTTGCGCTGGCTTCATCGCCGCCCTGTCCGAGGCTTTCTTGGAGATCCTCGCAGTCATCCTCAGGATCGTAGCTGCCAAAGCCCTCGGCGGCATTCTCAGGATCGTCTGCGGCGCTTGCGAAGGCCGCGCGCTCCTCGTCGCTGGGCTCTAACGCGGCGCCATGCTGCATGGCGTTATCTCCAGCCTCAGTTCCTGCCGCCTGGACGCAAGGCTTACCTGCGCTCACGCGACCTGCCTGCGCAAGGCCCTGCCCCTGCCCCTGGGCCGGGCTTTCCTGGCCTGATACTTCAGGCGCGCCCTGCATGGGGGCTGCCTCATGGACGCTCTCCGGGGCGCCGTGCAATCCGCGGGTGGCGCCGGTGAACGAGGAGGCGAAGTCGCGGTCCTTCTCGGAGATCGGGGCCTCCTTCTCCTTAAGCCTCATGGAGCCGATCCCCTCGCGGGAGGATGCATCGCGAGGCTGTCCGTCCTCGCCGTAGGGAGTCACAGTGAAGCCGCCTTCCTCCATGGCGATCGGCCCTGCCCCGGCGCCGTCCATGCGCTCGTCCATGAGCGTGCCGGTGTCAGGGGGGATCGAGGCCATGCTGTCGCGCTCGGTGTAGGAGCCGCCCTGCCTGCCATCGCCGCCGCGAAAGTCGTCGACGTGCTGCCCAAACTGCATGCGGGTGACGCTGTCGCCGCGGGTGATCACGGTGCTGACCTCGCCGCGGCCCTCGGGGTTGCCCACGGTCTCGCTCTTGACGCCTGGGGCGCCTGCCTGATAGACCGGTCCGTCGCTCTCAGCCCGGCGCTCCTCAGGCGCTTGAGGCGCCAGAGCATCCTGGCCGCCGCCCATCGTGATGATGGTGCGCGCCCCGCCTTCATCAGGATCCTGCCTGTCCTGAGCACGTTCATCCTGGTATTGCTGGCTGGCATTTGCGTAAGCCGGTTCCTGAAGGCCTTGGGATCCTTGGAATTGATCCGCAGGAGCCTGAGCTGCCGCCGCACCCGATGCCGCATAAGGATCGGAGTACGGCGCCTCTGGGGCGCGGCTTATGATGGTGGCAGGGCCTTGAGCTTCTGGTTCTGCTCTGCCTGCGCCTGAGGGCTGCGCCATGGATCCCTGAGCATAGTTGGCCTCCGGCGCCCTGCCCTGCATCGCAGCGCCTTCATACGGCGAAGGCGCGGCGCTCGCCGCGCCGCCGCGGCGCTCGATGGTGATCCTGGTCGCTCCGATGCGCGGATCGTCCGCTGCTGCCTCGCCGGGCATGCGCTCCTTTTGCAGCGCGCCGCCGTCCGGGTGGCCAAAGCCCGATCGATTGGGAACGGGGCCGAAGCTCGGCTCGACCCGCCCATGCTGGGGCTCGGGCGCGGGCTTCTGCTTGGGCGCAGGGGCCGGGGCTGCTCCGATGGGGGCGTCCTCGGGGCTTACGCCTGAGGTGTAGCTCACAAAGCCGCCGTCCTTGCCATCGAAGCTGCGCGGAGGCTCGGGGGCCTTCGCGGCCTCCCTCTTCTGCCTGCGCCTCTCAAGGCGCAGGGTGCCTGACGCCGCCATCGCAGGATCGGCCTTGGGCTCCGCCTTGGCGCTCTCTTCCTGATCCTTTGCCGCAGCCTCGCCCTTGTCGATGCGCAGCAGCCTCATCACGCCCTCGCCGATGCGATCGCAGAACCACCACGGCGAGTGCGCGAAGAACATCATGACCCCGGCCATGGTAAGGAGGATCGGCGCCAATGGCGCGACCGGGCGCGGGATCTTGCTGAAAAAGAGGATGTTGAGGAAATCGCCCAGGATCCCGCCTGCGCCGGTCGCGCCTGCGACGAAGAGCGAGGACATCAGGGCGCAGAGCCCCATGAGCAGGACGTTGAAGCCTAAGAGCCTGATGCCCACCGTGAAGAAATCGGTCTGGCGCAGGCTCAGGCGGCCCTTTGAGAGCTGCCAGGCGAAGAACACCAGAAGCAGCGGGAAGAAGTAGGAGACGTTGCCAAAATAGTTGAAGAGCCAGGCCGTCAGCCCGCCTGGCTCGGCGGCTGCGCCGCCGTTTAGGAGCTCGCCTGAGATGGCGCTCTGATCCCTGTCGTGGGATGAGGCCAGGAGGTACTCGCAGCCTAGCGCCGCGGCCGCTCCTGCAGAGAGCGCGACGGCCCTGAGGGTGCCGCTGCCGCCGCGCCCCCGCTGTGGGTTGATGTTCATTTTCCCTCCGCTTCCCGGCTCTCCCTGCCTTCTTGTGTTGAACTGGTTGGACTTGACGTGTTGCTGCAGTTTTTGTTCTATTCTGTCCGGGCGAATGGTAACACCTAAAGGCCGGCCGCCGCAATTTGGCGGCCGGCAGGGATAGCGCCTTGGTCTTAGCGAGGATCCGATGATCGACATAGTGCTCTACCGCCCCGAGATGCCGGGCAACGCCGGCAACATCATGAGGCTCTGCGTGAACTTCGGGGCGAGGCTCCACATGATAGGCCCGATGGCCTTCGTGATGGACGACGCGAGGCTGCGCCGCGCGGGGCTGGACTACCGCGAGATAGTGAACGTCACGGTGCACGTGAACCTCAAGTCCTTCATGGAGCGCGAGCGCCCGCGCCGCCTCGTTGCGGCGACCGCGCACGGGCACTCATCCCTTAAGAGCTTCAAGTTCCAGGATGGGGACTACGTGATCTTCGGGAGGGAGAAGGAGGGGCTATCCTCCGAGGTCTACGCCCTGGTGCCGCCTGAGCTTCGGGTGCGCATCCCGATGGTCGGGGGCAGCCGCTGCATGAACCTCTCGAACTCGGTTGCGGTGGTCTCCTACGAGGCCTGGCGCCAGGAAGGCTTCTTGGGCGCCGTCCCGGCGCGGGATTGAATTGCCTTGCGGATCATTTTGAAAGCTGGGAGCGGCGGGGCATTTTGATATAATGTCCCCCGCCGCTTACATGCATTTCCCAATTGGAAGATTCCCGGTTCAAGGACAGTGCTCGATTTCCTAGTTAGCTTCTTCACCCAGTACGGCTACATCGCCGTGTTCTCCTGCCTGATCCTCTGCGGCCTGGGCGTGCCGGTGCCCGAGGACATCACATTGGTCTCAGGCGGCGTCATCGCAGGCCTCTACCCCGAGGTGAACCCGCACATCATGTTCGCCGTAGGCATCGCAGGCGTGCTCATAGGCGACAGCACGATGTTTTTAGGAGGCAGGATCTTCGGCTACCGGATCCAGCGCATCCGCACCTTCCGCAAGATCCTCTCGCCCAGGCGCTTCTCCCAGATCCAGCGCAAGTTCAAGCAGTACGGCCTGGGCGTGCTCTTCGTGGCGCGCTTCCTGCCGGGGCTGCGCTCGCCCATCTTCCTGGCAGCCGGCATGAGCCGCCGCATCCCCTACCACGTTTTCATCCTCATGGACGGCTTCGCCGCGATGATCTCGGTGCCGGTCTGGATCTACCTGGGCTACTTCTTTGCAGACAACCGCGAACTTCTGATGTCCTACGTCCACGACGTGCAGTCGGCGATATACGCAGGCCTGGGCCTCGTGCTCCTCGTGGTGCTGGCAGTCTGGCTCAAACGCAAGCTCCACTCCAAGATCTCAAAGCATGTGAAGTAACAGCGCTCTTTCACAAGAAGGGGGCCTGTAGACTGACCCGTAAAGTTTAGACACTTCGTTTTTTGAGTTTAAACTTTTCCCACAGTGCCCGCCAGCTGGCGGGCACTGTCATATTCAGCTGCGTAGGCAGCAGGGGACTTCCAGCCTGTGCGCTTGCTGATCCGCTCCTCGTTGTACCAGCGGATCATCTCCGGCATGGCGTCGATCAGATCCTGCGCGGTTTCGAACTTCCCCTCCTGCCCGTAGAAC
>CACYPI010000092.1 GCA_902776275.1 uncultured Aeromonadales bacterium
TCTTGCATGCGGTAATTCCCGCATTTGTTGATTTCACAGACATTTTAAGGGTAAATCCACGATTTTTGCATCAGTGGGGTCGCTTCATATTGTCTGAAAGGGCGCGGCTGGTTTCCCAGACGCGCCCTTTCTGAATTTGATGGCGCTGAGCCTTACTCGTCGATGGAGCCGCCCTCGTCGGAGCTGGAGCTGCCGCCTGCGAGCGAGGCGATGTTGTCGTCGCTGCCAACCGAGCACAGGCGGTGCAGGTGGCGTGGGCGGATCACCTTCAAGTACTTGCTGAAGACCTTGGCGTTGTGGTCGGTGATCACCTCGTCGCCGTTGAGCTGCTCCAGGAAAACCTTCTCGGCCTTGTCCTTGGGCTTGCGCGTTCCCTTGTAGAGTTCCATCATCGCCCAGCCGCACCTCTCGAGGAGCTCGGACTCTTTGATGGTGAAGTCGCCGCTGCGGCGGATCCCGCGGGCAAAGTGCTGGAAATCGTTGAAAGGCTTTTCAGATTCAAAGCTCATTTGGCTGTCCTCATTCGTGTCGGGAGCCGTAGCCCCTTTTTTCAGGTGACGTATTCTAGCATCGAAATGGCAAGTTTCGCCTCACGCGCGCAGGCTTTTTCACCAATTAATTCCATGCCGGAATTGCCTTTTGTTTCAACTTATTGGAACCGTAAACCGGCAAAAAAATTGAGTGCTCCGCATCCCTTTGCTAAAATCTTTTCAAAATGAAAAAATTAAGCCTTGCGTGGAGTGGAGAATGAGCGAAGCGGAGAACGCCGGGGAGAGGATCCCCCGCAATTTCATTACCGACATCATCGACGATGACCTCAAGGCAGGCAGGGTCGACCATGTCGCGACCAGGTTCCCGCCTGAGCCGAACGGCTACCTGCACATCGGGCACGCGAAGTCCATCTGCCTGAATTTCGGGCTGGCCCGCGACTACCACGGCACCTGCAACATGCGCTTTGACGACACCAACCCCGTCAAGGAGGACATGGAGTACGTCGAATCCATAAAGCGCGACGTGCAGTGGCTTGGCTTCAAGTGGGACAACCTGTGCCACTCCTCCGACTACTTCGACAAGCTCTACGGCTTCGCCGTCGAGCTCATCGGCAAGGGCCTCGCCTATGTGGACGAGCAGAGCCCCGAGCAGATCCACGACACCCGCGGCACGCTGACCAAGCCTGGCGTCGAGAGCCCCTATCGCAACCGCTCCCCCGAGGAGAACCTGAGGCTTTTTGAGAAGATGCGCGACGGCGGCTTCGAGGAAGGCAAGGCCTGCCTGCGCGCGAAGATCGACATGGCCTCCCCGTTCATGTGCATGCGCGATCCGGTGATCTACCGCATCCGCTTCGCGACCCACGAGCTCACCGGGGACAAGTGGTGCATCTACCCGATGTACGACTTCACGCACTGCATCTCCGACGCCATCGAGGGGATCACCCACTCCATCTGCACGCTCGAGTTCCAGGACAACCGCAGGCTGTACGACTGGGTGCTCGACCACATCTCCATCGACCACGAGCATCGGCCCCACCAGTACGAGATGAGCCGCCTGAACCTCGAGTACTCCATCACCTCCAAGCGCAAGCTCAACCTGCTCGTCGAGAAGGGCCTCGTGGACGGCTGGGACGATCCCCGCCTGACCACGATCTCGGGCCTGCGCCGCCGCGGCTACACCCCCGCGTCCATCCGCGAGTTCTGCCGCCGCATCGGCGTGACCAAGCAGGAGAACGTCATCGAGATGTCGGCGCTCGAGTCCTGCGTGCGCGAGGATCTCAACAGGAACGCCAGGCGCGCCATGGCGGTGCTGCATCCGCTGCGCCTGGTCATCGACAACTACGGGCAGGAAGGCATCGACGCAACCGAGGTCACATGCCAGAACCACCCCGAGCGCCCGGAGATGGGGGAGCGCAAGGCGCCGTTCGGCCGCGAGCTCTTCATCGAGGATGAGGACTTCCGCGAGGAGGCCAACAAGCAGTTCAAGCGCCTGAAGCTCGGGCACGAGGTCAGGCTGCGCAACGCCTGCATCGTCAAGGCCGTCTCCTGCGAGAAGGACGCTGAAGGCAGGGTCACCTGCGTGCACTGCGAGGCGATCCCGGGCTCCTTCAACGCCAACGTCGAGGGCCACAAGCCCAAGGGAGTCATCCACTGGGTCGACGCTGCCGACTGCCTGCGCGGAACCGTGATCCTCTATCGCAACCTCTTCAAGGTGCCAAACCCGGGGGCTGCCGAGGACTTCCTTGCAACCGTGGACACCGATTCCAAGACCGTGATTTCCGACGCCGCGCTTGAGAAGGGCCTCAAGGACGCCAAGCCCGGGGACAGCTTCCAGTTCGAGCGTCAGGGCTATTTCTGCGCCGACAGCAAGCACTCCAAGCCCGGCGCCCCGGTATTCAACCTCACCGTGGCTTTGCGCGAAACCCGCAAGGCCGGGGTATGAGCAAGCAAAGCAATCAACTGATGAACCCAAAGGAGCATGAACATGTCTGACAATATTGAAGACGATGCCGGCAGGGATGAAGAGAACATGGCCCCGCCTCCGGGGAGCGACTATGAAGTGGCTTTCACCTACCACTCCGACACCCAGCTCGAGCGTGCCTACGACAAGGCCGTCCATTGGGTGAAGGCTGGCGTGCATCCCCAGAAGATCTTCCTGGAAGACCGCTCGATGGGCGTCATCAACTTCCGCAAGATCATGAAGGATCCACTCCTGGCCCAGGCCGGGGTCGAGCGCATGGTGGACTTCCGCTGCTCGCTGACGCTCTCGGACACCGACGTCGACGCCGTGTTTTCGAGCGTCTGCTACTACGAGCCCGACTCGGAGCCGCAGTACATCAACGCCTACGATCCCGAGCTGAGCTCCATCAAGGAAGTGCTCAACATGGTCAGCACCAACCTGTTCAACTACCTGCAAAAGCCCCTTCTGCAGCCAGCTGAGGATGCCGCCGAGCAGGATCGCTGATGCTTGCGCCGCCAGGGCCCGGCGGGCTTTGCGGCGCGTATATAATGGCAGGCGGCAGTGGGAAGGGCTTCCCTTCCTCCGCCGCCTTGCGATGCAGGGGCTTTGCGCCCCTGCAGGAGCAGGGCGCCTCCTTTATCAGGGAGGCTTGCAACTGGAGAACACACGATGCCCCGTCATTCAAAGGCCGGAAGGATCCTGGCCGTTTCAGCCTGCGCTGCGCTTTTAATGCAGCTTTCAGGCTGCGCTACCGTCAAGGAATACTGGGAGTACTACCTCGGAGGGATCGACGACAACGCCCGCGAGCCCACCGGCTTTGAGAAGATCGGCGAGGCCAGGCAGCACGGCGGGGCCCTGAGGGTTCCGGCCGGGCTTGAGGATCCCAAGACCGATCCGTCCATGGAGGTGCCGCCGATCTCCAAGCAGGCGATGAAGTACCCGGTGGGCGACGATCTCGACATTCGCGCGCCGGTGGCGCCTTTGCGCTCTGACATGGGCATCCACTCCCAGTGGACTAACGGCGAGGCCATAGTCTGGTTCGAGCAGGGCGGCGAGCACGGGGTCAACTCCGAGGCCGACGCCTGGAAGCTCCTGGGCACGGTGCTCAAGAAGATGGGCATCGGCGCGGGCAAGGTCTCGGCTGACAGCTACTCGCTTACCACCGCCGTGCGCGACTTCAACGAGTTCGGCGCCCCCTATGGCCCGGGCGATCTGTCAGCCGGCGCCATGAAGTACCGCCAGGTCTACCGCATCCGCATCGGCCGCAATGCCAACGGCGAGCTCGGCATCGCCTCGACCCTCATCGGGTCGATGACCATACTCCCGCTCTCGGGGCGCAACATCGAGGATGTGCTCAACCCCATCGAGCAGGAGCGCTTTGCGATGGGCTTCTCCAACGCCATCATCCACGTGCTTGACGGCTCATCGGAGGAGGGCGCCACCGCCAGCAACGCTGCGGTCTCGCTTGGCAAGGATCACAACGGCGACGAGGCCATCACCGCCGATGCCCACTACGAGTCGGTCTGGGCGGCGCTGCGCCGCATGCTCCCGAAGTACAACTGGGAGATCAAGGAGTTCTCGCTGTCAAACGGCAGGCTGCTCGTCGATGTCGACGATCAGGACGCCGAGCTCTTCCACAAGCAGGGCGTCGATTCGTTCGCGCTCGACGAGGGCGAGTACACCCTCCGCGTGGGCGAGGAGGACGGCAGAACCGTCATCACCTTCTACGACGAGGACGGCAAGCCGCTTGGCGCAGGCACCGTGGACCGCATCTACAGCGGCTTCTCGCAGGCGCTCACCCGCGAGCTTGCACAGGATGCGGGCGCGCAAAATTAAGCGCCGCGTCCTGCCGCTTGCGAGGGCGGCATGATGCTAGAATATGCGCCGGGACGGGGGAACCTGCCCCGGCGCTGCCGCCTTCAGGGCAGGTTCGGCGCGGATAGCTCAAGTTAAGGACTGATACCAAATGGAAAAGAAGCAGGAACTGTACCGCGGCAAGGCCAAGTCGGTTTTCGCCACTGATGATCCCAACTACTACATCATGCTCTACCGCGACGACACCTCCGCGTTCGACGGCAAGATCATCAAGCAGCTGGAAGACAAGGGCCGCACCAACAACCACTTCAACTTCTTCATCATGAAGAAGCTCGAAGAGGCCGGGATCCCGACCCACACCGTCAAGCTCCTTTCCGATACCGAGTGCCTGGTCAAGAAGCTCAAGATGCTGCCCGTCGAGTGCGTAGTCCGCAACGTCGCCGCCGGCTCCATCTGCCGCCGCCTGGGCGTGAAGGAAGGACTTGAGCTCAAGCAGCCGACCTTCGAGTTCTTCTACAAGGACGACGAGCTGCACGATCCGATGGTCAACGACTCCCACATCCTGGCCTTCGGCTGGGGCACCCAGGAGGAGATCGACACCATGAAGTCCCTCTCCTTCAAGATAAACGATGTCTTGAAGGCCCTCTTCGACAAGGCCGGATTGATCCTGGTTGACTACAAGCTTGAGTTCGGCAAGGACGTCGACGGCAACATCATCCTCGGCGACGAGTTCTCGCCGGACGGCTGCAGGCTCTGGGACAAGGAGACCCGCAAGAAGCTGGACAAGGACCGCTTCCGCCAGAACCTCGGCGGCGTGATCGAGGGCTACAAGGAAGTCGCCCGCCGCATCGGCTGCCCGCTCTGATTGAAAAGGCAAAAGCCTTGACGAGGGCGCCTATGGGCGCCTGACGCAAAGGGCCCGGATCGCAAGGATCCGGGCCTTTTTGGTTTTCTGCGCCAGTACAGGCGTGATCGGCCTCCCCATGCTATGACAGCGTGCTTAAGGCATTGCGCCCCATGCCGTTAATTGAAGCGGAGGGGTGCGCATGCCGCGCCTCCTCATTGAGGCGGGGAACTCGTGGCGCTTTACATTTCAAACATCCAGTCGCTGACGGCTCAGGCTGCGTTCTCAAGGAACCAGGCCTCGCTTGCGACTGTCTACGAGCGCCTGTCCTCGGGGCTTCGCATCAACTCAGCCCGCGACGATCCGGCGGGCCTTCAGATCTCAGATCGCCTCACCACCGAAATAAATGGCTATGTCCAGGGCTCGCGCAACGTCAACGACGGCCTGGCGCTGGCGCAGACGGCCGATGGGGCGCTCGATGAGATAAAGAACATGCTCCAGCGCATCCGCACGCTCGCAGTCCAGTCGGCAAACGGCACGAACACCACGGCAGACCGAGCCTCGCTCAACGCCGAGGCCAGGCAGCTTGGCGCCGAGATAACCAGGATCGCCTGCCGCACCACCTACGCTGGCAAGGGGCTGCTGTGCGGGTTGAACCCCGCGCACACCGGAGGCACCCTCCTAAACCGCAACGGCATGATCTCAATCCAGGTCTCAGGCCAGGCAGGGGACATCATCAACATCTCAGGCCTCTCGGCAGGCTTCACGCTCTCGGCGCTCGCTGAAAAGGCCGGGGCGCAGGGCAGCTTCATCTCAAAGGGCCCCGAGTCGAGCTACTTTGACATTTCAACTGAGGACAACGCGCAGGGCGTGCTCGGGCACATCGACGCGGTCATCGGCAAGGTGAGCATGGCCCAGGGCGAGCTTGGCGGGGTGCAGGAGCGCTTCGAGTCGGTGCTGCGCCTGAACTCGACCATGCGCACGAACCTGGAGGACGCGCGCTCGCGCATCCGCGACACCGACTACGCAGAGGAGGCATCGAACCTGGCGCAGCAGTCGATACTCCAGCAGCTGATGCCGTCGATCTTAAAGCAGATAAACTCCCAGAAATCCCTGATCCTAAGCCTCCTGCAGGGCTGAAACTGCCTTAGGCGGTGTAACATACCAGTCCGTAAAAAAGGAGGTAGTGATGAAATCACTGTTCGTGACCGGCACCGGAACCGATGTCGGCAAGACCCGCGTGTGCGCGGCGATCGCCCGCTATTTCACCAGGAAGGAGCTTTCATTTGCCTACTACAAGGCCGCGGCAAGCGGCACGCTCGACATCAAGAAGAGCGATCCCGGGCGGGTGAAGGCGGCAGCCTCCCTGCCGCAGGCTGACGGGACGCTCGCCTCCTACCTCTACGAGCATCCGCTCTCGCCGCACCTGGCCGCGCGCGTCGAGGACGGCCCCTTCCCCGATCCCGGCGTGATCGAGAAGGCCTGGCGCAGCCTCGGGCGCGACTACGAGTACGTGCTCACCGAGGGCGCCGGCGGGATCATCTGCCCGCTCGTGCACGAGGACGGCAGGAGGCTCTTTTACATCGACATCCTCAGGCGCTTTGGCATCGGCGCGCTCATCGTCGCCGACGCCGGGCTTGGAACCATCAACCACACCGTGCTCACCTATGAGTACTTGAAGGCGCGGAAGATCCCGGTGAAGGGCGTGATCTTCAACCGCTGGAACGCAGATGACATCATGCACCGCGACAACGAGCTCATGGTAAAGGAGATGACCGGCCTTGAGGTGGTCGCCCATGTGAGGGAGAGATCTTCGGATCTCGAGGACATCCGCGTTCCGATGGAGGAGCTATTCGATGAAGCATGAAGTTTCAAAGCTCGTGCAGGAGGACCTGAGGCACATCTGGCACCCTGCCGCGCAGATGAAGGACTACGAGGACTTCCCGCCGATTGCGGTGGTGCGAGGAGAGGGGCCGTGGCTCTACACCGAGGACGGGCGGAAGATCCTCGATGTGGTAAGCTCCTGGTGGTGCAACCTGCTTGGGCACTGCAACCCTGAGATCTCGGAGGCCATCGCAGATCAGGCGCGCACGCTCGAGCACGTGATCTTCGCAGACTTCACCCACCCCTGGGCGGTGGAGGTGGCGCAAAAGCTCCTTGAGATCCTCCCCAAGGGCCTCACCCGCTTCAACTTCGCCGACAACGGATCCTCGTCGGTTGAGATGGCCCTCAAGATGGCCTTCCAGTACCAGCTCCAGTCGGGGCGCCCTGAGCGCAAGCGCTTTGCCTGCCTCTCGGAGGGCTACCACGGCGAGACCATCGGCGCGCTCTCGGTGGGGAGCATGGACCTCTACGCGAGGATGTACCAGCCCCTCATGATGAACAACCTGCACGTGCAGGCCCCCGACTGCTTCCGCTGCCCCTGCGGCAAGCGCCGCGGGAAGTGCAACTGCGAGTGCATAAAGTTTGCAAGAAAGGCGCTCGAGGAGCACGGGCATGAGCTTGCCGCCCTCATCGCAGAACCCCTATTGCAGGGAGCGGCGGGGATGAGGATCTACCCTGAGGAGTACTTGCGGCAGCTTCGGGCGCTGTGCCATGAGCACGGGGTGCTCTTCATCGCAGACGAGATAGCCACGGGTTTTGGCCGCACCGGCGAGGTCTTCGCGTGCGTGAAGGCCGGCATCACCCCGGACATCATGACGCTCTCAAAGGCCATCACCGGAGGCTACATGCCCATGTCGGTGGTGTGCACAACGGACGAGGTCTACGAGGCCTTCTACGCCGACTGGCGCGCTGGCAAGGCCTTCGTCCACTCCCACACCTACGCGGGCAATCCGCTTGCCTGCGCCTGCGCCCTCGCGGTCATGAGGATCCTAAGGCGCGATCACGTGATAGAGAAGGCGCGGGAGACTGCAAAATGGCTTGCCGCACAGTCCGAGCGCGAGTTCTCGGATCTTGACGAGTGCGGCGAGATCCGCCGCATCGGCCTCATCAACGCCATCGAGCTTGTGAGGGACAGGAAGACCAAGGAGCCCTTCCCCACAAGCCTAAGGCTTGGCAGGCGCATCTACCGCCGGGCCCTTTCAAAGGGGCTTCTGCTGCGCCCGATCGGCGATGTGCTCTACTTCAATCCGCCCTTGAACATAGAATGCGAGGATCTCGCCTTTGCCCTCAAGACCGCCTCGGAGTGCATCCGCGCCGAGCTTGCCCAGGGTGAACGCATGAAAGGCGGCTGATTTCAGCAAAAAGGCGATCTGGATCTGATCTAATTCCCGTGAAAACCTGAATTTTTTTTTGCAAAAGGCCTT
>CACYPI010000093.1 GCA_902776275.1 uncultured Aeromonadales bacterium
ATCATCAGACAATACATTGAAAACCAGAATACCCCCGATTAGGCGCCTTATATCCCCGGGCTGAAGCCCGGGGTTTTACGGCGCTTTTTTGATAAAGAGGGATCCTTGTGAAATCGAAGGCGGTATTGAAGGGGCGGGCTTTGCCGCCCAAAGGTCCATGGCCGCAGGGGACTGCGGCCATGGGGAGGGCATTTTCAGGCCTTGGCGCTCTTGGTTCCCTCGATGGTCTTCATGACCGAGGCGACCATGCCTGAGAGATCGCCTAGGTTGTTCGGGACGATGAGGGTGTTGCCCTGCTTTGCAAGGTTTGAGAATGCGTCGATGTAGCGCTCTGCGACCTTGAGGTTCACCGCAGTGAGCCCGCCATCGCCGCGCGAGGCCTCGGCTATCTGGGTGATGGCCGCGGCAGTGGCCTTGGCGATGGTGAGGGTGGCCTGGGCGCGGCCTTCGGCGACGTTGATCTCGGACTGCTTCTCGCCTTCTGATTTGGCGATGGCGGCATCGCGGGCGCCGTCTGCGAGGTTGATCTGCTCCTGCTTCTTGCCTTCCGACTCGGCGATCACCGCGCGCTTCTGGCGCTCAGCCGTGATCTGCTGCTGCATGGCCTGGAGGATCACCGCAGGCGGGGTGAGATCCTTGATCTCGTAGCGCAGCACCTTGACGCCCCAGTTGAGGGCGGCCTCGTCGATGGCCGCAACCACCTGGTTGTTTATGACGTCGCGCTCCTCGAAGGTCTTGTCAAGCTCCATGCGGCCGATGACCGAGCGCAGCGTGGTCTGGGCAAGCTGGGTTATGGCCAGCAGGTAGTTCGATGTTCCATATGATGCCCTCTGCGGATCGGTCACCTGGAAGAAGAGCACGCCGTCGACCGAGAGCTGGGTGTTGTCGCGGGTGATGCAGATCTGCGAGGGGGTGTCCAGCGGCACCTCCTTGAGCGAGTGCTTGTAGGCGACGCGGTCGATGAAGGGGATGATGAAGTTGAGGCCGGGGTTCAAGACCTTGTTGAACTTGCCGAAGCGCTCGATGACCCAGGCGTTCTGCTGGGGGATCACCTTGACGGCCTTGGCCGCGAAGATCACGGCGAGCACGAGCAGGATCACGGCTGCAACGAGGCCGTCTGAGACGTAGTAGAGGAAATCGAACATGAAAGCTCCTTTGTCCTGTATGTTCCGTTCAAATTGGGTTGAATCTTGGTTTGACGCCGCCTGCGGCGGCGCCTTTGCTAATCCTTGCCGCCTTGGCCTTTCTTTTGGCGCAGCACCAGCATCGTGCCGTCGATGCGGTCGATCAGCCAGATCCCGGGCTTGAGCTCCTCGCCTGACATGGCGCGCGCGTCCCAGGTCGAGCCGCGGTAGCTCACCCGGGCGCGGCCGTCCACGACCTTGCCCACCGAGATCTCGCGCCCCTCGTCGGGGTTCGATGCCTCAGCGCTCCTGCTGCCGCCGAGCTTGCGCAATCTCCGCCTCATGGCGTAGGCTATCGCGACCCCAAGCGCGGTGACGAGCGCCGCGGCGGCAAATGGCGCCGCGGTCCCGGGAAAGGCGAGCGAGCAGAGCGCCCCGCAGATGGCGCCTGCGGCAAGGGCCAGCAGGTAGATGGTGCCCAGGATCATCTCGGCGCCCAGGATGACGCAGAAGGCGATGAACCATATAAGCGTGGATGACATCAGATGATCTCCTTATGGAAGCCTCGGGCCCTTGGTTCTCCGGGCGTTTTTCTTGGAGGCTGAGTATTTTGACGAGGCGAAGGCAAACGTGACTATTCCGAAGGCCAGCACGCAGAAGATCCCAAACTCAGGATCCCCGGAGATCACGAGCATGATGAGAAGAGCCAGGCTTATCCCTAGGTAGGCAAAGCCGTTCATGCCAGATGAACTGCGCTTCCCGGCGCTCCTTGGACCTGCAGCGCCATTTGCCATGGAGGTGTTGAATGGAGCCTGGCTCTTGAAGGCGCCATTGCGCGGCGCCATGCGCGACGAGGCTTCCCTCGACGCCATCTCGGATGCCGCAGACGATGCGTCGAGCATGGCCTGGATCGCATGGCCTGATTGCGCGGATGCGCCGGACCCCTTCATGAGCTCCTTGAGCGACTCGCTGTCAAGCTTGCTTATGAGCGAGGCGTAATCCCCGTCCTTGGGCTCCTGCCCCCTGTAGTCAGGCATGTGCTGCCTCCTTGCACGTGATGCCGGGACTTCAGCCCGGCACTCCCATGATACCGTGCGCAGGGGCAAAAGTCTTTGCGCCTGAGGCATGCGCATACCTGATGTCATTGATCCTAAAAGCCCATGCCCGCGCCATCCCGCATCGGCCGGGGCCTTTGCGCCTTCCATTCTTCCACGCCGGAAAAAACACCTCTGCGACCGCATTGGAATAGCGGCCGTGCTGTATAATGTCCGATCAAATTTTTACAGCTTTGCGTTTGGAGGCCTTTATGCTGCGTATAGTTGAAGAAGCGCTCACCTTTGATGATCTGCTGCTGGTTCCGGCTCACTCGACCGTCTTGCCGGCGACTGCGGATCTGCGCACCAGGCTGACCTCCGACATCACCATGAACATCCCGATGATCTCCTCGGCCATGGACACCGTGACCGAGTCGAACCTCGCCATCGCGCTGGCGCAGGAAGGCGGCATCGGCTTCATCCACAAGAACATGAGCATCGAGCGCCAGGCCGAGGAAGTCTCCCGCGTCAAGCGCTTTGAAAGCGGCATGGTCACCCGCCCGGTGACCGTCCACCCCGACGCCACCATCCGCGAGGTCAGGCAGATGGCCGCCAAGTACGGCTTCGGCGGCTTCCCGGTGGTCGACTCGCAGGAGAACCTCCTGGGCATCATCACCGGCCGTGACGTCAGGTTCGTCGTCGACGACACCATGAAGGTCTCGCAGTGCATGACCCCCAAGGAGCGGCTCATCACCGCCCGCGAGAACTCCACCCGCGAGGAAGTGCAGGCCCTGATGCAGAAGCACCGCATCGAGAAGGTGCTGGTCGTGGACGACACCTTCCACCTGAAGGGGCTCATCACCGTCAAGGACTTCCAGAAGTCCTCGAACAAGCCCAACGCCTGCCGCGACGCCCTAGGCCGCCTGCGCGTCGGCGCCGCCATCGGCGCTGGCCCGGGCAACAACGAGGAGCGCGCCCAGGCCCTGGTCGAGGCCGGAGTCGACGTGTTGCTCATCGATTCGTCCCACGGCCACTCGCAGGGCGTGCTCGACCGCATCAAGTGGGCCCGCAAGACCTATCCGCACCTGCCCATCATCGGCGGCAACGTGGCCACGGCCGAGGGCGCCCTCGCCCTGGCTGAAGCCGGCGTCAGCGCGGTCAAGGTCGGCATCGGCCCTGGCTCCATCTGCACCACCAGGATCGTGACCGGCTGCGGCGTGCCGCAGATGACCGCGGTCTCCAACGCCGTCGAGGCCCTCAAGGGCTCCGACATCACCGTCATCGCCGACGGCGGTATCCGCTACTCTGGCGACATCGCCAAGGCCCTGGCCGCCGGCGCCAACTGCGTCATGGTCGGGTCGATGTTCGCAGGCACCGAGGAGGCTCCGGGCGAGATCGAGATCTACCAGGGGAGGGCGTTCAAGTCCTACCGCGGCATGGGTTCGCTCGCAGCCATGTCCCATGGCTCGGCCGACCGCTACTTCCAGTCCGACAACGCCGCCGACAAGCTGGTGCCTGAAGGAATTGAAGGCCGCGTCGCCTACAAGGGCGCGCTGCGCGACATCATCCACCAGGAGATGGGCGGACTGCGCTCGGCCATGGGCCTCACCGGTTGCGCGACCATCGACGAGCTTCGCACCAAGGCCAAGTTCGTGAGGATCACGAACGCAGGCTACCGCGAGAGCCACGTCCATGACGTGACCATCACCAAGGAAGCCCCGAACTACCAGACCCACTAAGCCTTAAAGTGCTTGTGAGCATTTACTGATGCCGCCTTCGCTGCGCGCCCACGCGCGCGGCCTGGGCGGCATCGCCGTTGCGGCGCCATGCGCGCTGTGAGAATTTCTACGGAGGGCAGCAATGCCAAGATCAGACATCCATGAGGAGAGGATCCTCATACTGGACTTCGGATCCCAGGTCACCCAGCTCATCGCCCGCAGGATCCGCGAGATCGGCGTGTACTGCGAGATCTGGCCCTTTGATTCCGACGAGGCGAAGATCAAGGCCTTCGCCCCGCAGGGGATCATCCTCTCAGGCGGCCCCGAGTCGGTGACCGAGCAGGGATCCCCGAGGGCTCCTGGAATAGTGTTCACGCTCGGCGTGCCGGTGCTTGGGATCTGCTACGGCCTGCAGACCATGGCAGCCCAGTTGGGCGGCGCGGTCGAGGGATCGCAAAAGCGCGAGTACGGCCATGCCACGGTCGACCTCAAGGGATCCTGCCCGCTCACCGACGGACTTTCAGATCATGAGGGCAAGAAGGCCCTCGACGTCTGGATGAGCCATGGCGACAAGGTGAGCGCCATGCCGGAGGGCTTTGAGATCGTGGGCTCCACTCCCACCTGCCCCTACGCGATCATTGCCGACAAGGCCCGCCGCTTCTTTGGCATGCAGTTCCATCCCGAGGTGACCCACACCAAGCAGGGCAGCGAGATCCTAAGGCGCTTTGCCATCGAGGTCTGCGGCCTGCACAAGCTCTGGACTCCTGGCGCCATCATCGACGATGCCGTCGCACGCATCAGGCGCGAGGTTGGCGACGAGAAGGTGCTCCTGGGACTCTCAGGCGGCGTCGACTCCTCGGTGACCGCGCTTCTCCTGCACAAGGCCATCGGCAGCCGCCTCACCTGCGTCTTCGTGGACAACGGCCTCTTGCGCCTTGACGAGGGCAAGAAGGTGCAGGAGATGTTCGCGGGCATGGATCTCAACTTCGTGTACGCCGACGCCTCCGAGAAGTTCCTCGCAGCGCTCAAGGGCATCTCCGATCCTGAACAGAAGCGCAAGGCCATCGGCAAGACCTTCATCGAGGTCTTTGCCGACGAGGCGCGCAAGCTCAAGGGCGTGAACTTCCTGGCGCAGGGGACCATCTATCCCGACGTCATCGAGTCTGCCGCCGCAAAGACTGGCAAGGCCAAGGTGATCAAGTCCCACCACAACGTGGGCGGGCTCCCCCCCGATCTCAAGTTCAAGCTCGTCGAGCCCCTGAGGGAGCTCTTCAAGGACGAGGTGCGCAGGATCGGCATCGAGCTCGGCCTGCCGCGCCAGATGGTGATGCGTCATCCCTTCCCTGGTCCGGGGCTTGGGGTGAGGGTGCTTGGCGAGGTCAAGCGCGAGTACCTCGATTTGCTGCGCAGGGCTGATGCCATCTTCATGGAGGAGCTGAGGGCCGCAGGATGGTACGACAAGGTCTCGCAGGCCTTCACAGTGTTCCTCCCGGTGCGAGCCGTCGGCGTCATGGGCGATCACCGCACCTACGACTACGTGGTCTCGCTTCGGGCCGTGGTGACGGTGGACTTCATGACCGCCAGGTGGGCGCAGCTACCTTACGAGCTTCTGGGCAAGGTGTCAAACCGCATCATCAACGAGATAAACGGGATCTCGAGGGTGGTGTACGACATCTCCGGCAAGCCGCCTGCAACCATCGAATGGGAGTGATTTAAGACAGGACGAATTTGCACGCGCGGCGCCAAAGCGCGCCGCCGTGGGGTATGATCTGTGGGTGTTTTGCCAGTGTTGGACAACCGTGTAACTGCTGAGGCTGACGATGTCTGTTAAGGTTTACTTTGGAATAGGTTCTAATCTCAACCGCGAGAATGCGCTCCGCTTTGCCAAGTCAAGGCTTGAGAAACTCATTCCCGATCTCAGGGTGTCGTCAGTCTGGGCCAGCAACGCCGTCCGCGAGGCCGAGCCGCAGTACTACAACATGGTTGCAGGCGGCACCACGGACATGCCGATCGATGATCTGTTCGGCTCCATCAATGTGATTGAAGCTGAGGCCGGCGCCGAGCTGATGTTCAACAACGGCACCAATTTCGGCGTCAAGCGCCGCCTCGACATCGACATCCTGCTTTACGGTGATCTCGTCACCACCACCCCTTGCAAGCTGCCGCGCCACGACATCCAGGACTACCCGTTCGTGCTCTGCCCGCTGTGCGAGCTCGACCAGAACATCATCCACCCGCTGCTCAAGCTGCGCATCGGCGACATCTGGAACGAGATGGAGCCGCGCCTGCCTGAGAAGCGCAAGGTCGAGAAGGTCGAGATCGACTGGAGTGTCCCGGCTCCCGACTGGCCTGAGGACTGAGAAGCATACAGATGCCTCTCTTTGAGACGGCCGCGCTTGCGCTCCTGCTTGGCCTCACCGAGTTCCTGCCGGTTCCAGCAAGTGCTCATCTGGTGCTTGCATCAGAGTTCCTAGGATGGGATGCTCCGAGCGCGGGACTGCTCTTTGCCGCGCACTTGGGGGCTCTTTTGGCGCTGGTCTCATACTACCTTGCCGATCTCGTGAAGATCGCAGGCTACACCATCGAGTCGGTCGCCAAAAAGAGGGCAGGCCCGGTCGCCAAGATAGGCTATTGCCTGATTTTGGCGACGATCCCTGCTGCGGTAGCATGGCTTGCATTCGGCGAGCGCGCTTATTCCTTTATAAATGCGGCCAAGATCATTGCCTGGGCTTCCATCGGCTCAGGCGTCCTGCTCTGGCTCTCATCATACGTAAACCGCCACCTTGTCTGGCGCAATATCCTCAATATCGAAGGCGAGCGCCATGACTCTCTCAGGCATGTGTCTGTGCAGCAGGCGCTGGTCATAGGCTTTGCCCAGGCCATTGCGCTGGTGCCAGGAACCTCCAGATCCGGTATCACGCTTACTGCGGGGCTTTTCATGGGCTTGAGGCCCGAGGCTGCGGCGAGGTTCTCCTTCCTCCTGGGGATCCCTGCCTTGTGCGCGCTGATGGTGCCTGAGTGGATTCAGCTGCGCAGTCCGTCTGATGCCTCCCAGGCGTGGCCGGAACTGCTTTTTGCCGGGATCATCGCTTTCTTTGCCTCGCTCGGCTCAATCCATCTTTTCTTGAAATACGCTTCCAAGTCCGGCATGGGGCTGTTTGCCGCCTACAAGATCCTGCTTGGGGCGGCCCTGCTATTCTTCCTCTAACGATTGTTTAAAGGCTTGCTGCACATCTGCGGCAAGGCTTCAGGAACCTCGAATGGAATTCCTCAACTTCTTCAGGATGCTCAACCGCAAGCGGATCCTTGCCCACAGGCTCCGCAAGATAAAAAGCTTTGATCTGAAAAAGCCGAGGAATGCGCCTCGCCCATCTAAGGTCAGCAAGGCTGCGTTGCTGGTCACGGCGCCGATGTTCGGCGACAGCCTCTTTGTCGCAGGACTCATCAAGAAGCTCGCTGAAAGCGGCATCGATGTTGCCGTCTTTACGAAGACAGCGTCGTTTGGGTTGTTCTCCCATCTTCCGTTTGTCAGCAGAGACAGGCTTTTTGGCATTGAAAACGCCAATGGGCTTGACGGGGCCTGGGCGTTTGCACCTGATGTGCTTGTGGATCTCGAGTACGCAAGCAACCGCGACTTCGAGCTGAGGGCGGCGCTTGTCAGGAGGCTGTCCTGCCGCTGCCTTTGCACGGCCTCCTACCTGCGTGGACTGAACCTCTACGATGGCTATATCGACTTTGCAAAGTGCACCCATGAGTCCATCCGCATGGCCGAGATCTTCAACGCGATCGTGCCAGGCGGGAAGGAAGTCCAGATCGGTCCCTTCTGCCATTTGGCTGACGATTCAATTGCAACTGCGCATGCCTTTGTCTCAAGCCTTGATTTGAGAGGAAGGAAACTTGTCTACTTCAATGCCGTGGCAAGAAAAGGCAGCAGCACGTTAAGCCAGGATCAGGCCAGAGCAATCATTGGATATTTGAAAACGGATGGGAATTGCTTTTTCGTGTGCAATGCCGGCTCTATTGAAGAGAGCGCGAATGTGCGCAGCCTGCCAAAGCTCGATTTCAATGGCTTCTGCGCTTTCCTGAGGTTATGCGATGGGATCATCACCCCAGACACCTCTGTCGTGCATGTTGCCAGCGCTTTCGATATTCCAATCCTGGCAATTTATCCAGGCAACAGCCTCGATCCGTGCAAACGCTGCCTTGTTTCGCAAGCATGGGCGCCAATGAGCAGAATCCATGTCGAATTTTCTCCAGACAGTGCAGGTTTTCACGTTGACAGATTCGGTTATCCATCAGATCGGGAGATTTACGTCAACGAAGTACCGGTTAAGGCGCTGCTGGAGGTTGTTGCAAAATTCCTGAATCTTATGCGTAAGGAACTGTCACCAAATAACCTATAATTTTGGCCTGATGACGTAGTTCCAGTTTTCAATGCCGCTGATGAACTCGATGTTGATCGAGTCCTTCTCGGC
>CACYPI010000094.1 GCA_902776275.1 uncultured Aeromonadales bacterium
GCGGCGGCCTTGGGAACCTTGAGAATTGCGGTCGATCTTGCTGGGATCAGCGGTCGAGCCGCGTGAGATTATCGGTCTAGGTTCGTGGGATTTTCCAGCGGAAGGCTGGTACTACGATCTGCAATCGCGGATCATCAGGGTAAAGCGCCAAAAGCCCAAGTCCGACCGCTTCAGCATCATCGTGAGCACCGAGAAGTTCGACCCCATCTGCATGGCCGGCGCCCCTGGCGGGAATGAAGGCTGAAGGCGGGCACGCAGCGCGGGTGCCCAGGGGCCAGGAGCGCATCCTCTCAAGGATGCGCTTCAAAGCGTCATCGGGTACTCGCTTATGAGCTGGATGAGCCTCAGATCCTCCTCGCTGCCCTCGTCGAGGTAGCCTGAGAGGCCTTCGGCCTCGCGCTCGTAGGCGCGCGCGTGCCTTGCGATCATCTGGGAGGAGAGTTGCGCGTAGCGCTCGTAGACCGCGCCGCTGATGCGCCCGCGCTCGTTGTCGCCCAAGTACATGTAGTACCTGCCGCGCAGCGTCATCGAGATCCCCGGCGGAGCCTCAGGCACCGTGCCTGAGGCGTAGCAATCCGAGAGGAAGGCCCGATCGGCATCCGAGCGCGCCGGATCCTCGCCTACGGCCTTGGGTGCGGGGTAGGCGAGATCGCCTAGAGGCTTGCCAAAGAGTGCGCGCATGGCCCAATCCCTGTCATAGCGAAGCCTTGCAAGCCTCTGCGGCGTCAGGACGCCCGGAGGGGCGGCCATCATCCCGCCTGCGCGTTCGTAGATGAGCGGCAGCACGAGCCCCTGGGAGCACAGCGCCATGCTGAAGGCGCCATGGTTCTCCCCGGTGACGCGCGCAAGCCCGCAGTCGCCCTCGATGGTGGTCACGGCCACCGGAGTGCCGTCCTTGAGTGCCTTGCGCAGCAAGGCTGCGCGATCATCCTCAGGGCGGAGCATGTAGGAGATGAGCTTCCTGTTTTTGGCGTGGAGCGCCAATGCCAGCGAGCGCAGCATCCCCAGGCGCTGGACCTGGGTCACGGCGCGGTAGGCCTTGTGCTCGAGCGACTGCCATGTGCGCTCAAGCGATGGCAGGGGCGACATCGGGAAGTCGCCTAGCAGGTTGCAGGCAAAGGCTGCGGTGCGCAGGCTCACGATGCCCGCCATGCGGGAGGTGAGATCGGGGGATTGGAAGCACTCGCGGGCGCAGCGGTCGAGATCATAGAGGTACTGGGGGTTCCAGGTCAGTACCACCTTGCCGGCGACCCTTGCGCGCACGCGCTTTATGAAGTCGGCCAGGCTCTGGCTTCCGCGCAGGAAGGCCGGGGCGATGCGCTGGGCGAAGAGGTAGTTTGGCGAGGGGAGGAAGCGCTCGGGGAGGCGGCCCCAGAGTGCCTGGGCCTCGGAGACAGGTTCAAGCGACGGGGTGAGCTCCTGCATGACCGCGCCGCAGATGATGCAAGGCGGCGCGGTGACAGGGAGCGGGAGCAGCAGCTGCACGCCGCCCTGGGCGGTGGAGGTCACTTGAACTGCCGCTGCGCTTCATCGTAGCTGAAGCCCGCCTTCCTGAGGCGCTCTTCGAGCTTCTTTGCGTCGATCTCCTGCGCCGCGCACAGATCCTCGAGCGAGGAGAACTCGTCGCGCAGCTGCATGTTGACAGCCGAGACCAGGATGTAGGGATCCATGGTCTCGTAGCGCTTGAGCGGGATCATCGCCATCTCACTTCACCTCTTCCTTGAGCGCCTCGCGCATGCGCTTGGCCTGATCGAGGGCCTCGGACACCGTGGAGGCGCGGGCCAGGCAAACGCCCATGCGGCGCTCGCCGTCGACCTCGGGCTTGCCGAAGATCCTCACCTGCGAGCAGGGGGCCTGGCGCAGCGCGCCGTCGATGTTCGAGTAGGCGATGTGCGAGCCCTTGCCCTTGACCAGGACCGCCGCCGAGGCGGACGGCCCGATGAAGGTGATCTCGCCTATGGGCAGGCCGAGCAGCGCGCGCACGTGGAGCGCGAACTCCGAGAGATCCTGGGAAATCATTGTCACCATGCCGGTGTCGTGCGGGCGCGGGGAGAGCTCTGAGAAGATGGCCTTGTCGCCGCAGATGAAGAACTCCACCCCGAAGATCCCGTAGCCGCCTAGGGAGGAGACCACGGTGGAGGCGATGCGCTTGCACTCGAGCAGCACGTCGGAGGGCAGCTCCTCGGGCTGCCAGCTCTCGTGGTAGTCGCCGTTGACCTGGTGGTGGCCGATGGGCTTGCAGAAGTGGATGCCGTCGGAGGCGCTCACGGTGAGCAGCGTGATCTCGCGGTCGAAGTGCACGAAGCTCTCGACGATGACGCGGGTCATGCCGCCGCGTCCGTGCTCGCAGGCGTAGTTGAAGCACCTCTCGATGTCATCCTCGCTCTTGAGCACGCTCTGGCCCTTGCCCGAGGAGCTCATGATCGGCTTCATCACGCAGGGGAAGCCGACCTTCTGGATGTTGGCGCGGACCTCGTCGATGCTGGAGGCGAAGAAATAGGGCGAGGTCGGCAGCTGCAGCGTCTCGGCGGCGAGCGTCCTGATGGCCTCGCGGTTCATGGTCACGTTCGCGGCGTTGGCGCTTGGCACCACGTGGAAACCTTCCTTCTCCAGCTGCACGAGCTGGTCGGTGGCGATGGCCTCGATCTCCGGGATGATGTAGTCCGGGCGCACCTTGAGCACCAGCTCGCGCAGCGCCTTGGGATCGCGCATGTTGATGACCGCCTTCTTCTGGGCCACCTGCATGGCCGGGGCGTTGTCGTAGCGGTCGCAGGCGACGACGGTTATGCCAAGGCGCAGAAGCTCGATGGCGACCTCCTTGCCAAGCTCGCCTGAACCCAGGAGCAGCGCGGTGGTGCTCTTCCCGCCATAATCGTTGATAACTTCAGAAGACACGGTCATTACCTTCCTTATGCTGTGGAAAACTCTGGGAACAATGATAGTGCATGAAGCCCCAAATATCGAACTGCGCCGTCTCATGCCGCAGCGCGGGGCAATTTGGCCCCTGAGATGAAGTTCTCCCTTTGGGAGGCGCGTGCCTGAAAGGATCATCCCCATGTATTAAGCTCTTAGCTGCACGGAGGTCACATGGCAAACGAGAACGCAGCAATCCTGGTCATCGCGCCCGGCAGGTCGATATCCAAGACCGCGCGGCGCATCATCGCCGAGAAGGGGCTTGAGGTCGGCGTCGAGACGGCCAACGACGATCTGGCCCTTGCAGTGCTAAAGCGCCACCCCGAGGCCCGCGTCGTGGTCTCCCGCGGCGGCACCTCGAAGTCCCTGCGCTCGGTCCCCGGGATCACCGTGGTGGACATCTGCGCCTCGTTCGCCGACATCGCTTCTGCGGTGCAGAAGCTCCTCGACCGCGGTTGCCGCAGGATCTCGGTGGTGAGCCAGGACAACCTCATCGATCCCGGCGTCGTGAAGCTGCAGGTTGGCGGGGCGTGGATCTCCACCCACCCCTGCGCCAACTCCGAGGAGATAGTGCAGGCGGTGCGCCGCTGCTCCGATGAAGGCTCCGACGGCATCGCCGGCTGCTATGTGGCAACCGGGGAGGCCAGGCACCTCGGGATCCCCTCCGAGTTCATCGACGAGAACGAGGCCTCGCTTGCCAAGTACCTCGACGAGGCGGTGCGCATCGAGGCGGCCACGCGCTTGCGCGACCTCCAGATAGACTACTTGAACTCCGTCATCAACCACGTCGGCGAGGGCGTGGCGATCTTCGGGGAGGATCGCGAGGTGGTGTTCGCCAACGACACCGCAAGGCGCCTTCTTGAAGGCACGCCGCAGGACGGCTGGTATCCGCTGCTTGCAGGCGGCCTCGAGCACCCGGACGGCTACTCCCATCCGCTCGCCTTGCGGGGGCGCAGGACGCTGGTGCGCTGCATCAGGCTCGGCGTGCGCGGGGCCACCGGCACCGTGGTGCTCATCGAGGAGATCGAGGGCCTGGGCGCCTCCCAGGCGCCCGCAGGCGGCAAGGACGATCGCGACGGTGCGCGCGGGCGCGGGCTTTACGCCAAGTCCACCTTCGACGACATCCTCTACAAGTCCAAGAGCATGGAGGATGCGGTCGAGCTTGCGCGCAAGTACGCCTTCTCCGACTCCACGGTGATGATCTTCGGGGAGAGCGGCGTGGGCAAGGAGGGCTTTGCCCAGAGCATCCACAACGCCAGCAGCCGCCGGCGCGGCCCCTTCGTCTCGATGAACTGTGCCTCGCTCCCCGAGGGCCTGGTCGCCTCCGAGCTCTTCGGCTACGCCCGCGGCGCCTTCACCGGCGCCAGGCAGAACGGCAAGAAGGGCCTCTTCGAGATGGCCCAGGACGGGACCATCTTCCTAGACGAGGTCTCCGAGCTTCCGCTCGATGTGCAGAGCCAGATGCTGCGCGTCATCCAGGAGCGCGAGGTCATGCGCATCGGCGGCGACAGCGTGGTCCCGCTCAACATCCGCATCATCTGCGCCTCGAACAAGCCGATCATCGAGCTTTGCCGCCAGGGCAGGTTCCGCTATGACCTCTACTACCGCTTGAACGTGCTGCGCCTCTCGATCCCGCCATTGCGCAAGCGGCCCGAGGACATACTGTTCCTCTTTCGCAAGTTCTTCTCGCGCTACTGCGGCGTGGCCGAGTACGCCGTGGTCCTAGGCGACGGGGTTAGGCGGCTTCTGATGGACTACGGGTGGCCTGGCAACGTGCGCGAGCTGCGCAACATCGCCGAGGCGCTCTCCTTCTACGGGCCGTCCATCAGCACGTCGAACCTCCGCTCGCTGCTCTCCCAGGACCTCAAGCCCGGAGCGGGGGAGGGCACGGTGAGCCTGAGGATCCGCGAGGGCGCCTCGATGAGGGAGGTCGAGGAGGCCTACCTTGCGCGCTTGTGCCAGGAGCACGGCCTCAGGGAGGTGTGCGAGATCACCGGGCTTTCGCGCACCACGCTCTGGCGGCGCCTGCGCGAGGCTGGACTCTCCGCGCCCCCTTCTGGAACCTGATGCACTGGATCCGGGCAGCCTGTCTGAAATGAGCCTTTGGATCCAAGACAGGCACAAGGACAAACGTGAACCTTGTCTTGAATTTGTGTTTCAATTTGAAAAGCGATGAAACACAAGGCGGTCGCAATTTTGTTTAATTCTGAAACAACCCCCTCCTGCAACCTCTGAAAAAAACATGCTTCCGGCATATGGCACGGTTCGTGCACCTATGCGCCTGTGTGCCGGGGCGGGCCATCCCAACCAAACCATCTCCCTGCACTGGCGCACATGGAAATTATCAAAATCAAAAAAGGACATAAGGAAACAGAACATGAACCGCGTATTCAAGATGATCGCCATGGCCGCCGCCGTCGCGGCCGCCGCCTGCAGCCTCTCCCCGGCAGCCTCCGCCGCCGACCAAGTCGTATTGCGCGTAGGCTACGCCAACAACCCGGGCGAGCCTTTCGACCTGGGCTGCCACAAGTGGAAGGAGCTCCTCGAGGAGCGCTCCAAGGGCACCATGAAGATCGAGCTCTATCCTTCCTCCCAGCTGGGGTCGAAGGACGACGTCATGGACATGATGGTCGCAGGCGAGCCAGTGAGCACCCTCACCGATGGCGCGTTCTTCTATGACCGCGGCGTCAAGGACGTCGGCATCGTCTTCGGGCCGTTCCTCTTCGACTCGTGGGAACAGGCCTTCAAGCTCAATGAATCGCCCTGGTACCAGGAGCAGATGGACAAGGTTGCGCAAACCGCCCACCTCAAGGTCATCGCCGCCAACTGGCGCTATGGCGCGCGCCACACCCTGACCACCAAGCCAGTGAACAAGCTTGCCGACTTCAAGGGCCTGAAGATCCGCGTCCCGACCAACGTCATCCAGGTCAAGGGCTTCGAGGTCCTGGGCGCCACCCCGACCCCGATGGCATTGGGCGATGTCTACACCGCCTTGCAGCAGGGCGCCATCGACGGCGTTGAGAACCCGCTGGCGGTGCTCTACAACGGCAAGTTCCACGAAGTCGCCAAGTACCTGCTCTTAGACGGCCACGTCTACAACGTGACCAACCTCGTCGTCGGCACCCCGTTCTTCGACTCGCTCACCCCTGAGCAGCAGAAGATGCTGGTCGACACCTGCAAGGAAGCCGGCGAGTACCAGAACAGCCTGCAGGAAGGCATCGAGGCCGACATCCTCAAGAAGTTCAAGGAAGAGGGCGTGACCGTGGTCGAGCCCAGCCCCGAGTTCAAGAAGGAACTCATCGAGGCCTCCAAGAAGTTCTACACCCTGCCTGAGTTCAAGGACTGGACTCCGGGCCTCTACGACACCGTCAAGAAGGCCATGCAGTAATCCTGCAGGTCTCCAACCCAACCTACCTTTGATTTAGCTCATAAAGCCTCCCGCGAGGGAGGCTTTTAAGGAGAACCATGCCCAAGAAATACCTAAAGGACCTCGACCTCTACATCGCCGCAGCGGCCTTCGTGGTGATGGTCCTGGTCACGTTCGGTGGCGTCATCATGCGCTACCTGGTGGGCAGCCCGATCATCTGGGCCGAGGAAGTCCAGCTCTGGTGCTTCCTCTGGATGACCTTCTTCGGGGCAGGCGCCGCCTTCCGCTACGGCTCGCACGTCGCCGTCGAGATCATCGTCGAGAAGCTGCCCAAGGGCGCGCAGCGCGTCGTGACGGTCATCGACTACGTGATCTGCGTGGCCGTCATCGCCTACCTCGCCTACGTCGGCGTCAACAACGTCAAGCTCATGGTGATGATCCACAAGGCGACCAACATCCTGCACGTCCCCTACTGGTTCATCAACTCCGCCGTGGTGGTCGGGTGCCTGAGCATGCTTGTCTCGGTCACCATCTCAACCCGCGCCCAGCTTTCAGGCAAGGCCAAGCCCACCGCCGAGGAAGCGGCGGAGGCCGAGTCTAGCAAGGCTCCGGCAGAAGGAGGAAAGTAAATGGATTCAGCAATGGCATTGAGCGCAATACTGCTGCTCGTCATCCTCTTCATGCGCGCGCCGGTCTTCATCGCGATCATGGCCGCCGCCGCCGCCTATTTCTTCATGCATCCTGAGATCAACTCGATGGTCTTCGCCCAGCGCGTCATCGCCGGCTCTCAGTCGATGCCGCTTCTGGCCATCCCGTTCTTCGTGTGCTCGGGCGTCTTCATGAACTACACGGGCGTCACCAAGCGCATCGTGGACTTCTGCGAGTCGCTCATCGGCAACATCTCAGGCGGCATCGGCCACGTGACCGTGCTAGTCGCCACATTGATGGGCGGCCTCTCAGGCTCCAACCTCGCCGACGCGGCGATGGAGGCCAAGATGCTCGTTCCGGAGATGGAGCGCCGCGGCTTCTCCAAGGCCTTCGCCTCTGTGCTGGTCGCAACCTCGGCCATCATCACCCCGCTCATCCCTCCCGGGATCGCGATGATCATCTACGGCTCGATCGCCAACGTCTCCATCGGCAAGCTCTTCGTCGCGGGCATCGGCCCGGGCGTGATGCTCTGCATCGCGCTGATGCTGCTCGTGGGATTCATCTCATACAAGCGCGGCTACAAGAGCCCGGTCAAGGTCGACACTTCATTAAAGCGCCTCGGCAAGACCTTCCGCGGGGCCTTCCTCCCGCTGTGCCTGCCCGTGGTCATCATCGGCGGCATCCGCATCGGCGCGTTCACCCCGACCGAGGCCGGCTCGGTGGCGATCGTCTACTCGCTGATCCTGGGCGCCTGCTACAAGGAGATGCGCCTCAAGGACCTGGTGAAGGGCCTCAAGGAGACCGTGCTCACCTCGTCTGCGATCATGCTAATCATCGCGGCGGCCTCGGCCTTCGCCTGGGCGCTCACCCGCGAGAAGATCCCGCAGTACCTCACCTCGCTGTTCGTCGAGTACCTGAACTCGCCGTTGATCTTCCTTTTGTGCGTCAACGTATTCCTGCTCATCATCGGCATGTTCATCGAGGGCAACGCCGCGATGATCATCCTGGTGCCGCTGCTCGCCCCGCTGGCCAAGCACTTCGGCATCGACGAGATCCAGTTCGCAATGGTCGTGATCTTCAACTTCGCCATCGGCGCGCTGAGCCCCCCGATGGGAACGCTGATGTTCGTGACGTGCTCCATCACCAAGTGCCCGATGGGCACCTTCATCAAGGAGGCCATCCCGTTCTACGCGGTGCTCGTCATCTGCCTGCTGGCGCTGACCTTCGTGCCAGTGTTCAGCACTGGACTGGTGAACCTCATTTACTGATGGATGCGATCAGACAATATGAAGCGACCCCACTGATGCAAGAATCGTGGATTTACCCTTAAAATGTTCGTGAAATCAACAAATGCGGGAATTACCGCATGCAAGA
>CACYPI010000095.1 GCA_902776275.1 uncultured Aeromonadales bacterium
TCTATCATCAGACAATACATTGAAAACCAGAATACCCCCGATTAGGCGCCTTATATCCCCGGGATGAAGCCCGGGGTTTTACGGCGCTTTTTTGATAAATGCCAAGGGCGCCCCCGCTTTCGCGTGAGGCGCCCTTGCTTTAAGTCCTGCTTTTGCTTGCCTAGCGATGATCGACCTTGGCGGTGATGCGATCGCCGATCCACTGCGCCAGCTGGACCATGACCACCAGGATCACCACGGTTGCGAGCATGATCCCGGCCTGGAAGCGCTGGTAGCCGTACCTGATGGCGATGTCGCCGAGGCCGCCGCCGCCGATGGTGCCGGCCATCGCCGAGCTTCCGATGATCACGATGAGCGTGAGCGTGAAGTTCTGCACGAGCTCGGGCAGCGCCTCTGGCAGCAGCACCCTGGCGATGATCTTGCCGGGGGCGGCGCCCATCGACTGCGCGGCCTCGATGAGGCCGTAGGGCACGGTGCGCAGCGAGGTCTCGACGAGGCGCCCCAGGAACGGCACGGTCGAGACCGTCAGCGGCACGATGGCGGCCGTGGTGCCGATGGAGCTGCCCACGAGGAGCTTGGTGAACGGGATGATCGCCACCATGAGGATGATGAAGGGGATCGAGCGCAGGGCGTTCACGATGGCGCCGAGCACCGCGTAGAAGCGCGGCGAGTACCAGAAGTATCCCTTCGAGGTCACGAGCAGCAGCACGCCCAAAGGCACGCCGAGCACGATGGAGATGACGGTGGCGACGAGCACCATGTAGATGGTGTCGCAGCTGCCGTAGATGAGAAGCTCGCTCACCTGGGCGATCGCATCGGGCACGCCCAGGTCCGCGAGCATGTCGGAGACTTCAGGCAGCCCCAGCCATAACAGTAAATCCTCCATCTCAGCCCTCCTCGCGCTTTCCGTTGTAGCCGAACACCGTGGTCCTCAGCACGCGGCCCTTGAGCTCCTCAAGCGCCTTGCCGATGGTCGCGCGATCGCCTTCGATCTTCACAACCAGGATCCCCAGAGGCTCCTTCTGGATGTGGTTTATCGAGCCGCCGATGATGCTGATGGCAGCCCCGGTCTTGAGCGCCACGTCCACGATCACCGGATCGTTGGCCTTCTTGCCAAGGAAGAGCAGCTCGACCACCAGGCCGTCGCCCTCCTCGTAGTCCTCGTGGAAGCGCAGCTGCTCCAGGAGGTCCTGCACGTCGCGGCGCACCGCGCTGGCGACCAGGCGCTTGGTGAGTTCGTTCCTTGGGTTTGAGAAGATCTCAAGCGTGGTGCCAAGCTCCGAGATCACGCCGCCGTCGAGCACCGCGACGCGGTCGCAGCACTCCTTTATCACCTCCATCTGATGGGTGATTATGACGAGCGTGAGCCCCAGGCGGTCGCGCAGATCGGTCAGGAGCTTCAGGATGGACGCGGTGGTCTTGGGATCGAGCGCCGAGGTGGCCTCGTCGCAAAGCAGGATCTTGGGGTTGGTGGCAAGCGCCCTGGCGATGCCGACGCGCTGCTTCTGCCCTCCTGAGAGCTGCGCCGGGTAGACGTCGGCCTTGTCCTCAAGCCCCACGAGCTTCAAAAGCTCCATCACGCGCGCCCTCTGCTCGGAGGCTGAGGGCTTCTTCTTGCCCAGGGTCAGCGGGAAGGCCACGTTCTGGGCCACGGTGAGCGAGGAGAGCAGGTTGAACTGCTGGAAGATCATTCCGATCTTCGAGCGCTCATCGCGCAGCTTGCGCTCGGGCAGCGAGGTCAGGTCGACGCCGTTGACCTCGACCTTGCCCGAGGTCGGGCGCTCGAGCATGTTGATGATCCTGATGAGGGTGGACTTGCCGGCGCCGGAAAGCCCGATCACCCCGAAGATCTCCTTGTCGTTGATCTCAAGGTCGATGCCGCGCAGGGCCTTAACCTCTTCCCCTGAGTCAAGGACGTATGTCTTGTGTATGCCTGTTAGCTTGATCATTTGCAGATCCCAATTTTTTAATGCTCAAAGGATACACCACGAAGGGCGTTTTTTTGAGGCCGCAGGCATGTCAAGGCCGCGCCTTTTGGCGGGCGCGGCCTTGGTTCAATGGCGCCTCCTGCAGCGCCCCGCGGGCTTCTGGCTAGAGCCCTGCCTGGAGTTTTTGGATCCAGGCGGTGTCGCCGTTGCCGTAGCCGTTCTCCTGGCCTAAGTCGTGCAGGCCGTCTGAGGAGAGCGAGATGGACAAGGCGGTGGAGTCATCGTCGGATGCATCCTCAAGCTGGGAATTGCCATGCCCCTGCGCGCTCACCCTGATGTGGCTGTAGAGCGTGCTCGACATGCCGGCGTCGTTGAGCGCGTCCTCGATGGCCTTGGCCTGTTCGGAGGACGAGCCCTCGCCCGAGGCCTCGACGCTCACCTTGCTGCTCGACGGATCGACCGTTACCGTGTAGCTGCCCTTGATGGCGCCGATCCCCGAGGCGTGGACGGTGCTGAGCACCTTGGCGTTCATCAGGTCGCGCTCGCCCTTCTTCTGGATGGCGCTTAAAAGCGAGTCAGCGGAAGACGCGGACGAGGCGCCAGACGATGATCCCTTCACGGTGGGCCTTGAGTAGGTAGGCGACTCCTCAGATGAGGAAAGCCTCGATGAGAGGTTCTCCTTTATCTGCGCTATGGCCTCGGACATCGCCGACTCGTGCTCCAATACGGCATCGGCAGCTCCGGTGCTCTCCGAGGAGGATGAGGCGGCAGATGCGCCAGATGCCGCAGAGGCCTTGGACGCGCGCGCCTCCTCAAGCCTCTGCCCTAGCGACGCCATGGCGGTGGCAAGCTCGGAGGCGTCCTTGGACTTGCCGCTGCCGGGGGTGATCGCTGCACCGTGCTTTTTTGCAAATGAGCTGGCCAGGCTAAACTGCCTGGTCATGCCGCTGATGGTGATCATGGTGGCCTCCCTCAGATGTTTTCTCTCTCCACTCTTTATATCGGCAGAAACAGCGGCCGAATGCAATCGCGATCGCCGCCTCTGGCAAAAACTGCCCGGTGTCATTCCGCAGCGCCAAGCAGTCCGCCGTCCTCCCCGGCATGGCAGATCCCCTCGCGATCGGCCTGCCGCCTCGGGCCATCTCCTGCTCCAGCGCCTCGTCCACCATGTTCAAGCGGAAGTACTTCCGCGCGCGCCCGGACATCTCGACTAGGAGCACAAAGTAGACATCGTCGTAGTACTCGTTGCGTATGAGCCTGCCCACGTCGATGAACTCGTGCCAGCGCCCGTCCTTGCCGATGACGCGGTAGAGCGTGTAGTCGTAGTGGTCGTTATCGCACAGTCCCTGCTGGTAGGCGATCTCCCGCTCCACGCGCTCGAGATCGTCCTGGTGGACGAAGCGCTTGAAGGTCTTGCCGTAGAACCAGAAGAAGACCTTCATCGAGGAGCAGCCGAGCATGCTGCACCGGTGCTCGGAGGCAAAGAGGATCTCCTGCGTCCCGTCCGCCTTGTAGATGAGCAGGCCGCCTGGCATGTTGCGCGAGAAGTCGAGCAGGTTGAAGCCAAGCTGGAGCCTGCTGTCCTCGAGCATGCCGCGGGCGTAGGCGGAGACCCCGTGCTTGCCCTAGCTCTTGGTGTGGTAGAGCGCGGCGTCTGCCATCACGTGCAGGCTGTGAAGCCCCGCCGAATCCCTGGGGCAGAGGCTGTAGCCTGCAGAGGTTCAAAACTGCAGCTCCTGCCTGCCATTCTGGATGGAATGGGGACGGCGGCAGAAACCCTCGAGCTTTTGGATCCACTCTCCCATGCTGCCTGAGTTTAAGAAGAGCGCGAACTCGTCTCAGCCCTCGCGCGGCAAAGCCCAGAGTGCCAAACTCCCCTGAGAGCTCCGAGGCGAAGCTCTGCAGCACCCTGTCGCCTGCGGCGTGGCCGTAGACGTCGTTGACGCGCTTGAAGTCGTCGAGATCGATGAGCGCGAGGCAGGCGCTCTTCCCGGGGTTTGCCGCAAGCCTGTACCCAGCGCCTGCAGTGAAGCCGCCGCGTTTTAAGATCCCCGTCAGGTGGTCGGTGACCGAGAGCGACTCGAGCTTCGAGTTGATGCCCAGCAGCGCGTGGTTGAACTTCAGGAAGTAGCGCGCACCCCACGGCCACGCCTAGGAGCACGAAGCATGCCCACACCCCGATGAAGATGCATGCCCCCGGGACAAGTTGCGCCCAGCTAGTGTCAAAGGACAGGCTTGCAACCCAGGTGCGCTCCAAAAAGTCGCTCCTGTTGACCGCCTTGTGGAAGGAGCTGACAGCGCCGCTTTGAAACACTGTCCTGATGCTCCCCTGCCCGAGCGCCGAGGCCTCGAGCACCTGGAAGGGCTGATCGAACTCCCCGTGCAGATCCTTGCTCTCGGAGATCCTCGCAGGATCGATCACCAAGATGGCAAAGCCCCAGAAATACGGCATGCCGCAGGTGCCCATCAGGAAGATCGGGCGCCTTGCCGCAAGCGCCGCCTGGCCGTCCTCAAGCCCAAGCGGCCCGAACACCGCGGTCCTGCCCGATGGCTGCGGCGGATCGGCATCTTGCAGTTTCAAAGAGTCAAGGAAGCGCAGGACCTGGGCCGCGCCATCCCCAGGACAGGCGATCGGCTCAGCGCCCTTTGGCGCAATCGCCAAGAGGAGGATCCCGCTGTCGCCCTCGGCGAGGTAGCGCGCCAGGCGCCGGAAGCGGCTCGCATCGCCGCCCATGTCGCGCAGCATGCTTTCGATCATGGCTGTCATCATGACGTATCGCTGCACGGCGTCTTGAAAGCGCTCCATGTGCATCCTGGCGTAGCGCATGGCGTGCTCGTCGAGGCTGCGATTGAAGTTCAGGTACCAGGCGGACGAGCTGATGCCCGCCACCAGCACCCTAGCGATGCAAATAGCAGCATGACACGCAGGATGGCGCGGTGCAAGATGGGATCGATCTTGCAGCGGAGCATGGATGACAGCCCCTTGGCGCACATGCCATAATCCAGCATATTTGACGGATTTTTCATGGATTTTTCTTTCACTCTAGGGCAAAAAATGGCGTTGAAATGTTAGACATCTGACATTTCCCGCCAGGCGCGGAGGGTTCGTTTTCAAAATGCGACTGGGCTTGGACTCCCGCCGTAATGCCAGGGACAGCGATGCGGCGCCTCAGATCTGCAATGAAGGCCGCATGAGATTCAAGGCCGTCATCATTTACGATCCTGCATGAGGCAAGGCCATCCGGCGCCACGAGCTCTTCACGGACGGCGTGGCAGATAGCCTCTTGCGCATCGTCAAGGAAATCCCAAAGAATGCCTGGAACTCAAACGGCATGGTCTGGAACCGGGCATTTTTCCGATCCCAATGCCGTTCATCAGTGCCAGGATCGGGCGGCAGCGAGTGGATGGCCATCTTCAATTCCGCATCGAGCGCCCTTTTGCGCTGAAAATGCTATAGTTCCGAAAGCTGCAAGGGACGGAGCGAAGCGATGGACACCAATTACAATTCCGGAGACCTGATGGACAATACTCCCGCCATGAATGCGCAGGGCGCAGCGGGCCAAGGGGCGTCGCAGCAAAAAGGACCGGCGATGCAGCCATCAATGGATCCGCAACCACAGCGCGACAGCGGCCACATCTACTACTCCCCGGGCGAGCCGCTCACCCCGCGCCGCCGCCCAGAGCCTCCCGCGCCGCAGGAGCCCCAGGTTCAGGCGCCCCCGCAGCCTGAACCCTACCGCGAGACTCCCGAAGGCGAGCCCTCGCCGCATTTCACCAACACCCGCATCACCGGCGCCGACGCCGAGCGGATCATCAACGAGGCCGCCGAGTCCGATCGCAGGCAGGCAGCCGCGACCGCCGATCGCAGCCTCTTTGCGAATGTCTCGCTAAACCGCAGGGCAGCCCCGGTAGATCCCGGCACCTCGCACGCAGCCGAGAAGGCCTTCAAGCCCGGCGCCGCCCCCAAGGCCGAGCCGCCGCTTGGCGCTTCTGACAAAGCCGCGCCCAGCCCTGCGCAGGACGCCGGGCCTTCAGGGCTCTCCTTCACCGCAGGCGAGGCCCCGGGTTCCTACGCACAGCACCATGCCCAATCGCACGCCGGCTTCGGCGGCGCCTCCAAGGCGCTCATGAGCGTGCTCCTCTACATAAGGCAGCTTGCAGCCTCGTTCTTCACGCACACGATCCTGGGGATCCTCTTCCCGCGCGCAGGACTGCTCCTGGGCCCATGCTATCCAAGCGCGATGCCGGTGCCCTTCTTCGTGATGGGCTTTGTCGCCGCGCTTCCCATAATCTACCTGCCCTCCTCGATGCACGTGTCGCTGGGCTTCTCGAGCGCCATCGCCGCGGCGCTCTTCGTGATCATGGACGGCGTGGCGGGCTTCCGGGGGATCTCATCCTTCCTCTCGGCCGCCTCGCGCACCCGCACCGGCGGCAACTACGAGGGCGCCGTGTCGGCAAGCTGCATCATGCTGCTGTGGGCCTGCTTGAACGAGCTTGGCGAAATAATCCCCTCAGGCCCGGGACTTGCCCTCTCCTGCGGCGCGATGTTCATGCTGAGCGCGCTCTCAGGCTGCACCTTGAGCTTCGGCACCGAGCCCGATCCCGTGGACTCCTACGGCACCATGAGCATCGGCGGGCTGCTGTTCTCCGTGGTTCTCACCCTGGCTGCGCTCTACCTCTGCCTGCCCCCGCTCGCGGCGACCTCGTTCTTCGGGCTGGCGCTCCTGATGCGCCTTGGCGCGGGCTGCTTCATGGGCAGCCGCGGCATGTTCCCCTCTCGCGACCTCGTCAACGCCGTGCAGATGCTCTCGCTGCTCGTGCTGCTCCTCTACATGACCGCGGCAAGCGCGCTGCGCTTGTTCTGAAAATCCCCTGCGGCTCATGGCCGCAGGGCTTCCGATACTTTTCCTGAAACCTTGAAAAAACGGCAGCGCCGCAAGGACCAACATGGGCAAACTCAAATCCGCCTTCGCAGCCGCGGCAGCCGCCGCCCTCATGAATCTTGCGGCCACAAGCGCATGGGCCGATCCGGCCACACTGCCGCTCGTTGATCCCGACTACCGCGCCGCAGCCCCGCACCTCTCGCTCAGCATCACGAGCGACAAGGACATGCAAGGCTTCCAGAATCCAGAGGACAAGGCCAGGAAGGCAAATCCGAAGCTTGAGATCCTCGATATCGGCGGGATGGAGCTTAGGATCTTCAGGCCCAGGGTGTCGGAGGGGAAGGCCATGCCTGTCGTCTACTACTGCCACGGCGGCGGGTACCTGCTGCGCCGCGCCTACTACGCCGCAGGCTACCAGCGCCTTGCCGACACGTACGGCGCGGCGATCGTGCTGCCGCGCTACAGGACCTCGATGGAGGCGCCCTTCCCCGCCCAGCTTGAGGATGCGGCCAAGGGGCTGCGCCACATATACCTGCACGGCACCGAGCTTTCGCTCGACTCATCGCGCATCGCCGTGATGGGCGACAGCGCAGGCGGCGGGCTTGCCGCCTCGCTCGCGCTGTGGAACCGGGATCATGACGCGATCCCGCTTGCCGCGCAGATCCTTGTCTACCCGATGCTCGATTTCAGAACCGGGACCAAGGACGACCGCTTCAAGGCCCGGGACACCGGGGAGATCCTCTGGAACCGGCCGACCAACGCCTTTGCCTGGTGCAAGCTCAAGGGCGGGCAGCAACTCTCCAAGGAGGAGCTTGGCTACTTCTCCCCCTCCTACGCAGCCGATCTGCACAGCCTTCCTCCCGCGCTCATCTACGTGGGCACGCTCGACCTCTTCGTTAACGAGGACATCGAGTACGCAAACCGCCTCATCGCATCAGGCGTCACCACCGAGCTGCACGTGATCCCAGGCCTCTACCACGGCTTTGACGCAGCCAACCACAAGGCCCGCAAGACTGCGGACTTCATCGGCACGGTAAAGCGCGCGCTCTCCAAGGCGTTTGCGCAGGAGTGACAAATGAGGAGATCCAAGTCTCCCGTGTTTGTGCGGAAGCACCGCGCAACGTTTGCCTAGGCTCCTCCGTGCAAAGCAAATCCCGCTCTGCCGATGGCGGAACGGGATTTGCTTTTTAATGTCTCTACTTTTGCATTTCAGTTTTCGGGCTGAAATGGCTGTGCGGCAAGGCCTGGGCGCCTTTCCAGCTCCTAAGAAAGCGATTTACGACGTTTCCTGGCGAAAGGATGGATTGCCATTTTTCGCTCCATATCCCTTCAGGGCCTTGAACTCGACGCAGGCTCCG
>CACYPI010000096.1 GCA_902776275.1 uncultured Aeromonadales bacterium
TGGTCTCCCTCCTATTTCGCGGCGTCCTGTGGCGGAGCTCCCATCTCTATCATCAGACAATACATTGAAAACCAGAATACCCCCGATTAGGCGCCTTATCTACTGGCCGTTCAGGATCGAGAGTGCGATCTCCGGGCGGGAGTTGGCCTGGGTGAGGATCGAGGCCGCGCCCTGCTGGAGGATCTGCTGGGTGGTGAGATTGGTCGCCTCCTCGGCGTAGTCGGTGTCGCGGATGCGCGAGCGCGACTCGCTGACATTGGCGCTGATGTTGCTCTGGTTGCGGATGGTCGACTCGAGGCGGTTCTCGATGGCGCCAAGCTCGGCGCGCTTGGAGTCCACGGCGTTGATGAGGTAGTCGATGCCGCCTAGCACAGCCTGCGCGCCCGAGTAGGTGCTCACATCGATGCCCTTGCCGTCCTTGTCGTACGAGAAGATGTCGATGAGCTTGTACTCGGTGGCCTTGCCGTTCTCGTCGGTCAGCGTGTAGGTGGCGGTGCTGCCGGTGCCGTACTCGCCGTTGATGTAGTCTCCGGCAAGCCTTGCCAGCGAGTCGGTCTGCATGCCGCGCCTCAGGTCAACCTTGATGATGGCGTTGGGGGCTGGGGAGATCTGGAAGCGCGCCACCGAGGCCGCTCCGCTTAATATCTCCTTGCCAGCGAACGTGGTGCGGTTGGCAATGCGGCAGATCTCCTCGTTGAGCTGGTCCACTTGCGCCTGGATGGAGTTGCGGTCATCCGAGGTGTTGGTGCCGTTAGCCGACTGGATGGCCAGCGTGCGGATCTTCTGGAGCATCGTGGTGATCTCGTCCATGGCGCCTTCGGCGGTCTGGGCGTAGGAGATGCCGTTTTGCGCGATGCGGTTGGTCTCGTCAAGCGAGTTGAGCTCGCGCGTCAAGCGGTCGGAAGTCTGGATCCCGGCAGGATCGTCCTTGGCGCTGTTGATGCGCAGCCCCGTGGAGATGCGCTCGTAGGTGGTGTCGAGCTTGGTGGTGGCCTTGCTCAGTGCGTTCTGGGTCTGCAGCGCTGAAATGTTCGTGTGAAGGTAAAGGGACATGCTCTCTCTCCCTGCTCAATGCGGCGGCACCGATTTGCCGCCCTGCCGGCTTTTTGGCAGGGATATGAAAGAAGCGTGCCAGATCCGGCAGGCTGCCGGATCTGGCTGGGTGGGATGGGCCGATCAGGCCTTTTGCTGGCCCTCGGGCGACTTGGCCTTTGCCGGGGCCTCGGTCTTGAACTTGGCAAGCTCCTCGCTCTGGTCGCGCGACATGCTGCTTAAGAAGGAGATGTTCTTTTGGATCTGGCTTAGGTAGTCGGAGCCGGTCTCAGCGAGATGGTTGATGTCGGCGATGGCGTTGTTGACGTCGCCGGTCTGGCTTGACTGCATCTGGCAGAAGTTGACGATCTGCTCGCTCATGTCGGAGATCGTGGCGATGGTGCCCATGATCTCCTCGATGGACGAGTTGGCGCGCGAGCTCTGCTGCACCGACTTCTTCATCTCGTCCTCGCAGCCTGCCATCACCTCGACGGTGTTCTCCACGGCCGCGGTGAGCTTGGTGATGGTCGCAGAGACCTCCTTTGTCGAGACGGCGGTCTTGTTGGCAAGCTCGCGCACCTCGTCGGCCACCACCGCGAAGCCGCGGCCGTACTCGCCCGAGCGCGCTGCCTCGATGCTGGCGTTGAGCGCCAGCAGGTTCGTCTGGTCGGCGATGCCGGCGATGGTGTTGGCGATGTCGTTGATCTGCGATCCCATCTGGGCGATGTTCGAGACGGCGACCGACGAGTCCTTGAGGCGGTCGGCGAGCGTGTGGGTGGTGGTGATGTTCGCCTGCATCGTGCAGCGGCAGGCGTCGGAGTTCTTCTCGGCCACCTTGACCTCGTTCAGCGTGGACTTGGCGAACTCGGTGACCTTGTTGATGTTCTCCTGCATCGAGGCGGTGGCGTTGGCCACGCTCTCGGCCTTGCTCTTCTGCGCCGTGAAGTTCTGCACCGTCTGCTGCACGGTGTCGCGGCTCTCCCCCATCACGTCGATGACCTTGTCGGCGTCGGCGCGCATCGTGATGACGAAGGTCCGGATAGCGGAGACCATGTCGTGGATCATGCGCCCGAGCGTCCCGTAGCCTGCCATGCCGCGCTCTGAGTAGGCGAGATCGCCCAGGGCTATCTTGCGGAAGGTGTCCTGGAGCCTGGCAAACTCGGCGTTGAGCGAGCGGTTGATGCCGTAGATGATGAGTGAGACCACCACGAGCACCACGAGCATCGCGATGGTGATGTTGAAGCCCACGCTCTTTAGAAGATCAAAGTGCTCGGGACTCTTGGTGTAGAGCTTGACGACGCCAGCCTGGAGGGTGGAAGCGGCGGAGGCTGCCGCCCGCAGCGCACGGGCGGCGTCATCGCCGCTGCTGCTCGCATACTGCGAGAGCATCGCTTCGATCTGCCGCACCTGGCCCTGCATGGCCGATGCGGCATTGCGGTCGGGGAGCGCAGCCACGGCGTCGGCGACCTTCTGCGGGATCCATGAGAGCTGCGAGGCGTCAGGCAGCGCGCCTTCGCTGAGCGTGGCCTGAAGCAGGGAGACGTTGACATCGGAAATCGTCGCGCAGATGAGGTTGCGCTTCTGGACTTGGGCTGTGTAGTCGGAAAGCTGCCCGCGCACCAGCATGAGGATCGAGATTGAGGAGATCACGAAGATGATCAGTGTGACGCCAAAGCCAGCAAAGAGCTTCTGCCTTAGGGTCAGCGCCCCGAAGCGCAGCGTTAGGAGGTTGCGCAGCATGCTTACCGCCTTTGTCTGCCCCGCCGTCTGCTGCGCCATTTTTTGCGTGGCTTTTTCCTTGCTCATCAGCAATTCTCCTGAAAAAGCGTGGTCTTCTTCATGCTTTAGCAAAAGTATAATGCACCAGCCATGCCGCCGCCCCGCTCTGACGGGGGCAATGTGCGCGCTTTCTCAGATAACAGCGGTTTTCCGTCGGGCAATGGCTTGGAAGGAGCGCCCGAGTTCAGCGGGCTGCGCGGATCAGTGCAAAAAAATACACAAACGCAATACACAAATGCGTACGTGCGCATGAACATCCTATGCCATGGAGCTCAACCGATCTGAACGCTGCAGTGTTGTGCGCGCCCGCGCGCGCCCCTAAAATATTGTGATGCGCCCCGGGCCTTTTCCGCGGCGCTTTGGAGGCAACGGCATGGCTGGCAAGAAGAAGAAACTGGGCGACAACGTCATCGCGGTCAACAAGCGCGCCAACTTCGAGTACTTCATCGAGGAGCGCTTGGAGGCGGGCCTGTCGCTGCAGGGATGGGAGGTCAAGTCGCTGCGCGCAGGCCGCGCCAACATCTCCGAGGCCTACGTGACATTGAAGGGCGGCGAGGCCATCCTGCTCGGGTCCATTATCAACCCGCTCAAGACCTCATGCGCCTTCGTGATAAGCGATCCGACGCGCACTCGCAAGCTCCTGCTCAAGCGCCGCGAGATCTCTCGCCTCATCGGCAAATCGCAGCGCCAGGGCTACACCATCATCCCGCTCAAGCTCTACTGGAAGGGCCACCTCGTGAAGCTTGAGATCGGCGTTGCCAAGGGCAAGCAGGAACACGACAAGCGCGACTCCATAAAGGATCGTGAGTGGCAGCGCGACAAGGAGCGCGTCATGAAGAAGAACTTCAGGTAAGGTTTCATCTTCAACGATCGCCCAGTGCCGCGTCGGCGCTGGCGTTTTAAGGCGCTGTCCCGCCCCGCCACGCCACTTGCTAACTTGCGCTTTTCACGTCATAATGGAATCGCTTGGGGGTGTTTCTGGTTTCGACCGGAAGCGTGAATTCCGAGGCGCATGTCGAGGCGCGGAACCTCGCTAAAAATCTGCAAAAAAATAGTCGCAAACGACGAAACCTACGCTTTAGCAGCTTAATAACCTGCTCGAAGCCCTCGGTGCTTGGCCTTTCCAGTGACGCCAGGCGATGCCGGGGTCGGTTTTCACTGGATCGTGTGGAACCCCCGCCTGAGGGCGAAGCATTAAAGAAAATTTTCGGGCTGGGCAGACGGCAACGTGGCAATCCGCAGCCTCTGTCGAGATCAATGACTGCCTAAGCATGTAGTGCTGAAGCTGAAGCCTTTTGGGACGAGGGTTCGACTCCCTCCACCTCCACCAGAATTTCAATAAGCCCCGGGGTTCGGGGCAGTTCAGCAACATCTCGTTTTCCATAAGTTTTTCTTTGTAATTTTCCAAAAGCGCCCATTGCGTCAATATGCGCAGGGCACGCACGAGGAACATTAGCGCATGCCGCAATTCATCTACACCATGAACCGGGTCGGCAAGATAGTGCCGCCCAAGCGCGAGATCCTGAAGGACATCTCGCTCTCGTTCTTCCCCGGCGCCAAGATCGGCGTCCTGGGCCTAAACGGCGCGGGCAAGTCGACCCTAATCAAGATCATGGCCGGCGTCGACAAGGAGTACGAGGGCGAGGCCAGGCCCCAGCCGGGGATCCGCATCGGCTACCTGCCGCAGGAGCCGGTTCTCGATCCTGAGAAGACCGTCAAGGAGACGGTTGAGGAGTCCTTCGCCGACGTCAAGGCCGCGCTCAAGCGCTTAGACGAGATCTACGACGCCTATGCCGACGAGAACGCCGACTTCGACGCCCTCTCAAAGGAGCAGGGCGAGCTCGAGGCGCTGATCCAGGCCAAGGACGGCCACAACATCGACATCCAGATCGACAAGGCCGCCGACGCGCTGCGCCTGCCGCCCTACGACCGCAAGATCAAGGTGCTATCAGGCGGCGAGCGCCGCCGCACCGCGCTGTGCCGCCTGCTCCTCGAGAAGCCGGACATGCTGCTGCTCGACGAGCCGACCAACCACCTGGACGCCGAGTCCATCGACTGGCTCGAGCAGTTCCTGCACCAGTACCCGGGCACCGTGGTGGCCGTGACCCACGACCGCTACTTCCTCGACAACGTCGCAGGATGGATCCTCGAGCTCGACCGCGGCCACGGCATCCCCTGGCAGGGCAACTACTCAAGCTGGCTTGAGCAGAAGGATCAGCGCCTGAAGATCGAGGAGAACACCGAGTCGGCCCGCCGCAAGTCCATCGAGCGCGAGCTGGAGTGGGTGCACCAGGGGGCCAAGGGCCGCCACGCCAAGTCCAAGGCCCGCATGCAGCGCTTCGAGGAGCTCTCGTCGACTGAGTACCAGCACCGCAACGAGACCAACGAGCTCTACATCCCGCCCGGGCCGCGCCTTGGCGAGAAGGTGGTCGAGGTGTCGCACCTTTGCAAAGCCTACGGCGGCCAGGTGCTCATCGACGATCTCTCGTTCACGCTGCCGCGTGGGGCGATCATGGGCATCATCGGCCCCAACGGCGCCGGCAAGTCGACGCTCTTTCGGATGATCACCGGGATGGAGAAACCGGACTCCGGCGCCATCAGCGTCGGCGACACCGTGGTCACTGCCTACGTCGAGCAGTTCCGCGACAAGATGAAGGACGACAACACCGTCTTCGAGGAGATCTCGGGCGGCCGCGACATCCTCAAGATCGGAAGCTACGAGATCCCGGCGCGCTCCTACATCGGCCGCTTCAACTTCAAGGGCACCGACCAGCAAAAGCGCGTGGGCAGCCTCTCTGGCGGCGAGCGCGGCAGGCTCCAGCTTGCCAAGCTCCTCCAGGTCGGCGGCAACCTGCTGCTGCTCGACGAGCCGACCAACGATCTGGACGTCGAGACGCTGCGCGCGCTCGAGAACGCCCTGCTGGAGTTCCCTGGCAGCGCGATGGTGATCTCCCACGACCGCTGGTTCCTCGACCGCATCGCAACACACATCCTCGACTACGGGGACGAGGGCAAGGTGAGGTTCTTCGAGGGCAACTACACCGAGTACGAGCGCTGGAAGCGCGATAACCTCGGCGAGGAGGCGGTGCCGCACCGCCTGCGCTTCAAGAAGGCCACGAAGTAAGGGAAGGAAGGCTCCTTTCCGCAAGGCCGCGCCGCCGCAGGGCAGCGCGGCCTTGCCGCATCTCAGCTTGGCTGCGCCTGCGACGAATGGGCGGGGCTCAGCGCCATGAAGAGGTAGTGCGCAGGCGGCTTCGCCGAGGCCTTGGTGATGGCAAAGCCCGCCCCCTGCGCCGAGCGCAGGGCCTTGATGTCGTCAAAGGCCGCGAGCGTCGAGATCCCGCGCAGCACGTTCTTGTCGTAGCAACGCGCCGAGTAGCGGCGCAGCTTCGTGGAGATCCCCTGGCCCTGCCAGGCGGGATCGACTGCGACATAGAGCTCGTGGACTATGCCCTGCCCGAACTCGGCCTCCTGGAACATGAAGAGGTCGAAGCCCACCAATCCGCCGTTGCGGTTCTCGGCGATGCTCATGAGCTCTTGGGCGCGGAACATGTAGACCCAGCGCAGCCAGCCTGGCATCGGGAGCCTGAACACCCGGGCGTAGAGCTGCTCGACGCGCTTCAAGTCGGCCCTGCGGCCGCAGCGGAACGCAAGCTCGCCGCACTGCTCGGCGAGATCGCGCCTTATGCCCTTCGAGCGCCTGAGGTTCTCGCGGAAGAGCGCGAACCCCCTCATCCTGTGTTCTAAGCTGTGGAGCATCTTCTGCCTCCTTCTGATCCATAACCGCCCTTGGCATCTTAAAACGCCCTGCGAGGGTTCATAATATGGTGTTTAGGCACAGCCTGCCAGCCGCGTTTTGCGGCGTGCCGCAAACAGGCGATTTCAACAACTGAACTGATAGGAACGGAAGGATCCACTTCCGGAAGGATTCAAATGTCGATTCTCAAGAAAGCCGTGATGTCATTGGTCGGGGCCGCCGCAATCGCGGCAGCCGCCGCTTCAGCCCCTGCCAGCGCCGAGGACAAGGTGGTGCGCGTGGGCACCGAGCCCTCGTTCGCGCCCTTCGAGTTCATGGACGAGAAGACCAAGGAGCTGACGGGCTTCGACATCGACCTTATCAACGCCATCGGCAAGGCCGCGGGCTTCAAGGTCGAGATGCACACGATGCCCTTCGACGGCATCATCCCGGCCATCCTCACCGGCTCGCTCGACGCCGCCCTTTCGGCCTTCACGATCACCGACGAGCGCAAGAAGCGCGTCGACTTCTCCGAGCCCTACTACAAGGCCGGCCTCGGCGTGATCATCCGCAACGACGTCAAGGACAAGGTCAAGTCCGTGGCCGATCTCAAGGGCAAGAGGATCTGCGGCCAGATCGGCACCTCGGGCGCGATGTACGCCTCGAAGGTCGAGGGCGCCACGGTAACCCAGTTCAACACCGCCCCCGAGACCTACCTCGAGCTGCGCAAGGGCGGCTGCGACGCGGTCATCAACGACCGCCCGGTGCACGCCTACTACATGGCGACCGTCAAGCCCGACGATCTCACGCTGCTCCCCGACTACGTGACCGCCGAGGACTACGGCATCGTCATGAGCAAGTCAGAGCCTGACATCGAGAAGCTCATCAACGACGGGCTTGCCAAGGTCCGCAAGGACGGCACATTCGACAAGATCTACCAGAAGTGGTTCGGCGAGGGCAAGTAAGCCCAGAAGCGTCGATCCTCTTCTTCAAAGCGCCGGCAAAGCCGGCGCTTTTGCGTCCTCCCCGCCCTTTTCCATCTCCTTTCGCAAAATCCGGCCCATTGTGGGGCGGGATCAGGCCTTGCGCGATCATCGCTGCGCCAGCGTGGCCCAGCGGCAGGTTGCATCATTATCCAGGCTTAGACTTCAGACAAGGACAGGTTAGGCCCATCCTCCCCAAAGGCTTTTCAGGAACTTGTTTGGAGTCTTGCCAATGATGAAGTTAAAGCACGCCTTGACATCCTCCCCTCTCTAAAGAGAGGGGATCCCTACCGATCTCTTGGGAGATCTTCGGCGGGTTCCTCTTGCTGACCACCAATGTGATTCACTTGG
>CACYPI010000097.1 GCA_902776275.1 uncultured Aeromonadales bacterium
TACGACTGCCTCGACGAGCGCAATGCCAGGGACATGTGGTCTCTTCTGCTGCACACCGGCTACCTCACCGCTACAAAAGTCATCTCCCAGAAGAAGTGCGCCGTCAGGATCCCCAACAATGAGATCAGGGAGTGCTTCCGCGACAGCATCCTCGAGAGCTTCAAGGATTCCGTGCGCGGCGCCGGCGAGGATCTCGATCTGGGGCTTGCGATCCTCCGCATGGACGGCTCCAGGGCCGAGGAGATCATAGGCAGGACGCTTGGAACCTATGTCGAGGACAGGTTCAGGGCCACGCGCAGCCCCAGGGAGAACTTCTACGAGGGGTACATGCTCGGGATCCTCTCGTGCAGCAGGTCGATTTCCAACCTCAAGCTTGAAAAGCAGTCCGGCAGCGGCTTTGCCGACATCGTGTTCTCCAAGCCAGGCGGCGGCGCCGTGGTCGTCGTCGAGCTCAAGGCGGCGCCGGCCCCCGGAGCGGTCAGGGAGTCGGCCAGGAAGGCGGTGTCCCAGATCATCGACAGGGAGTATGCCTTGGAGTATGTCGGGAACGACACCATAGGCAGCGTCATTGCCGCAGGCATTGCGTTCTACGGCCGCGGCGCCTGCGTCGAGTTCAAGCCTCTCAAGGGGGGCCCTCGCAATGGCGCTCAAGAGGCCGGGACCGCCGGTTCCAAGTGAATCCCCGCGCCGGCCGGGAAAGGCTCATGCGCGACAAGCCTGCTGCATTGACAAGGGCGGTGAAACGGCGCGGATGCATGAGTTTCCTGCTCCGGCTCCATCTTGAGGCCGGACCTCGGAGAGGATTGCCGGACTTCATGATCATGGGCCCTGCGATTGCTCCTTTGGATCGCGCAGCCAAGGCCGGCCGGACGCAGGCCTTCTTTCCGCCCAAGATCCAGGAGCCATCGCCGCCAAGCTCGTGCTTGCCGATCCTTGTCCTTGCAAGCATGGGGCCGCTTGCGTCGAGCTCAAGCCCGAGGTCGTTGCCGTTGGTCACGACTAGCTTAAACTTTGGGGGATCCTGGTTTCCAACTCCAATAGGCTGATCTGCATCTTTTTCTTCTAATCCTGCTCTCTTCGGACTGAGGCTTCTCAAAGATGATCTACAAGGCTCAGGGCAGATGCCTGTCATTCCCGCCATCCCCGCATCCCGGCGGGGATCAGGATCCTCCCCTGCACTTTCCCGCTCTCATCGAGCGTCATCGGCAGAACCTGACGATATGTGATGGCGCCAAACGAAAGAAGGCCCTCCTTTCACAAGAGAGCCTTCCCATATGGAACCCAGGCCTAATTATGCCCGGTGCGCCATGGCGCACTCAGGCACGCTTCCTCACCTGCACGCCGTCCTCCTCGGAGTAGAGGACCACCTCGGCGCCGCGGCGGGCGAACAGCCCCACGGTGACCACGCCCGGAATGGCGTTGATGGCGTCCTCGAGGGCAATCGGATCGGTGATCTCAAGCCCCCTGACGTCCACGATCTGGCAGCCGTTGTCGGTGATGCAGCCCTTGCGCAGCACCGGATCGCCGCCCGTGACCTTGCGCAGCTGGCGTATCACCTGCTCGCGTCCCATCGGGATCACCTCGACTGGGAGCGGGAAGGCGCCCAGGGTGTCCACGAGCTTTGACTTGTCCACGATGCAGACGAACTTCGATGCCATCGAGGTGAGGATCTTCTCGCGGGTCAGGCACGCGCCGCCGCCCTTGATGAGGTTGAAGTTCGGATCGACCTCGTCGGCGCCGTCGATGTAGACGTCATAGCCCTCGACGTCGTTGGGATCGAGCACCTCGACGCCGATCTTCTCGAGCAGGTGGGTGGTCTTGACGGAGCTGCTTACGGCGCCGTCGATGTGGATGCCGCTCTTGCCTAGCTGCTCGATGAACTTGACGACGGTGGAGCCGCTGCCCACGCCGAGGATCCCCTTGCGGGGGACATAATCGAGGGCCGCCTTGGCGACCATGGTCTTGAGCTCGTCCTGTGTCATGGAAATGAGCCTCCTTATGCGCTCTCTGGTTGTCCTTGCTTACTTGATGGTGATGCGGGCGAAGCGGCGCTTGCCGACCTGCCAGACCGCGGTGCCCTTGGGCGCCGCGTCATCCTTGGAGGCGACGGCCTTGCCGTCGACCTTGACCGCCCCTGACTTGATCATCCTCATGCCCTCGGAGGTAGAGGCGACGAGGCCTGCTGACTTCAAGACATTGGGGATCGGCATGGCGTCGAGCGTGAACTCGGGGATATCCTCGGGAACCGCGCCCTTCTGGAACTGGCTTAAGAAGCCCTCGACGGCGGCCTTGGCGGCCTCCTCGCCGTGGAAGCGGGCGACCATCTCGCGGCCAAGCTCGATCTTCGCGTCGCGCGGGTTCATCGAGCCGCTCAGGCACGAGGACTTGAGCGCGGCTATCTCGTCTGAGGTCTTGCCTGAGAGCAGATCGTAGTAGTTCCACATCAGGCTGTCGGAGATCGACATGATCTTCCCGAACATCTCCTTGGGAGGCTCGGTGACGCCGATGTAGTTGCCCTTGGACTTGGACATCTTCATGACGCCGTCGAGGCCGACTAACAGCGGCATCATCAGCACGCACTGCGGCTCCATGCCGGCGTCCTTCTGCAGCTCACGGCCCATCAGCAGGTTGAACTTCTGATCGGTGCCGCCAAGCTCGATGTCGGCCTTGATGGCCACTGAGTCGTAGCCCTGGAAGAGCGGGTAGAGGAACTCGTGGATGGCGATGGGCTGGTTTGCCGCAAAGCGCTTTGAGAAGTCGTCGCGCTCGAGCATGCGGGCGACGGTGAGCTTGGAGGCCAGGCGGATGGTGCCGGCGGCGCCGAGCTTCTCGGACCACTCGGAGTTGTAGCGGATCTCGGTGAGCTTCGGGTCGAGGATCTTGAACACCTGCTCGGCGTAGGTCTTGGCGTTGGCCACGATCTGATCTCGCGAGAGCTGGGGCCTCGTGGCGTTCTTGCCCGAGGGATCGCCGATGGAGGCGGTGAAGTCGCCGATGATGAGCACCACGCGGTGCCCGAGCTTCTGGAAGGTGCGCAACTTGTTGAGGATCACGGTGTGGCCCAGGTGGATGTCAGGGGCGGTCGGGTCCATTCCGAGCTTGACGGTGAGCTGCCTGCCGCTTTGCAGCTTCTTGCGCAGCTCCTCCAACGGAATGATCTCCTCTGCTCCCCTCGCTATCTCCTCGAGCGCCTTTTCGATGTCGGGCATCGCTGTCTCCTTTGAAAATTCCTGACGCCCGCCGCAGTTTGCGCTTGCGCGGCAGGCCTAAAATCAACCTCCCATGATAATACATTTGCAAAGGACTATGGATTTGCAAGGGAGGCAGGGATGGGCGAACCGCTTTACATTGGCCTTATGTCGGGCACGAGCATCGACGCGATGGACGGGGTGCTAGCCTCGTTCGACGGCGGCGCCCCCAGGGTGGTGGCTGCCGCCTCGCGCGACTTCAAGGGATCGGAGCGCTCGCAGTTGAACCATCTGTGCGCCCCGGGTCCGGACGAGATAGAGCTGGCGGGCCAGGCCTCCCTCATGATCTCTCAGGCCGAGCTCGAGGTGGTGCAGGAGCTGCTTACGCAGTCAGGCGCCAAGCCCACGGACGTCGCGGCCATCGGATCGCACGGCCAGACGGTGCGCCACCGCCCGGACCTCGGATTCACCGTGCAGCTTGGCGATCCGGCCTCCCTGGCCTATGGCTGCGGCATCGACGTGATCTCCCATTTCCGCCAGGCCGACCTGGCTGCAGGCGGCGAGGGCGCACCGCTCACCCCGGCCTTCCACTCCTTCATCTTCGGGTCAAAGAGCGAGCCGCGCTATGTGCTGAACCTAGGCGGCATCGCCAACCTCACGGTCATGGGGGTTGGCGGCAAGGTGCTCGAAGGCTACGACACCGGCCCTGCCGACACCCTGATGGACATGGCGGCCAGGACCTTCTTAAACGCGCCCTACGACCGCAACGGCGAGGCCGCCGCGCGCGGGCGCGTCAACGCCGCCTGGCTCTCGCGCCTGATGATGAACCCCTATTTCAAGAAGGATCCGCCCAAGTCCACCGGGCGCGAGGTCTTCGACAGCAGGTGCGTGGGCTTCTGCTTTGACGAGGTACGCGAGCGCGCGCAACTAGTGGATGATCTTTTAGCCACGCTCTGCGAGTTCACCGCGCAGAGCGCCTGCGACGCCATCGAAGGGAGCATGCGCCGCCAGGGGCTGGCAGGCGGCACGCTCATAGCCTGCGGCGGCGGCTCGAAGAACCCCTCGCTCATGCGGGCCATCTCTGAGAACTGCGAGGACATGGGGATCGAGGTGAAATCCTGCAGGGACATGGGCTACGATCCGCAGCTCATCGAGCCCTTGTGCTTTGCCTGGATGGCAAGGCTCTTCGTGCAGGGAAGGCGATTGCCGCTGGGCGGGGCCAGCCGCGCCGGCCGCGATGTCATCGCAGGATCGCTAACCCCGGCCCCGGGCGGGATGTTCGAGCGCTTCAGGAACGCGTAAAGCCCTTCGGATCCGCTCCATCGGCGCACTGCATCAGGGCCTCGAGGCCCTGATGCACCGTGCTCTCGCGCACAGCGTCCCTGTCCCCTTCAAAGTGAAAGAGCCTGGCAATTGCCGGGTGCCCGCGCCTGCAGGCGCCGATCCACACGGTGCCGGCGGGATTGCCGCCCGAGGGACCAGGTCCTGCCACGCCTGAGACTGCCACTGCCAGATCGGCATGGGATCTCTCTATAGCCCCCTTAGCCATCTCCTGCACGCACTGCCCGCTCACCTCGGTGAAGCGAGCGAGTGTTTCCTCCGAGACCCCGAGCATCTCGTGCTTTGCCGTGTTGTTGTAGACGGTGAAGCCGCGATCAAAGTACTCGGACGCCCCGCTCACCGCGACCATGGTCGCCGAGATGAGGCCGCCCGTGAGCGACTCGGCGGTTGCTGCCTTAAGCCCCCTGGCCACGCACAAGTCCTTGAGGCTTTTGGAGAGAACTAGGTTATCTTTGCGGATCCTGTCGATGTCCTGCATTTCCTGCCTTCCTTGCAGATGTCAAAAGAGGCCCGAAGGCCTCTTGCCGCTTCATGGCGGACGGATCGGAAAGCGTTTTCCGATCCGTCCGCCGCTTTAATTTCAAGAACGGATGAGCGCTGCCGCGGAGGATGCTGTCAGCTCACGGACAGGAGCGGAGCCACGTCCTGGCGCGCAACCTTCTCGATCCTCTCGCGGAGCACCCGCCTGTACCTGAGCTTTGAGAGTTCCCCGCCCTGCGCCTTGTAGCGCTCGTAGTCGCCCTCCACCCTGTCGCCATCCTTCCAGTGCAGAACCGTGTAGAGCAGATCGTCATGATCCACGCACAGCTCGGACTCGATCGGGGCGAGTTTTGACTCTATGGCCTTGCTGATGCGGGATTCCATCTCCGCTGCCGCGCTCTTGCCGCGGAACCTGTCGGGATCGCTTCTGACATCGTCGAGAACCTGCCTTGCGATCCCGCCGACGCCGGGATTTCTCGCCTCAAAGTCCCTGAGGCACTTGTCCATCCGCTCCTTGAGATCCTCCGCCCCTCTCCTGCGCTCCTCTCCTTTCTCGTCGGGGAAGCACTCCTGCAGAAGCGAGATCAGGTACTTGTAATCGATGGTCACATCCTTGTAGGTTTCCAGCTCGTACTCGACGTCAATTGAGATCGGCTCCTTGTCCTCGTCATCGGACGAGCGCCTCCTCTTGAGCTCCTCGATTACGTTCTGGTAGCGCCCGATGGCCTCCTCGCGCTCCTTCTGGCTGAGGATCAGGACTTTTGCCTGATCCTCGTCGGCCCACTCGTCATAGACGCGGATCTCGCCTAGGAGGCGGTCGTACTCCTGGAACGCCTTGGCGAATTTCTGAAGCGACGCGGTGTCGCCGTCCAGATCGCCATCGCCGGCCTTGATGCAGTCGCTGAGATCGCGCGCTGCTTTGCGCATCTTCTTCCTGGCCTCCTTGTAATCAGGGGCCGAGACCACGGAGGTGCCGCCATGGGAGAAGAGCGAGAGCGCGTCGCGCACCTTGTGATCGAAGATTGCGGGAGTGCGCATCGTCACTATCTCGCCGTAGCGCTTCTCCTTGTCGTAGAGCCTGTTGGTGCGCGAGAAGGCCTGGATGAGCCCCTGCTCGTTCATCGGCTTCCTGTCGATGAAGAGGATGTCTAGGCATGGCGCGTCAAATCCGGTGAGGAGCCGGTCGACCACGATGACGAGGTCGAGTTGCTCGGCGCGCTGCTGGTATCGTCCCTGCTTTCGCGCAAGACGGGCATTGAGATCGGCGTTGTAGGCCGCAAGCCCGCCCTCCAGGGTGAAGCTGGTGCCGAACATCGCATTGTAGTCTGAAAGCGACTTTCTCATCTTCTCCTGATTGGCCATCGCGCCGTCGGCATTCTCGCCGACGCTGTAAGTGATGGCCACCTTGGGGAAGTCCGAGACCATGCTCCTGATCTTCTCGTCCACCCTGCCCTTTGCCTTGAACTCCATGAAGAGCTCGTAATAGCGCTGGGCCTCGGCGATGTTGGCGCAGGTGAGCATGGCCTCGTAGGTCCTGCCGGGGCCGCGCGAGAGGCGGAAGCGGGAGGCGTTGCCGTTGACGATGTACTCGATCACCTTGTTGCGGTGCTCGTCGCTGTCGTAGAAATCGCGGCGCGACTTCTCCTTGAGCGGGAAGTTCTTGACGACATAATCCTCAAGCTGCTCGTCGTCAAAGCCATCGACGTCTGTTTCAAGCGCGCCATCTTCGGCAGCGGCGAGCTTTCTTGCGACCTTCAGGAACTCGCCGCGCCTCTCGCCCCGGAAGCTTGTTTGAAATGCCAGCACCGCCTTGTCCTTGATGGCCTCGACCAATGTGTAGCGGTGAAGCGGCTCGCTGTCGCGCTTTGGATCGCCGTTGCCGAAAAGCTGCGCCGTGGTCGTGGGCAGGTTGCCCTTGGCCGCGCGCGCGTTCTCGTCGAAGATCGGCGTGCCGGTGAAGCCGTACCAGAGGCTCTTGTGATCGGGCCTGTCGAAGAAGCGCTCGATGTCGCGCTTGGTCTCGGGGGTCACCGTGCGGTGGCACTCGTCCACTACGAAGCAGATGTTCTTTGATTTGAGCTTCTTGCACTGGGCGCGCATGCGCTCGGAGCTTTTCCTGTCGTGATCGCTGTATTGAAGATCATCGCCATGATCGCGCTCAAGCTTGTCGATGGCCGCCTGCTCGTTTTCAAGCCTTGTGACAATGCCTGCGGCCTTGCCTTCAAGGCTTGATACGAGCTCTGGATCAGGCTTGCCCTTGGCCGACTCGTTCTTAAGCCTTGCCCTGACTTGGGAGAGCTCCTCGGCAAGGCTCTGGGCATGCTCCTTGCGCACTTCCTTTGAATAGCGGTGCAGCAGGTGCTGGAACTTCTGGATGGTGGTGACTATGGCCTGGCGGTCTGGGCTTGTGAGCTTGCGCTCGAGATCGCTTGTGTTGCTGGTGCTGTCTATCTGCAGATCGCTGTTTTGGGCATACGACATCATGCACACACACTTAAGCCTTGATCCTGGCGATCTGGCAGTTTTTTGAGTAGCAAATGAAAATTTTTGGTGAGCCACAGCAGTTTTTTCGCGGAAAAC
>CACYPI010000098.1 GCA_902776275.1 uncultured Aeromonadales bacterium
TTGACTACGTCGATGCGTTCTTGGAAGGTGAGGCGTTTGACCATGAAAGACACTCCTTTTGGCTATTATGAAGTGTCTTAACCTTTTGGGTTAGTCTAGTTGGGAGCCCTTCCTTGCCATGGGTGGAGCCTTAGAGCACCGCGCCCAGCTCCTGGCGGATCACCGCGGCCGAACCCTGCAGTCCTGCGAGCGGATCGGTCACGACGTAGACTGGGATCTTCTTGAGCATGTTGACGAAGCGCCCCTTGTCCTCGAAGCTCTTGCGGAAGGGCGACTTGACGAAGTAGTCGAGGAAGTGGATGACCACGCCGCCAGCGATGAAGACGCCGCCGGTGGTGGCCATGCCAAGCGCGAGATCGCCGCCGAACGAGCCCATGATGTCGCAGAAGATGTCGACGGCCTTGCGGCAGTCGGGATCAGGGGGCGCGGCGAAGGCGCCCCTGGTGACGTCTGCCGGGGTGAAGGACAGCGTGTCGCGGCCGTGCTCGGCGGCGACGGCGGCGCAGATGTTCACAAGGCCGGGGCCTGAGAGCAATCTCTCGTAGGAGACGTGCCCGTAGCGCTTGCGCAGCGCAAGCAGGATCTTGTCCTGCTCGGGGTTTGCAGGGGCCATGTCGACGTGTCCGCCCTCGCCGGGGAGCGGATACCACTTCTGCCCGATGCGGATGAGGTGCCCCACGCCCAGTCCGGTGCCGGCGCCGTAGATCGCGGCAGGGCCGTTGAGGTCGCGCTCGCCGCCGCCGACCTTGATGAGCTTGCTGGGGGGCAGCACGGCGGCGGCCATCGACATGGCAGTGAAGTCATTGACGACGAGCAGGGTCCTAAGGCCGGTGTGCGCCTTCATCTCCTTGATGGAGAACTCCCAGGGGTTGTTCGTCATCTTGATGTGGTCGCCTGAGATCGGGCAGGCGATCGCGATGCAGCCGACGTCGAAGGGCTGGCCGCATTCCTTCTTGAAGCGCAGGATCACCTGCTCGAGCGAGGGGTTGTCGACGGCGGAGTAGACGATTGGATCCGACAGCGTCCCGTCGGCTAGGTTGACGAGGGCGAGCCTGGCGTTGGTTCCGCCGATGTCGCCTACGAGGGCGACTCCTTCAAGCTTGGTCATTTGATTGGCGATCCTTTTTTTATCCTGACTGAGCCTTCCCTGAAAAACCATTCTCTGCCCAAGAAGGCCTGTGGCACGCGGCGATCCCGCCTGCCGGGCAAGGTAATTATATTACAGCGCGCTAGACCCCTGTCCTGGGCCTGATGGCGGGGCGCGATCTGTGATCCAAGGCCGCCTGACCCGTCAGAGCAGCGTCGGAGCTCTGTTAAGATCAAGCCATGCAGAGATTTGTAAAAAAAGCGAGCGCAGTGTTGTTTTGCGCGCTCTCCTGCGCCCTGGCGCAGGAGGCCATGGCCGATTGCACGCCGGCGTCTGCGGCGTCGGCGCTTCCCAAAACCATCGAGCGCGGCAAGTGCTACGAGTACCAGGGCAGCGAGGCTGTTTCAAGGACGCTTGAAGTGCAGGGCAGACTCACCGTCAAGGTCGGCGCAAGGCTTGAGATGGCCCAGGGCGCGTCGCTCAAGGTAGGGCGCGGCGGCACCGTGACCTCGCGCGGCGCGGTGGTCGTGGGCAAGGGATCGAGCCTCGACATCGACAGCATGGGCACCTTCGAGAACTTAGGCGAGCTGCACCTGCGCGAGGACTCGCGCACCAGCGAGGGGCGCAGCGCCACGCTCAAGAGCTCGGGCAAGCTCGTGCTCTATCCAAACGCCACGGTCATGCTCTCTGACAACAGCCTGTTTCTGATGCAATCCTCGACCACCGCCGACAACGCGGTCATAAGCTCCCAGGGCGGCAGGGTTGAGAACCGCGGGACGCTGCAGCTGAGCGCTGGCGCGCGCGTGCTCATCGCAAGGAACGGCAGCCTCTCAAACAGCGGCAGGCTCTCCTTAGGCGAGGGCAGCGGGGTTGAGATGTCAGGAAACTCCATGCTCTCAAACCGCCGCAATCTCGATGTCGGAGGCACGGTCTCCTTTGGCGACACCGCAGCCTTCCAGAACTACGGGATCTTGAACGTCAGCCCCAGCGGGCTCATGCAGTGGGACGGCGGGGCGAGCTTTAACAACCTGCACGCAGTGACGCTTCAAGGCTCGATGAAGTTCAAGGGCCACAGCGCCTGCGAGAACCACAACGGATTGAAGATCGCAGAAGGCGGCGTGCTCGAGATCTCGGACTCGGCCACGGCGGTCAACCGCGGCAGCGTCTACAACTCAGGCACGCTGCTCAAGAGCGGGCAGGGCGTCTTCGACAACAAGAAGTTCTACTTCGACTCCAATGCACCCGCCCCTGGAAAGTGAGGGCTACACCGCAGCCTTCTTGGAGCCTCCTGCAAGCGGATCGGGGTTTACGCCAGGGCCGAACAGCCCTGCGATGGCGCGCTGCGTGGTAGCGCGCGCCGAGGCGAGCAGATCATGCGGCAATGAAGGCACCCTCAGGCGCATCGTGTGCATCTTCTCGCGCTTCTTCATGTACTCCGAGAACTTGATCTCTGCTGTGATCACCTGGCACAAGCTCCCCTCGGAGCACTCCTCAAAGGCAAAGTTGCCAATCTCGATGTAGCCTCCCTCATCGTAAGACGCGCTGCCAGAGCCTCTTTGAGGCAGGCTTCCTGATGAGCTATTGCCGGAGCTGCCGCCGCTTGCGCTGCCAAGATCGGCTGTCCCAGAGCCTCCGGCATCCTTGGAACCGCCGCCTTGGCCAGAGGATCCGCCATCTGAAGGATCCGACGGCACCGCAGGATCAGCAGGCTCGGCAGGCTTCGGATCAGGCGTTTCAGGCGTCGTGGGCTCGGAAGGATCGGGCTCAGGCGCGGCCTTGGGCACGAACGCGAGCGCAAGCCCGCTTGAGGAGAATGACTTGGCGCCATCCTGGTCCGTGTTCCTGAACATGAGGCTGCGCAGGTTTGAGCGCCTGGGCGTGAGCGAGAAGGCATAGGCCCCGCTTTCTGCCGGAGTGCTCTCAAGTGAGATGGTGAACCACGACGAGGGCTCGAAGGCCTCTGACCTGATGAGGGATCCGTAGTCAGGCGCCCCGGCGTCCTCGTCCAGACTGAAGTTCCTGACCTCGAAGACATCATGGAAGCGCAGGTCGGTCCATGTCCCGTCTTCATTTGCAAATTGAGCCTTGGCATCATCGCCAAGCGCGGCGAAGGCCTCGTCCATCGAGGCAGGAAGCGACAGGCTGCCGCTGTTCATGCCCGCGGCATCCAGCGCGCTGCCCTCTGAAAGCGCGGCAAAGGAGAGCCCCGAGGCCTTGATGGAGCCAAGGTTGCGGCCTGCGATCGCACCGACGTCCGTCATGCCGCTTGCGCCGAGATCCTTAATGGAGCTGTCCACCACCACGGAGCTGTCCTTGAGCAGGACGCCCTCTGTCATGGTGCCGGCGATCCCGCCTGCCGCGCGGTTTGCCGCTTCGCGGGTGAAGGATACCGATGAATTGCGGATCTCGACCGACTCGAACGCGCCGCCCCTCACTGATCCCGCGATGATGCCTGCAGAGGAGCCGGCGCCTCCTGAGGACTTAACCGATCCCTCTACGCGCAGGTTGCGGAATGTGGCGTTGGCGGTGGTCGCAAAGAGCCCTGACTGCACCTCCTGGGCGGTGCGGGGATCCTCAAGCGCGAAGCTCACGGTGCTGAAGGTGCCATCGAGGCTGCCCTTGAACTCCTGCCCGCCTGCAAGCGGCGATGTGATGGTCCCGAGATCGATGTCGTTGGTGATGAAGTAGTCGCCATCGCTGCCGATCCCCTGGAGCTCGGAGGCGGTTGATATGGGGGTCTGTCCCAGGTGTGACGCGTACTCGCCTTCCCCAAGCCCGTAGTCGCGTTCGATGTCGGTCGATGTCGGACCGCCGATGTCGATGCGGTGCATCGAGCTTTTGAGCTTGAGCGCCTCGCTGTTGCGGTTTGTCAACTTGCTTTCTGCCAAATTGGTGAGCTTGCTGATGTTGCGTATGACGATCTGCCCGCCCTCGATGCTGAGGTTGTTTGCATGGATCGATCCGAGCAGGTTGACCCTGCCGATCCCGTCGGCGGTAGATGCGGGCAGCACGCCCTTGCCGCTGAAGATCTCGATCGCGTCATCGCCGATCGGCGCCGTGGAAAGGCCGAGCTTCGGCGCGCTGATGATCGAGTTCACCCCAGCCGTGATCCCTGCGGGATTGACGATGTAGAGGTTGCCGGAACCCAAAACATGTCCGTCGATCACGCTCGGCTTGCCGCCGGTGACGAGGTTCAGGTAGTTGTTGGTGTCAAAGAACACCTTTGCGTCCTCGGAGACGCTGAAGGTTTCCCACTTCATGACGTTGTTTTTCTGGGTCGAAACGATGGTCAGTGACTGTTCTCCTTGAAAAACATCTGCTGCATCAGGCTTCGACTGAAGCGAGGGCAGTTCCGCCGCGCATGGCGCGGCCGAGGCGAGCGCGGCTATGACCGCGAGGCTGAGCTTGGTTTTGCTGTTCATGTTCTTCTCTCAGGTGCGGCCGTAGCCGAAGGAAATCAGGAGCGAGGCCTTGTCGTCGTAATCGCTTGACGATCTGCCCGAGGCGAGATCCGCCTCCAGGAAGAATCCGGCCCCCTCGGCCGAAAGCCTCAGCCCGAAGGCGCTGAGCGTGGCCGAGTCCCCGCCTTTTGAGGAGGTGCGGGCGATGTCGATGTGCGGGCCTGCGAGGAGGCCCTCTGAAATCGAGTAGGGCAGGCTTAGCGATGCGAACATGCCGCAGTCGCCGGAGCTTGACTGTCGGATGGAGGAGACGCGCCCGGGGCCGCCGCCCTTGAACCTCAGCGAGCCTTCGAGGCTGTCAGGCGAGTACTGCGCGGCAAAGTCCCCGCGCACTGAGGCGTCCTTGGACAGCGAGGCGCTGGCCGAGCCAGACGCGGTGTAGGTCGAGAAGCTCCCGCACTGTCCCATGGAGTACTCGTCGCGGCACTTGATGCTGCCAAAGCGCGCCTCGAGCGTCCCCCAGGCGGTGAATCCCTTCAAGCGGAAGGCCGCATCTGCGCCTAAGGCGCCCGAGGTCTCGTTCTTTTTAAACTCGATGCCGAAGGTCTCAAGCTTGTCCCGAAGATCGCGCCACCTTCCCTCGCCGCGCACCGAGATTTTTGCGCTCTGGCTGCGGTAGACGGGCTCTGAGGCAAAAGCCGAGGCCGTGACGGCGTAGCCCTTGGCGCCTAGGTCCTCGTACTCATCGGAGAGCTCGTACGAGGTTCCGGAGAGGCCGAGTCCCAGCACAGTCGGGTGGGCGTTTACCGGGATCGAGTAGGAGAGCGCCGCGTCGGCCTGCTTGCCGTTTGAGAGCGCCGCCAGGAACGAGAGGGTGTCGGCGTTGCGCGTGAGGTTGCGCACCGCCCCCGAGATCCCGCCGCGCCAGATCCCCGAGGCCTTGGTCCCATAGTTGTCGATGAATATACGAAAAGGGATCTTGCGGCGGGGGCGGGCGATGACGTTTAGATCGTGGCTGTCTCCTGACTTGCCGCGGCTGTACCAGGCCTCCGGCGTGAAGATCCCAAGATCCCTGAGCCTCAAGAGCTGCGATTCGAGCGCATCGCGGCTTGCAGCCTTGCCCGAGGCCTCGCGCAAAGGCCCCAGGAGCCTCTTTGAGGCGGCCTGGCTTAAGCCTGAGTGGTTCTCGATGACCACGCGCCCGGTCTTGGGGGCGAGCACCGTGACCTGGATGACCCCGCCCTGGGCGATCTGCTCTGGGATGTAGGCCTGGGATGACGGGTATCCGCCCTCGCGGTAGCAGCGGGAGATCTCATCTAGGATCTGCTGGAGCAGCTTGGCGTCGATCTCGCGTCCAATATAGGGCCTCAGAGCCTCCTCGACGCCTTTCCTCTCAAGCTGCGCATCGGAGGTGATGCTCACGCCGCCAAGCGGCACCGCGCCTGGCGCGCCCGGCGCGGCGATGAGCGCCGCGGAGAGAAGTGCGATTGTTCTTCGTTGCATGTTTGCCTCGCTATGAATTACCGGGGCATTGTGACAGCGCAGGAAAAAGCCTTCTGCAAGGAAAGCGCGCAGCGCAGAAAGGCGCATTCCCAAGCCGTTTTAGGGCGCATTCAGCTCAAGTGAGGGCGCATTTGCAGGTAATTTTTGGAAAAAAAGCCATAAAACTATCGGCAGGGCAGATTCCACTCCTCATGCATCAACCGATCGAGCAAGTGGAATGCTTTGCATTAATGCTCAAATGGCGCGGGTTGCCCGCGCCATTTGAGGAGAGATGGGTGAGCCTATGAGAACTCGCGCAGCGCCCTGATGGTGTCCTTGATGAAGATCACGAGGCAGGCCAGCAGCAGGAAGTAGCGGAACAGGTTGTAGACGGCGACCGCGTGGATGATGCGTGGATCGCCTTCAGGCAGGATGAGCGAGCGCTCGGCGTAGAAGGCCCAGCAGGAGAGCGCGAGCGAGAGCACGAAAGTCGCCTGGAAGAAGTGCTTGGTGCGGATCTTCACGACGCCGCAGGCGATGAGGACCGCCGAGGAGATCGCAAGCGCCGCTGCCCTGGAGGCGCCAAGCGGGATCTTCGCGTAGCCGTGCATCGCCATGAGCCACAGCGCGATGAAGCAGGCTGCAGCAAGAACAAGCGCATTGACAGGTGATTTCACGATGGCCTCCGCTAACGGCTTTGTCGAATGTTTTCCTGATCGTACCAATCTGCGGCGGTTTTTGTTAGAATTGGCGCCGTTGCTGGAATAGCTCAGTCGGTAGAGCACCTGATTCGTAACCAGGGGGTCGCAGGTTCAATTCCTGTTTCCAGCACCACTCCCTTGATTCATCTAAAAAAATTTCACTGGTTACTTTTTCGATTACGAATTTGCCGCCGCCGTTTTGCACCTCGATGGCATCTTTAATCTACCCCCTCAAGAAGCCAGTCGATGAGACTTATGGATTTGATCCCCTCGTAGGAGGACTCAAGGCCCGGATTGGGCGACAGGATGATCTTCTCGTAGTTGTCGCGGATCCTCTGGAGCGGCGCAAGCTCGCGCCTGCGTACTTCCTCGCTTTCCATCGTCTCGGTCACCTGCACGTACAGACGCTCTTGCGCTCGTTGCGATGAAGTCGATCTGATCCCCGATCTTGCCTACGGCGACATCGTAGCCGCGGCGCAGCAGCTCAAAGAAGACGATGTTCTCGAGCACGTGCCCGGTGTCGCGGTTGCGGAAGCCCAGGATGCAGTTCCTGAGCCCGATGTCGGCGATGTAGTGCTTGGAGAGCGTGCGCAGAAACTCCTTTTCTTTGATGTCAAAGCGTTTTATCAAGAAAACGCCGTAAAACCCCGGGCTTCATCCCGGGGATATAAGGCGCCTAATCGGGGGTATTCTGGTTTTCAATGTATTGTCTGATGATAGAGATGGGAGCTCCG
>CACYPI010000099.1 GCA_902776275.1 uncultured Aeromonadales bacterium
CCAGGCATCCTATTCATGCGGAGCGGTAGTTCAGCTTGGTTAGAACGCCTGCCTGTCACGCAGGAGGTCACGGGTTCGAGCCCCGTCCGTTCCGCCACTCTACATTAAAAAGAGCAGCCTTGTGGCTGCTTTTTTTGTTTGTATAACAGAAAGAAGGCAGCTTGCGCTGCCTTCTCCTACCTCACAACCTTTCGATCAGCGCGATCTCAGGCTTTGGCAACTCCTGTCCCTTGAGGAGCCTTAGCGTGATCATCTCGCACAGCAGCGTATAGGCGTCGCGCGCCTTGCTTCCAACCGTGAGGCTAAGTCCGATCTTAAGCGTCGCGGTCCTGCCGCTTGTGCGGTCAGCAAAGCTGAACATGGCGTTTCCCCCTTCAAGCGGGGATATGGCGATCTCAAAGCCTGCATGCGGCTTCACCGTAAGGGCTTGATCGGCTGCGTCGCCTGAGACCGCCATCGCAATTGCCGCGTGCTTTGACAGCCTGAAGGCCAGATCCCCGCCCGTGAGGGTGTCGCTTATAAAGAAGCTTTGACCATGCGCAGCCTCGGCGACTTCCTCTGCTGGATCGAACTCGTCCTCGCAGATGAAGTAGTCCGCGCTCACGCGCTTCGCAGCTTCCACCGCTGCGTTGAAATCCTGATCGCCCGTGCCATGGGCTATTACCTTGAGCTCAAGCAGGGGGTAGGCGGCGCGGTATCCGAACACTACCCCGTTCTTCTCAGGAACCGCGTTCATCTTCATCTGCAGCGAGGATTCCGAGATTCCGCAGAGGAAGAGCCGCTTGACCCTGGTGTTTCCAAGGTGCGGGTACATCTTGATGAGCATCGGGAAGATCTGCTCGCGCATCATGATCTTGAACTCAGAGGGCACGCCCGGGGTGAAGAAGCAGCGGCAGCCGTTGATGACGGCAAGGATCCCGCAAGCGGTGCCGGTCCGGTTGTCGATGATCTCGGCCCCTTCTGGCAGGTCCGCCTGCTTGAGGTTTGAGTCGGCCATCTTGCGGCCCCGCTGCTCGTGCCACTTTCTCATGCGCTCGACCCATTCAGGGCGCCGCACCAGTCTCACTCCCGCGGCCATCGCCGCGGCCCTTGCGGTGTTGTCATCGGTGGTGGGGCCCAGCCCCCCGTTTACAAACAGGAGATCGGAGTTTTTGGAGCGCTCGGCGATAAGCCTTGCGATGCCTTCGACGTCGTCCGAGCAGGTCGAACGGCGTTCAACCTGCACTCCCAGCGTCAGCAGTTCCGAGCAAAGCCAGGTTGCGTTCGTGTCGTCGATCATTCCGGTGATGACTTCATCGCCGGTCGAAATGATTTCAGCTTTCATATGCGATCCGTTGCCATCCGCGCCCGAATCGGCGCAGTCTGTTATGATTTTTTCACGTCAGAAAAATCAGAGAGGTTTTTTGCATGCCAATCAGGATCCCCAACGGGCTTCCGGCCATTTCAGTGCTTCAAAGCGAACAGGTGTTCGTCATGACAGAAGATCGGGCCGGGCATCAGGACATCAGGCCGCTTGACCTGCTTTTCCTGAATCTGATGCCAAAGAAAGTGAATACCGAGATCCAGTACATGCGGAGGCTGTCGAACACCCCCTTGCAGGTGAATATTACTCTGATGCGGGTTGACGATCATGAGACGCGGAACACTCCTGTCGAGCACCTGCGCACTTTCTACCGCGCCTTCGAGGAAGTGGAGGACCGCAACTTCGATGGCATGATCGTGACGGGGGCGCCGCTTGACCGCATGCCTTTCTCCGAGGTGAGCTATTGGGAGCGCTTGAGCCACATCATCAGGTGGAGCTCAGAGCATGTCACCTCGACATTCTTCTCGTGCTGGGGCGCTGCCGCAGCCCTCAAGGTCTTCTACGGGCTGGATCCGGTGTTCCGCAACAAGAAGCTCTCGGGGATCTTCCGCGAGTACTCGTCGCGCGACTCGATGGACACGCTGATCCGCGGCTTTGACGATGAATTCCTCGCGCCGCATTCGCGCTACATCGACTTCACGCGCCGCTTCATCATGGCGAATACCGACCTCATCATCCTAGCCGACGGCCCGGAGAGCGGGGTGTACCTCGCCGTATCGCCTGACCGCCGCCAAGTCTATGTGACCGGGCACCCTGAGTATGACGCGACCACGCTTGCAGACGAGTACCGCCGCGACCGCGATGCCGGCATCAAGCCCTCGCTGCCGGAGAATTACTTCCCCAATGACGATCCCTCGCTCAGGCCGCGCCTGACCTGGCGCTCGCACTCGTCGATCCTCTTTAGCAACTGGCTCAACTACTACGTCTACCAGGCGACGCCATACGACATCTCCTCGCTCGGCCCCTGCCAGAGGTGAAGGGAGCCTTGAGTGCAGATCAAATCCGCCGCCCCTGTTCGCGGCGGATTTGTTAAAGTATCATGTCCGCGCATGGCAAACCGCACAATAATCGGCCGCGCGGCCTTATTTCTTTCAGCGCAGGTGGCTTTCAGGTGACTTCTTTCAAGACTGCCAAGTTCAGGATCAGCGGTGGAACTCCCCTCTGCGGGGATGTGAAGATCTCGGGGGCCAAGAACGCGGCCCTGCCGATCCTGCTCTCAAGCATCCTCACGGGCGATCAGATCGTCCTCAACAACGTGCCCGATCTCGCGGACGTCAAGACCAGCATCAAGCTGCTTTCGGAACTTGGCAAGTCCTGCGTCTACGAGAGCGACAGCGACACGGCCGTCATCGAGGGTCCAGTAACCTCCAAGACCGCCTCCTACGAGCTGGTCAAGACCATGCGCGCCTCGATCATGGCCCTGGGGCCTCTCCTGGCGTTCCTTGGTGAGGCAGAGGTCTCGCTGCCTGGCGGCTGCGCCATCGGCGCCCGTCCGGTGGACCTGCACATCCGCGGCCTTGAGGCCATGGGCGCGAAGATCGAGCTCGTGGACGGCTATATCAGGGCCGAAGCCCCGGGCGGCAGGCTGCGCGGCGGGCGCGTGGTGATGGACAAGGTCTCCGTCACCGGCACCGAGAACCTGATGATGGCTGCGACGCTCTGCTCGGGCAAGACCGTGATCGAGAACGCGGCCCTTGAGCCCGAGGTCGTGGATCTTGCGCGCTGCCTGCGCGCCATGGGCGCGAGGATCTCAGGCGAGGGCACGCCGTGCATCGAGATTTCCGGAGTGGAGCGGCTCCACGGCTGCGACTACAGCGTGGTCGCCGATCGCATCGAGACGGGGACCTACCTCGTGGCCGCGGCGGCTACCCACGGCTGCGTCAGGTGCACCAGCGCCAAGCCCGGGGATCTCGGGGCGGTGATCGAGAAGCTCCGCCAGGCCAACATCGAGGTCACGGTGGGAGAGGACTTCGTGATGGCCGACGGCCGCGACCGGGTGATCCAGCCCGTGGACATCGTCACGGCGCCGCACCCGGGCTTCCCCACCGACATGCAGGCCCAGTTCACGGTGCTCGACAGCCTAGCTGACGGGACCAGCTCGGTCACCGAGACCATCTTCGAGAACCGCTTCATGCACATCGCCGAGCTCATCCGCATGGGCGCCCACCTCGAGATCCGCGGCAACACCGTGATCTGCACCGGCGTGCCGGAACTGCATGGGGCGCAGGTGATGTCCTCGGATCTCAGGGCGTCGGCAAGCCTCGTGATCGCTGGGCTTGCCGCATCGGGCACCACCGTGGTCGACCGCATCTACCACATGGATCGCGGCTACGAGCACATCGAAAAGAAGATCCGCGCCTTGGGCGGCACCATAGAAAGGTTCTACTGACATGGAGGACTTGAGCACCCTCAACAGCTTCGGCCTGCACGTGAACGCGAAAAGCGTCTACAGGATCCGCAGCCTTGCAGACCTGCGCTCGGCGCCAAGCGATCACGCGCTGATCCTGGGGCGCGGCAGCGACATCCTGCTCACCGACGACTACGACGGCAACGTGCTGGTCAACTGCATCACCGACACCAGGTTCTCCGAGGACGGGGACTTCAACGTGGTCCGCTGCGGCGGCGGGCGCGAGCTCGACTCGCTCATCGGCGAGCTGGTCTCGCGCGGGATCTCGGGGCTTGAGAACCTCTCGGCGATCCCCGGCACCGTGGGCGCGGCCCCGGTGCAGAACGTCGGGGCCTACGGAGTTGAGATCGGAAGCGCCATCGCCTCGGTGGACTACTTCGATCTCGACCGCCGCGAGTTCGGCACCATCAAGGGCGAGGACTGCGGCTTTGGCTACAGGACATCCTGGTTCAAGGAGCACCCGGAGCGCAGGCTCTTCATAACAGAGGTGGAGTTCCGCCTCAAAAAGGGCTTCCATCCGGTGCTCAGCTACAAGGGCCTGGTAGACACCGCCCTCGACACCCCTTACAAGATCCGCGAGCGCGTCATCAAGCTCCGGCGCGAGAAGCTCCCGGACCCTTCGGTGGTTGGCAGCGCCGGCAGCTTCTTCAAGAACCCGGTGGTGGGCGAGGATCAGGCGGCGCTGCTGCAGCGCTCCTACCCCGACATCCCGCTCTACCCGCTGGGCGGAGGCAGGGTCAAGCTTGCAGCAGGCTGGCTCATCGACCGCGCCGGCTGCCGCGGGATCACCCACGGCAATGCCGGCACTTGGGACAAGCAGGCGCTCGTCATCGTCAACCGCGGCAACGCCAAGCCCCACGAGATCGTGGCGCTTGCCAAGTACGTGAGCATAGAGGTCTTCAGGCGCTTTGGGATCAAGCTTGAGCCAGAGGTGCGCATCTACGGGAGGAGAGGCGAGATAACGTGGGATCAGATCTAGGCTTGGCAGGCTCTGTCGCGCTGGTGCGCCTCCTTGCAGGAGCCGAGGGCATGTCCATGGACTTCAAGGAGGCATGCGACGCGCTCTCCGTGTCCGGGGACGCGCTCGAGGGCGCCGTCCTTGACATCAATTCCATCGACCCGATCATCCTAAGGCGCGGCGACAGGCTTGCGCTGTCAAGGGATCCCGATCTCCTGGACGCCCAGGAGATCTTCAAGGGGGTGCACGGTCGCGGCCGGGTGGAAGTCCTCGATGTTGCAGGATCCACGAATACGATCATGCTCGCTAATGCCGCCAACGCGGTGCCTGGAGACGTGCTGATGGCCGAAATCCAGACGGCGGGCCGCGGGCGCCGCGGCAACCGCTGGCACTCCGGGATCGGTCGCGGACTGGCGCTCTCGCTCGCATGGCGCTTCCCTGACGCGCGCGACATCTCTCCCCTGGCGGTGGCCGCTGGGGCTGCGGTTGCGCGCGTCTTGGACGGGATGTGCCCTGGGATCATGGTCAAGTGGCCCAATGACCTAGTCTTAAGCGGCGGCAAGCTTGCAGGCATCCTCATTGAGACTGAGGAGGGCGCCTTCGGAACTGCGGCTGTCATCGGGATCGGCGTCAACGTCTACGAGGCGCCAGGGCAGGCGGGCGCCTTCATCGCAAGCAAGCCTGTACGCGGGCTGCGCAACGAGGTAGCCTGCGCGGTCATCGACGTGCTGCGCGGGTGCTGCAAGTCCTACGCCGGCGAAGGGCTGGCGCCGTTCATGGATGAGATCGCAAGGCGGGATTTCCTAAAGGGCCGCAGCGTGGAGGTCGACGACGGCGGCCGCCGCATCTGCGGGAGCGCCGCAGGCATCAGCAGCGAGGGCTGCCTGATCCTGGAGAAGGATGGCAGGACGCAGGCGCTGCGCTCGGGGCACGTGGTCTCGTTCTAGTGCAGGGTACTCAAGGCAGGGGGGCGCTGGCCGCACCCGCTGCCTTGAGGATTCAGGTCCTTATTTCCTCAGATAGACGTTCTTTATGAGGTGGTCCGCGCCCTTTTCCAGGATCATGCTGGCCCTTCCCCTGCAGGGCTTGATGTTCTCGACCAGGTTGACGTGGTTCACCGCCTCCCAGATGAGCTTTGCGATCATCACCGCCTGATCCTCGGGGATCTGGGCGTAGCGGTGGAAGTAGCTCGAGGGATCGTGGAAGGTCTTCTCGCGCAGCTTCAGGAAGCGGTCGACGTACCACGAGAGCAGGTTCTCCTCGTCGGCGTCCACGTAGATGGAGTAGTCGATGTAGTCCGAGATGAAGGCGTGGTTGCGGATCTCGGGGTAGTCAGAGCCGTTTTGCAGCACGTTGACGCCTTCGATGATGAGCACGTTCGGGCGGTCGACCACGGTGTACTCGCCCTCGACCACGTCGTAGGTCAGGTGCGAGTACACCGGGACCTTGACGTTGGAGACCCCGTTCTTGACATCGCGCAGGAAGCGCATGAGCCGGCGCACGTCGTAGGAGACGGGGAAGCCCTTGCGGCTCATGATCATCTTTTCCTTGAGCACGGCGTTGGGGTAGAGGAAGCCGTCTGTGGTGATGAGCGAGACCTTGGGATGCCCGGGCCAGCTCTTGATGAGTTCGTGCAGGAGCTTGGCGGTGGTGGTCTTGCCTACGGATACCGGCCCTGAGATCGAGATGATGAACGGGATCGTGCTGTAGTTCTGTCCCAGGAAGCGGTGCAGGACCTGCATGCGGTCGATGCGCGAGCTGTAATAGAGGAAGAGCAGCCTCGAGAGCGGGAGGTAGATCCTGCTTACCTCGTCGAGCGAGATCTTGTCGTTGAAGGCCGCGCACTTGCGCAGATCGTCCTCGGTCATGGTGAGGCGGTCCGAGGAGTGCTTGAACGTGGACCAGGTCTGCGCCGAGAACTTGAAGAAAGGGGATTCGAGACTGTCTTCAGTCATTGTTCTATTCCATGGATTCCGCCGCGTGCGGGGAACCGGTAGTCTTAGTAGTAATTGCGCTCAAAGCAGAATGCGGCGCGTCCGCCGCGTGCAGATCTTAGCATCACGCGGCCTGGTGTGGCTCCTGATGGAATGCTGGATTGGAACAGGCGGCGCGGCAGGCAGGGCAAAATCCCATGGCAGGCTTCGGGGCAGGGTTCTGCAGGGACTTATCAGAGTATTTAAAAAAATCTTGCAAAGTTAAAATTCATCGGTTATCATCTTTCCCGCTTTCGCAAATAACCTGATGCGAAAGCAGTTGGTCCGGAGACGGGACAACTTAATGGAGGGGTTCCCGAGCGGTCAAAGGGATCAGACTGTAAATCTGCCGGCTCTGCCTTCGAAGGTTCGAATCCTTCCCCCTCCACCACCTCCCTATTTTCTCCGTATCGCTTTTGTTTGTTATTGCGGGCATCGTATAATGGTTATTACCCAAGCCTTCCAAGCTTGAGATACGGGTTCGATTCCCGCTGCCCGCTCCAGTATTCTGTGAGCATCCCGATTTTTCATTCTTGTTCACGTTAGGAATTGTAAAAAATGGCAAAGGAAAAGTTCGTACGTGACCGCGTTCACGTCAATGTCGGCACCATCGGCCACGTCGACCACGGCAAGACCACCCTCACTGCTGCGCTGACCACCGTGCTGGCCCAGTTCGGC
>CACYPI010000100.1 GCA_902776275.1 uncultured Aeromonadales bacterium
AGTGAATCACATTGGTGGTCAGCAAGAGGAACCCGCCGAAGATCTCCCAAGAGATCGGTAGGGATCCCCTCTCTTTAGAGAGGGGAGGATGTCAATTCCGAGCCTCAGGATGCGGGCGTCAGCGCGAGTCATCGATGGCCTTGATGACCCCGTACAGGGAAGGATCCCTGCGGCTTTCCTCCAGGATGTGCCGCGTCGCCTCGATGAATGGCCCGCGGTCGACCTTGATCATCTGTATCCCAAGCGCCTTGGCAAATCCGCGCAGCTTTGAAAACTCGGCCTCGTAGGCGGCGATCTGCGCCTCGCGGCCTGTTGCGGCGGCTTTCTTCACCCACTCCCATTCCTTCAAGGTCATGTGATTGCGGCTCTTCTGGGAGAGGATCACGACGTTTGGCGACATCGAGTGCATGTCATTGCTGAACACCGGGGCGACCTCGTAGTAGCGCTGCTGCACGTAGTAGACGAAGTTGTTCTCGGCCCCGTCGATGACGGAGTGCTCAAGCGCGGTGTAGGTCTCCATGGTTGAAAGCGGGTTTGGCGTGGCGCCCAGGAGCCTTGCCGTGCGGATCGACATTTCGGATTCGGGCACGCGGATCACCAGCCCCTTGAGATCCGAGGGCGAGGTTATGGGGAACTTGGCAAAGAAGTTGCGCGGGGCGACGGCCTCGAGCCACAGCCCGGTGAAGCCCGCGCCTGCCGAGGCGTCGAGCAGGGCCTTGCGCGCCCCGTCCGAGCGGATGAAGGCCTTCAAGTGCTTGTAGCTGTCAAAGACGTAGGGGATGTTGGTTGCCGCATAGGGTGGGTAGAGGCTCTCGACCATCTGGCCGCCGACCATGCAGATGTCGAGCCTGCCTGTTATCACGTCGCGCGACATCGAGAACTCGTCGCCGAGATCGCCTTCTGGGAAGATCTTGACCTCGATCCTGCCTGAGGAGAGCCTTGCAAGCTCGGAGGCGAAGGCGTGCAAGCCCACGTCGGTGGGGTCGCCGCGCATGTGGGTGTGCCCGGCGCGCAGCACCACATGCACCGGCAGCGCCGGCGCGGGGGCCGCCGCCGCGATGGCGGCGGCAAGCGCCCAGGCTTTGGCAGATGGCGTGATCGTCATGAAAAGCTCCTGGGAAGGCTCTTTTGAACGCAGCGTTCAATTCTGGAATTTTAGTTGAAGAATGCGCGCCGCGCCGTGAGCTCCGCGTCAGGAGCGGTCGAACTCCAATGCCATGCCGTGCAGGCAGCCGTCCACAAGCCTCCCGTCCCTCACCGCCACGTTGCCGTTGACGATGGTGTGCACCACCGTGCAGGGGAAGGTGTGGCCGATGAAGGGGCTCCAGCCGCAGGGCGAGGCGATGCCGCCGCGCGTGACCGTATGCGGGGTGGATGGATCGACGATGGCGATGTCGGCAAAGGCGCCCTCCAGGAGGCGGCCGCGGTTTTTGACGCGGTAGCGGTCGGCGACATTGGCGGTCGCCGCGTTGATGGCGCGCTCAAGCGAGATCTCGCCGCGGCTTGAAAGCTCGATGAGCGAGGACAGCGCGAACTGCACGCTGGTGCAGCCTGAGGCGCAGTGCATGTAGTCGCCGGTCTTGGCCTCAAGCTCGTGCGGGGCGTGGTCGGTGCCCACGGTGGTGAGCACGCCCTCGTCCACCGCCCTTGCGATGGCCAGGCGGTCGCGCTCGGTCTTGACCGCGGGGTTGCACTTCAGGAAGCCGCCCAGGCGCTGGTAGTCGCAGTCTGAGAACATCAGGTGGGGGATCGCCGCCTCGCCTGAGATCTGGCGGGTGCGCGGGTTGCCGAATACGTAGGGCCTTAGCATGTCCGCCTCCTCCTTAGTCGAGACGTGGAGCACGTGGAGCCTCGCCCCGGTGCCCAGGGCTATCTCAATTGCCATCTGGGTCGAGCGGATGCAGCAGTCGCGATTCCTTATCACGGGGTGGACCTCGAAGGGGATCTTGTCTCCGTAGTCGGCCCTGGCGCGGCGGGTGTTCTCATCGATGATGGGAGTCCACTCGCAGTGGACTGCGACCAAGGTGGGGGCAGCGGCGAAGGCCTTGATGAGCGAGGGTTCGTCGTCAAGAAGCAGATTCCCCGTGGTCGCGCCCATGTAGATCTTGATGGCGGCGTAGCGCGAGGGATCGGCGCGCTTGAGCTCCTCGAGGTTGTCCTCCGTGGCGCCTAAGTAGAAGGCGTAGTTGGCCGCGCTGTCGCGCGCGGCGGCGCCGAGCTTGTCCTCAAGCGCCTTGCAGGTGGTGGTCGGGGGATTGGTGTTCGGCATGTCCATGAAGGAGGTAGTGCCGCCTAGAAGCGCCGCGCGCGACTCCGAGCGGATCGTCGCCTTTTGCGGCATCCCGGGATCGCGGAAGTGCACGTGCTCGTCGATGAGCCCGGGCAGGGCGAGCATCCCATGGCAGTCGATGACCTCGGCTCCCGCAGGGGCGGGAATCTCGCCGCCGAGCCTTTCTATGAATGGCCCGTCCGTGAGCAGGTCGCCTTGTATAATACGGTTCTGGCTGAAGATGTTCGCGTTTTTCAAGAGCAGTTTCTTCATGTTCACCTCGCTTTGAGCCCATGATAGGCAGGTTGTTCGCGCTATGGAGACAAAAAGGGATTTATTCGCACCTAGCTTCCACCTTGAGGATCTGAAGATAGAGGATCGCCGCCGCGTCTACCGCGGCTTCTTCGCGATGGACCTCTACACGATGAGCTATCCGCGCTTCGACGGCGGGCGCAACGAGCACTTGAGGCGCGAGATCTTCGAGCGCGGGCACAACGCCGTGGCGGTGCTCCCCTATGATCCGGCGTCAGACCGCGTGCAGCTCATCGAGCAGTTCCGTCCGGGGGCGCTCTCGGACCGCGACTCGCCCTGGCTCATCGAGGTCATCGCCGGCATGATCGACTCTAACGAGGATCCTGAGCAGGCCGTGGTCAGGGAGGCGCGTGAAGAGACCGGGATCGAGCTCGATCCCGCGACCTTCCGCATGATCGCAGACCAGTTCCCCTCCCCGGGCGGCTGCTCGGAGCGCACCGCGCTCTATGTGGCCAAGGCCGATCTCTCGCACATCAAGACCCACGGCGGGCTTGCCAGCGAGAGCGAGGACATCCGCGTTTTCACCGCGCCGGCGCAGGAGGCATTCCTTCAGTGCGACAACGGCAGGATCCACAACGCCGCGGCCCTCATCACCCTCCTCTATTTGCGCGTCCATCACGACGAGATAAGGCGCGCCTACCTCAAGGACGCCTGAAACAAGCAAGCCATTGCGCCAGGCGCGACGGCCCTTTCCTGGCCGCGACGCCATGGCGTCTTCCAGGCGCCATGGAGCATGGCTGCGGCAGTGCAGGATGCGCATTCTTTTGCGCTCGTGTCCATCCCGCTGGACAGATCCGATTTTATAGCTGGGCCATCGCAGCGCCATGCTCCGCAAGCTTTGCCTGCGCATCTTTTTTGCGCAAATGCGCAAACGTTTTTGGCAAAAAAGCGGTGCCGATCATAAAAACGGCAAAAACAGATGGCGATGCTGCACAAAAAGCACAAAAATCCCCGCGCCATCGCGATATGGCACTTAATATTTCCAAGGTCAGGCGCCCGCCTGGCGCCCTCTTGGGGGACGCCGGGCCTTGGCGCAATTCCAGCAATTTCATAGGAGGCGGCAATGGCGGCAACGGAGGTCAGGCGACAGGAGGCTGGCATCGTCAGGGTGCTCCAGATCTCCGACTGCCACCTCTTTGACGATCCGGAGGCCTGCCTCCTGGGGGTGAACACCAAGGAGAGCTTCACCGCAGTGGTGGAGGCCGTGAGGAGGCAGGCCTGGCCTGCCGACTTCATCCTCGTCACCGGCGACATCTCGCAGGACTTCTCGGCAGGCTCCTACGAGCGCTTCGCCTCGATCATCGGCACGCTCGGCAAGCCGGTGTTCTTCATCCCCGGAAACCACGACGACGGCCCGCTCGAGTACCGGATCTTCGACCACCTCGGGGTGAGCACCTCCAGGCGCGTGATCTGCGGGGGCTGGCAGTTCGTGCTCTTGAACTCAGAGGTCTACAGCCAGGCCCACGGCTGGGTGCAGCGCTGGGACCTCGAGCACCTGAGGGATGCTGCGCAAAAGCGGCCGGACCTTTGCGCCTGCGCCGCGATCCACCACCTGCCGAGCCTCGTGGGCAGCAGGTGGCTTGACACCCAGACCCTCCACAACTTCGACGAGTTCCAGGCCTACGTCAGGCGCATCCCCCAGGTCAAGCTCGTGCTCTCGGGGCACGTGCACCAGGAGTTCGACCACATGGTGGGCCCGGTGCGCTACATCGCAAGCCCCTCGACCTCGATCCAGTTCATGCCGCAGTCGGCCGACTTCGAGCTCGACGTGCGCGCCCCGGGCTGGCGCACGCTGACCTTGGGCGACGACGGCACCATCTCCACCAAGGTCTGGCGCCTTGCCCCGGGGCTGTTCGCGCCAAACTACAGCGCAAGGGGCTACTGATGAAGGTCGCATACATCCACGGCTACATGTCAGGCCCCCAGGCGGTCAAGAAGACCGTGCTTGGGAACTACCTTAAAAAGCACGAGCCCTCCATAGCCTTCGACGCTCCGCAGTACCCCGACATGCCAGGGGAGGGCATCGCCTTCCTGGACGAGTGGGCGCGGGAGCAGGATCCCGGGGAGACCATGCTCGTGGGCAGCTCGATGGGCGGGCTGATGTCCACGGTGCTGCAAGCGCGCTTTGGCTTCAAGATCGCGCTTTTGAACCCCTGCATCCACCCGCAGGAGTACTTTGACGGCTTGAATGGGCAGCAGGTGAACCAGCTGACCGGAGAGACCTTCACCATAAAGCCCGAGACGAGGCGGATCCTCGTCTTGCTCGACAACGAGGCCAGGGGCTACATTCCGTCGCGCACCCGCGTCTACCTCCAGTCAGGCGACGAGGTCCTCGACTACCGCAAGTCCCTGGAGTTCTACAAGGCATCCCGTCCCATCGTCACGGAAGGCGGCTGCCACCGCTTTGAGGACTTCGAGGGGATCATCCCGGACATCCTCGCCTTCTTCCGCGCCTGACTGGCCACCAGGGCTAATTCCAATCTAAGATCGCCGTGGCATTCTTCTAACGCCCAGGACAGGAGGGGAGCATGCGCATACTGCTCGTGGAAGACGATCCAGCCATTTCAGGCGAGGTCGCCGAGGCGCTCAAGCGCCGCGGCTCGGCGGTCGACGTGTTCAGCGACGGCCAGACGGCGCTGGGCGCGCCGTCGAGCTGCCATTACGACTGCATCCTGCTCGACCTCGGACTGCCAGGGATCGATGGCATGCAGCTGCTCTCGCGCTGGCGGCGCAGCAAGATCACCTCTCCTGTGATCATCATCACCGCCCGCGACGGCCTGGACGACCGCATCGGGGGCCTCGACAGCGGGGCCGACGACTACATAGTCAAGCCCTTCGAGCTCTCCGAGCTCGAGGCCCGCATCCGCGCCGTGATGCGCCGCAGCGGCCAGGGCGGCGAGATCGTGGGCCTCACCAATGGCGAGCTCACGCTCGATCCGCTCTCCCACGAGGTCCATTTCAAGGACGAGCAGGGCAAGGAGCAGTCCGCCGCGCTTACGGCGCGCGAGTACTCGCTCTTAGAGGCGCTGCTGCGCCGTCCCGGCGCCGTGCTCTCGCGCCAGGCGCTTGAGGATCACATCTACGCCTATGGCGAGGAAGTCGAGTCCAACGCCGTCGAGTTCATCATCTACAACCTTAGGCGCAAGGTGGGCGCCAAGGCCATCCGCAACGTCAGGGGTGTGGGTTGGAAGGTCGCAAAGGAAGCCTGATCCGCTCGCTGAGGTTCAGGCTGTGCCTGCTGCTCTCAGTGCTGGGCGTCATCGTGGGCGGCTTCATCTGCTCGACGGCCTACTGGCGCTCGCTCTCCGAGTCCGAGACCTTCGTTGACGAGGAGCTCTCGCAGATAGCGTCGGTCATTGTCGAGTACAACCTCACGCCGCCGAGGTTCTGGCGCGGGCCGCAGATGAAGGACGAGAAGATGATGCCGCCCCCGCGCCTGCCGCGCCGCGGCATGCGCGACAGCCACTGGTTCGGCCCGACCCCCTCGCTTGCCGACCTCTTCATCAAGCACCAGGAGATCATCATCGCCCCGCTCTTCGTGGCGCCGGGCGATCCCGTCTACCTTCCACTTGAGGTCGAGGACGGCTTCTACACGCTGCTCATCGAGAACAAGCGCGTGAGGGCCTACATCGCGACCACCGCAGGCGGCGTGCGCTTCGTGGTCGCAAGGCCCGTGGAGATCCTGGAGAGCCTGTCAAAGCGCGTGTTCGTGATCTCGCTGGCCGAGTTCCTGCTCCTGCTCTTGATCTTCGTGCCGGCGCTGGTGTGCATCGTCAACTTCACGCTGCGCGGGGTCAGGCGCATGGCCGGCGCGGTGAACCGCCGGCGCGAGAATGACCTCAGGCCCCTGGACATCGCGCGCGTGCCCTCTGAGATCGATCCGCTCATTGAGGCCTTGAACCGGCTCTTCAACCGCACGCGGGAGAGCATGCAGAACGAGCGGCGCTTCATCGCCGACGCCGCGCACGAGCTGCGCACCCCGCTTACCGCCATCTCGCTGAAGGCCCAGAACTTCGACGAGGAGGGGCTGAGTCAGGCCCAGCTTGAGAAGCTTCACGGCCTGAGATCGGCCATCAGGCAGCAGCAGTCGCTCACCACCGATCTGCTCACGCTTGCAAGATCCCAGTGCGCCCCCGAGTCCAAGGCCGAGGAGGTGGTGGTGCATGAGCTCTTTGCCGAGCTTTGCGAGGAGCTGGGACCCCTTGCCGACGAGCGCGACATCGACTTCGGCATCGACTCCGAGGAGATAAGGAATTTGAGCGTCCCCCGCGCCCCGCTGCGCGCGGCGCTCCTGAACCTCTGCTCCAACGCCATCAAGTACACGCCAAAAGGCGGCAAGGTCGATCTCAACTCGCAGCTGCGCCACGGGGTTGCGGTGGTGAGCGTGACTGACAACGGGCCGGGGATCCCGCAGAAGGAGCTCAAGGCGGTGTTCGAGCCCTTCTACCGCGTGGGCGGCGACACCTCGCGGGTGCAGGGCACGGGGCTCGGGCTGTCCATAGTCAAGTCCTCCTGCGCCCAGATCGGCGCGCGCTGCGAGCTTGAAAACGTAAAGCCCCACGGGCTGCGCGCAAGCCTCATATTCGACGGCGCAAAGCCCGGCGCAGCCTGATCCCGCGCCCATGCCTGGACAGGGCGCGCGAATTTGCGCCGCGGTGCGGCGCAAAAGCCTTATCAAAAAAGCGCCGTAAAACCCCGGGCTTCAGCCCGGGGATATAAGGCGCCTAATCGGGGGTATTCTGGTTTTCAATGTATTGTCTGATGATA
>CACYPI010000101.1 GCA_902776275.1 uncultured Aeromonadales bacterium
TTGACTACGTCGATGCGTTCTTGGAAGGTGAGGCGTTTGACCATGAAAGACACTCCTTTTGGCTATTATGAAGTGTCTTAACCTTTTGGGTTAGTCTACTGCGGCCCCCTTCTTATTGCTGCCTGATTGCGCACCGCTTTGGCGCAGGAGGGCAACGTTTCCATATTCCATGCCTTGGGATTAAGATCCGCTCATTCGCGGCCTGCCGCACCCTTCCTTCTTCGTTGAGACTTATCAGATGGACCAACTCACACAGATAGTAAGCGAAATCAACTCCATTCTCTGGGGGCCCTGGTGCCTCATCCCGATCCTGGTCGGCGCCGGCATCTTCTTCACCTTCAAGCTGCGCTTCGTGCAGGTGCGCCAGTTCGGCCGCGCCATCAAGCACGTCTTCGGCGGGCTCTCGCTCAACGGCGAGAAGGCAGGCGGCCACGGCATGACCTCCTTCCAGTCCCTGGCCACGGCCATTGCCGCGCAGGTGGGCACCGGCAACCTCGCGGGCGTCGCCACCGCGATGGTGATGGGCGGCCCGGGCGCCGTGTTCTGGATGTGGCTCGCCGCCTTCTTCGGGATGGCGACCATCTTCTCGGAGGCGGTGCTCGCCCAGCTCTACCGCTGCAAGGACTCCGAGGGGCGCATCACCGGCGGCCCGGCCTACTACATCTCCTACGGCCTGGGGTCCAAGCCGCTTGCCGCGATCTTCTCGGTGCTCATCATCATCGCGCTGGGCTTCATCGGCAACATGGTGCAGGCCAACTCCATCGCCACGGCCTTCGAGTCGGCCTTCGACATCCCGACCCCGGTGACCGGGCTCTTCATCATCATGCTCGCAGGCTTCATCTTCATCGGCGGCATCAAGCGCATCGCCTCGTTTGCCGAGAAGATGGTCCCGCTGATGGCCTCGGTCTACGTGCTGGGCGCCATCTACATCATGTGCATGTTCTGGCAGAACATCCCCGAGACCTTCGAGACCATCATCTGGGGCGCCTTCAATCCCACCGCCGCCACCGGCGGCGTGATCGGCGCCTCGGTCAAGGAGGCCATCCGCTACGGCGTGGCCCGCGGATTGTTCTCCAACGAGGCCGGCATGGGCTCGACCCCGCACGCCCATGCCATCGCCAGGGTCAGGCACCCCGCCGAGCAGGGCCTGGCCGCGATCATCGGCCTCTTCATCGACACCTTCGTGGTGCTCACCGCCACCGCGCTCGTGATCCTCGTGACGGGCAGCCTCGACGGCAAGGCCACCGGCATCGTGCTCACCCAGCAGGCCTTCTCCAAGGGCATGGGCGACGCGGGCTCGGGCTTCGTCGCAATCTGCCTGTTCTTCGCGGCGTTCACCACCATCATCGGCTGGTACTTCTTCGCGGTGCAGAACGTCAAGTACCTCTTTGGCTACAAGCTCGTGAACATCTTCTCGGTGGTGGTGCTCTGCTTCCTGATGACCGGATCCTTCCTCAAGGTCAACCTGGTCTGGGAGCTTGCCGACATGTTCAACGGCCTCATGGTGATCCCGAACATCATCGCGGTGGTCGGGCTCTACAAGCTCGTCGCCAAGGCCTGCGCCGACTATGAGGATCACTACCTCAAGGGCGAGAAGCCCGTGTTCGGGCCCAGCGAGTCGCTCACCGGGCGCCTTGCCAAGGCCGGGATGAGGCGCATCCGCCGCATCCGCGCCTCGAGGGCGCGCAACAGCTGACGCCATAGGCGATCTTAAGAAAGGAGGGCTTCGCCCTCCTTTATTGTCCTAGGCTCCGGTCTCAAGTCCTGTGTCCCCTGCAGGGACTGGCCGGCGCTGGCGCCGCCTCTTCTTGCGCTGGCAGGCTCTCTTGGCATTTTCAGGCGGCGGTCAAGCCCTTGCAGCCTGGCCCATGGCAGAGCCTGCCTTCAAGGTTGTTTTGGGAGCTTGAGTGATTGATTGAAGGCGGGAGGTCCGCCGCGCATCGTCCTTCGCCTAGGCTGCGCCCAGGCCTTGGGATGAGGCCACTTGGGGGCTTTGAGGCGCCTCAGCGCTCGCGGGGCCTGCGGGGCTGGGAGCTGCGCGCCTGGGTGCGGTGCGGCTTGCGGCTTTCACCGCCGCGGCGCTTTACTGGATTGACGTTTAAGATATTGAGCACGGTGAGGATGAGCGCTATGAGGGACACGACGAGCAGCACGACAGCCACCGTCGAGGTGTCGGGGCTTGAGCGCAGCTCCCAGGCGAGGTAGATCCCGAAGACCGAGAAGCCCAGCACGAGGGAGAGCGAGAGCGAGCGGCTCTTCTCATCCTCAAGGCTGCCGCGCTCCTTGCGCGCCTTCCTGTCCTTGTCCCTGCCCTGTGCCATCGATCCTCCGTGCCTGTGAAGGCGCGCCTTGCTCACTGCCGCGCAGGAGCCCTGCGCGGCGACACCGCATATTCTAGCCCTGCGCGGCCCTCTTAAAAAGCGCCGACTTGGGCTGCGCCTTCATTCCCCATGAGCGCGCCCTCCTTCCAGGCCCCGTCCTTGCAGTCAAGGCTCAGGTTGTGGAAGCGCGCCAGCGAGGGCCTGTGGCCCACGCTCACCACGATGGCCCTGGGAAGCTCCCTTGCAAGGAGCGTGCAGGCACGCTCCTCCAAGACAGGATCGAGGGCCGAGGTGGCCTCGTCGAGGATGAGGAGCCCGGGCTTTTGCAAGAGCGCCCTCACGATGGCCACGCGCTGCTGCTCGCCTAGGGAGAGGATCTGGGCCCAGTTGTCTTCGATGTCGAGCTTTTCTATGAAGCTGCCAAGCCCCAGCGCCTCAAGGTGCCTCTCAACCTCGCCCTTTTGCACGTCCCCGGGCTTTCCCGGGTAGCAGCAGGCCTCGCGGAGGGTGCCAAGCGGCAGGTAGGGCCGCTGGCTTAGGAACAGGGCTCTTGCATTTTCAGGGTAGGTTATGGAGCCTTCTGCAAAGGGCCAGATCCCCGCAATCGCCCGCACCAGGGTCGACTTGCCGCAGCCGGATCTCCCGCGCACGAGCAGGCGGTCGCCGGGCTTGAGCTCGATGCTCAGGCCGTTGCAGAGCACCTGCCCCTGCGGGGTCCTGATCTCAAGGCCGCGGGCCTTGAAGCTGCCGCCTTCCTCGGCGGGCTTCAAGCACTTGACCGCGTCCGCGCGCGCCATGCTGTCGAAGAAGAGCGCCAGACGGTCGACGTCGGCCTTGAACGAGGCCCATGAGGAGAAATTGTTGATGACGGTCGAGAGCGAGTCCTGCACCCGGCCGAAGGCCGAGGAGATCTGCATGATGCTGCCCATGGTGATGATCTTGGCAAAGTACATCGGGGCTGCGACCAGGATCGGGAAAATCACCGCAAGCTGCGCGTAGCCAAGCGTGAAAAACCCCAGGCGCTTCTCACAGGTGATGAGCTTCAAGTAGTTCGACACCAGCGCGAGGAACCTCGATCCCAGGATCCTGCCCTCCTCGGCCTCGCCGTGGTAGAGCGAGACCGACTCGCTGTTCTCCCTGATCCTCACGAGGCTGAAGCGGAAGTCGGCCTCGCGGCGCTGCTGGCGGAAGTTCAATTTCACCAGCGGCTTTCCGAAGAGGAAGGTCAGCGCAGTGCCGCCCACCGCGTAGACGATTGCAAGGTAGAGGAGGTAGCCGTCGGGGAGCGTGATCTTCGCGTCGTTCCACAGCGTGAGCGTGACCGAGTGCGAGAGGTCCCAGAGCACCACCCCGAAGGTGCCGATCATCGCAAGATCGGACGCGGTGCCCAGGAGCAGCGAGATAGTTCCCGAAACGAAGGAGTTCAGGTCCTCGGAGATACGCTGATCTGGGTTCTCGGTCTTGCGGTCGACAAGCTGCATGCGGTAGTAGGCGTCGTCCGAGAGCCACTCCCCCATCACCTTCTCGGTAAGCCAGCGCCTCCAGCGGATCGCAAGGCGCGATCTCAAGTAGGCGTTGTAGACCGAGACCACCACGTGGATTGACGCCAGGATCACGAAGATCAGCAGCTGGTGCTTGAAGCCCGGGATGTCGTAGTTCTGGATGGTGTCCCAGAACGCCTTGTACCAGGCGTTGATCGCGGTGGCGATCCAGATGGCCCCTGCGGTGAGCCCGATGATGAGCGCAAGCAGGATCCAGGCCCTGATGCTGTCGCGACTCTTCCAGTACGGGACTGCGATGCGGAAAAACGAGCGGATCGAGAGCATCAGCGGCAGGCTGTCGCTGCCGTGGAGGCGCTCCTCGAGCGCGGGATCCTTCCTGCGGTGCTCCTGGCTTAGGATCTGGAACTTGAACATCAGCAGCCCTCCTTCAAAAGCCGCTCGGCGGCGACTGCGACGCCGTCCTCCATGTTGGTGGCCGTGACGAAATCCGCCTGCACCTTGAGATCGTCCGAGGCGTTGCCCATGGCGATGCCGAATCCGGCGTTCTTTATCATCGCAAGATCGTTCTCGGCATCGCCAAAGGCCACCGCCTCGGACGGATCGACCCCAAGGCTTGCGCACATGCGCAAGAGCGCCGTGCCCTTGGAGTTCCCGTGGGGGATGAACTCTAAAAAGTTCGCGTCGGTGCGCATGACGGCAAACGCATCCTTCACCTTCTGCGGCAGGCTGGCGCGGAAGGCGTCGATGGCCTGAGGCTCTCCGGTCGCCACCGCCTTGTAGTAGCGCTCATCCTCATGGCCCTGGAAGTCCCAGCCCTCCTCATAGGCGACCTTCGAGTGGAAGATCTCGCGCATCGAAAAGCGTGTGACCCGCTCCACGACCAGCGAATGGGACTTCGAGTAGGCGTGCAGGTCGAGCCCGGCGCGGCGGCTCTCATTGTCGAGCATCGCCATCTCGGAGGCGCCTGCCGTGTCCTCCCACAGCGTGGGGAAGCGCGAGTCAGGCGAGCCTGCGCGCTTGAACGCATCCATCGAGACCACGGCCGAGCCGTTGAAGCACACGGCAAGCGATCCTGGACAGAGCGCGCCCATCGCCTCGAAAAACCTCAGCGCCGAATTGGGGTGGCGCCCGGTGGCGATGGCCGCGATGCGCCCCGAGGAGGCGATCGCGCGCACGGCCGCGGCCGTGCGCGGGCTTATGGTCTTGTCGCGGCGCAAGAGCGTTCCGTCAAGATCGAAGGCTGCAAGGCGCCAGCGCCTTTTAAAGGGATTTTGCGTGTCCATCTTTTCAGGTTGGAAGACTTTGGACTGGGAGGCGGCGCGAGGGCGCCGCTCATGAATTGAAAGCCCGGCTTGAGCCGGGCATTTGGGGGCGCGCCCTGCGCGCCCCGCCCAGGGTCAGACCCCGGCCTTTTTCAAGGCGGCGGAGACTATCTCCTGGGCTTCCTGCTCTATCTGCTTTAGATGCTCCTTTGACTTGAAGCTCTCCATGTAGATCTTGTAGACGTTCTCGGTGCCGGACGGGCGGGCTGCGAACCAGCCGTTCCTCGTGACGACCTTGAGTCCGCCGATGGCAGCGCCGTTGCCCGGAGCGCAGGTGAGCTTCTGCTCGATGGCCTCGCCCGCGAGCGTGCCGGCCTCGACTGAGGAGCTGTCAAGCTTCTTGAGCGCAGCCTTCTGCTCCGGAGAGGCCGGGGCGTCGACGCGATCGTAGAAGCACTCTCCGTACTTGCGCTCGAGCTCCTTGTAGTGCTCGGAGGGGTCCTTGCCGGTGACAGCGAGGATCTCGGCTGAGAGCAGCGAGGCGATGATGCCGTCCTTGTCGGTGGTCCACACCGAGCCGTCCTTGCGCAGGAACGAGGCGCCGGCGCTCTCCTCGCATCCCCAGGCCAGCTCCTTTGAGAAGAGCCCGGGGACGAACCATTTGAAGCCCACCGGCACCTCGTAGGCCTTGCGGCCGATGCCCTCGGCGACGCGGTTCATCATGCCCGAGGAGACCACGGTCTTGCCGACCATGGCGTTCTTCGGCCAGTCCTTCCTGTGCGTGAAGATGTAGCCGATGGCCGCGGAGAGGTAGTGGTTGGGGTTCATGAGGCCGCTGTGGCAGACGATGCCGTGGCGGTCGTAGTCGGGATCGTTGCCCCAGGCGATGTCGAACTTGTCCTTGAGCGCGATGAGCCCTGCCATCGCGTAGGGGCTCGAGCAGTCCATGCGGATCTTGCCGTCGCGATCCAGGCACATGAACGAGAAGGTCGGGTCGACGCTGTAGTTGACCACCTTGAGGTTCAGCTTGTACTCGTCGGCGATCCTGTCCCAGTAGTAGAGGCCCGAGCCGCCGAGCGGATCGACGCCGATGCGCACGCCGGACTTGGAGATGGCCTCCATGTCGATGATCTCGCCTAGGCTGTCCACGTACTGGGTCAGCATGTCGTGCTCGCGCACGTTGGGCAGGCGGCAGGCGCGCTCGTAGGGCACGCGCTTGACCTCGCGCAGGCTGCCCCTGAGGATGTCGTTGGCACGGTTCTGCACCCACGAGGTGATGTCGGTGCCAGCGGGGCCGCCATCGGGCGGATTGTACTTGAAGCCGCCGTTGCTCGGAGGGTTGTGCGACGGGGTGATCACGATGCCGTCGGCCAGGCCCTCGGTGCGGCCCTGGTTGTAGTTCAATATGGCGAACGAGACCGAGGGGGTCGGGGTGTAGCCGTGGTCCTTCTCGACCCTGACCTCGACGCCGTTGGCGCCGAGCACCTCGATGGCGGAGGCCAGCGCCGCCTCGGAGAGGGCATGGGTGTCCATGCCGATGAACAGCGGGCCGGTGATGCCCTTCATCACGCGGTACTCGGCGATGGCCTGGGAGATGGCGAGGATGTGGTCCTCGTTGAACGAGCCGTCCAGCGAGGTACCGCGGTGTCCCGAGGTGCCGAAGGACACGAGGTTCTGCGGGTTGTCCACATCGGGATGGTTCAGGTAGTAGGCGGCCATCAGGCGCGGTATGTTCACGAGATCATCGCGGGTTGCCTTCTGTCCGGCACGTTCATGAATTGCCATTTGTTGCCTCTGTTGACTTGGGTGACTGCTGCGATTTTAGCACGGCGCCCGGCGGCCATGGGCCGCGCGGCGCCGTGCTTCTGCGCAAGGCTGTGCTGTTGTTGCAACGCGTGGAACTCCGCCCTCTGCTTCTGGCGGAAGACTCCTTCAAGAAGGTGGTAGTGTCCCGCTCATACGGCAAGAGCTGGATCGACGTTGACATCCTCCCCTCTCTAAAGAGAGGGGATCCCTACCGATCTCTTGGGAGATCTTCGGCGGGTTCCTCTTGCTGACCACCAATGTGATTCACTTG
>CACYPI010000102.1 GCA_902776275.1 uncultured Aeromonadales bacterium
CCCAAGTGAATCACATTGGTGGTCAGCAAGAGGAACCCGCCGAAGATCTCCTAAGAGATCGGTAGGGATCCCCTCTCTTTAGAGAGGGGAGGATGTCAATGATCGCGCCCCGTCCCGCCAGTGCAACTACCTTGCATGGCTATGGTGGTATATCATAGGGCGTTGCAACATGCGGCGGCGCCTTAGCCTGCCGCGCCGCAGCCCGGACAGGCCGCGGCATTTTGAGATACCAAGGAGTTAACATGCCATCTCTGCTTGAGCGCGGGATCCATTCTTTTGACAAGGAAGCTCTGCTTGCCTGCAGCCGCGGCGAGCTCTTCGGCAAGGGCAACAGCCAGCTCCCGGCCCCGAACATGCTGATGTTCGACCGCATCACCGACATACAGAACGAAGGCGGCGAGCACGGCCTCGGCTTCGTCAAGGCCGAGATGGACATCAACCCCGACCTGTGGTTCTTCAAGTGCCACTTCCCGGGCGATCCGGTGATGCCCGGGTGCCTGGGCCTTGATGCGATGTGGCAGCTCGTGGGCTTCTTCCTGGGCTGGCGCGGCGGCCCTGGCAAGGGTCGCGCCCTGGGCGTCAAGAACGTCAAGTTTAAGGGCGAGGTGCTCGACTCGGTCAAGCTCGTCACCTACCAGATCGACTTGAAGCGCATCATCGAGCGCGGCAAGCTCATCATGGGCATCGCCGATGGCAAGGTGTTCGCCGACGGCAGGCACATCTACACCGCAGAAGATCTGCAGGTGGGGCTGGTGCCGCCGCAGGCCTGACCAAGAAGGCCTTCAGCAATTGGGGGCGCCGGAGGAGATCCGGCGCCCCGTTTTGTTTGCTTTAAAGCTTCAGCTGCCCCCATGCGGCGAAGAAGACCCGCTGGATCGATGCAGGCAAGGGGCTTTTCGTCAATCGCCTGGGTCCTGCTCGTACTCCTTCTCGCTGCGGCAGCACGGGCAGCGCATTTGCGTTAGCTCGGGATGCCCCTTGACCCTGATCCTATCGTTGAAGATCACGTAGGGAGTGTGGCACTCGCTGCAGGCCACCAGCGTGGCCTGGCCGCGGAGCACCATTGAGAGCAGTTCAATGAACGACGGAAAGTCAGGGAAGATCTCAAAGGGATCGAGGCTGTTCCACTCGCGGAACTCCAAGGCCGAGGTGAGGCTGCGCATCGCGATGTAGCACGTCGCCGCAGCGGCGTACGAGAGATCGTCCGGGACGCCACGCATCGAGAAGATCCTCATGGTCGGGGCGGTATCGGTGAGGATGCGGCAGACGATGAAGTAGAAGCTGATGAGCAGCATCAGGAGCTGGGATTTCGAGGGGATCTTCAAGGAGAGGAAATGCGAGTACTCCTGCATCACGCCCTCGTATCCGCAGTCGCGGATGCACGCCCCCGGAGTGTAGAACTGCAGCGCGCGCGGCGTTGGATACTGGGTCACGCGGCAGTTGCGCGTCAGATCGTAGCCGCAGACTGCGAGCATCTGGGAGAGCACGCGCCTGCGCGCCTGCAGCGGGATGGTCGCCCCGAAGAAATTGAAGGTGGCGCGCTGGCGGGCCAGGTGGTCGGCGGCAAGCAGCATGCCGCCGTTCTTCAAGTTGACGAGGCCTGCGAGGAAGGCGTCCGGCGAGCGCCCCATCGCGACGAGCTTCCTCATCACCAGCGAGCTGTCCATGCCCGACAGGCGGCAGAAGCGCGAAAGCGGAGTCTCGTTGGGATCGAGGTAGGGGCTGCGGCAGGCGAGGTTCTTGATCCTGGTCTGCGGCAGCGCCTGCGGGAAGATCTCCGGCTCGCAGAAGGCCGCGAACTCGCAGGATGATCTCAGGAACGCCGGCAGCAGATCGCAAAGCACCGTGATGAACGAGTCGATCGCCGGCTCTTCCTTCTTGCTCTGATCCCAAAGCTCCGCGTTTCCGCTGTTGAAGGGGGTGTGCGAGCTCCCCTTGAACTGTCGAAATGAGTTGCGGTAGCGGCGCGAGTAATGGGTCTTGCGGCTCCAAGCCTCGTTGAGCATCTTGGTGTGCTCGTTCTCCGATGCGTTGTCGCGGCAGAGCGTGATCCCTTCGAGCATCGCTTCGATTCGTGCGTCGATGGTGCGCATGAGTTCTCTTTCTCTCCTAACAGATTCTGAAGTGGCCGTGGACCTCTCCCAAGCCATATCGTTTTCGTGCCATTGCACTGGATTGCTTGTTTGATTTTTTTATCAGCGTGCACAACGGGATAAAACTATAGGAAAGTATTTTCATTTTTCAAACGCCAACGGATGGCTATTTCTGCAGCCCGATCAGATGCAGAGTCAACTATATGATTTTAAAATATAAATACCAAAAGATATTTTTGAAATTTCAGATCTAAATCGTTTGCGCTAGTGCCCTGATTTTGACCAGGCCCCGGAAAGACGCCTCCTGTTGTATGTTTTCAAGCAACGTTATGCCAAGCATCTGTGCCTAGTTTTCACCTGACTGCAATGACAAGGGGATGAAAACAAACATGCGCTGCTTGAGGCGTGGCAGGAGGATTTCATGGGGATCGCGCAGGCCCGGGACGGTCAGGCGCTTTCATGGGCTATTGGCATCAGGCAGCATGCTGCCCTGATGCCAGGAGCCTCAGATGGTGACAGGCCCCTTGCTGAGCTTGCCTATGATCTCGCCTGCAAGCTCTAGATAGGACCTCGAGGCAAGCGAGGACTTGTCGTAGAGCAGAAGCGGCCTGCCGCTTGCCGAGGCCTCGTTCACGCGCTCGGTGTAAGGGATCGCCGTGTGGAAGAGCAAGGGCCCGAACTGCTGCTCAAGCTCGCGGCTGATGCTTGCTGAAAGCGAGCGATGCTCGTCGTACATGGTGCGCAGCACGCCTAAGAGCTTGAGCGAGGCCTCCCCTTCGGACTTGAGGCGCTCGAAGAGCGCCGTGACCTGCGAGAGCGAGTCGATGGCGAAGTAGTCGCAAGGGGTTGGGATGATCATGCTGTCGGCCGCGCACAGGGCGTTCTGGGTGAGCAGCCCCGGCGATGCCGGGCAGTCGATGAAGATGAAGTCGTAGAGGTCGCGCAGCGCCGAGAGGGCCTTGCGCAACCTGAGCTTGCCATCGCCTTCGGAGTAGAGCGCGACCTGCACCGCAGTCAGATCCTCGTTCGCCGGAACCAGGTCGAAGAGCCCGCGGTTGTACTTGAGCACGATGGACGCCATGGGGTTGCCCGAGATGAGCACGCCTGCCAGCGAGTGTCTGTCGTCGGCGCGCTCGAAACCCAGCGCCACCGTGGCGCTGCTCTGCGGATCCATGTCCACCAGAAGCACCTTGCGGTGGGTGATTGCCATCGCGAAGCTCAGGTTCACTGCGGTCGATGTCTTTCCGCTGCCGCCCTTGGTGTTGGCGATCGCTATTACGGCTGCCATGGATTCTAGCCTGCCTCTGCTCCATCAAATGCCTGCACTAGTGCAAGTTTAGACTGATCTCTTGCAAAATCACAGCCATGCGCGGTCATGAACGCCTCTTGCGTGATCACAATCCGCCATCAAATGCCCAAAAGCGGGGAGCAGGAGAGGCGCTGCGCGATTTAACCTGAACTTTCCTGGGGCTGTATTAAAATCGTCCTTGTAAGTTCATACCAGCGGCACGACGCGTCAGCATCAGCCGCAACTGCATTCAATCGAGGAGCAGACATGAAAAAGACTGCGGCATTAGTTGCCGTCTCCGCCTTGTTCGCCGCATCGGCCCAGTCCGCCGATCTGAACATCTGGAACTGGAGCGACTACATAGGCGCCAGCACCGTGAAGGACTTCATCAAGGCCACCGGCCTCAAGGAGACCAACTACGCCGTCTTCGACTCAAACGAGATGGTCGAGGCCAGGCTGCTCTCCGGGCACTCGGGCTTCGATGCCATCAACACCCCGAGCTACTACATCCCGCGCCTTGCCAAGGCCGGCGCGCTGCAGAAGATCGACCACTCGAAGATCCCCGAGTGGGGCGAGCTCGACCAGACGCGCATGAAGAAGCTCGCCGAGATCGACCCCAACAACGACTACGCCTACCCGTACACCGAGATCTCGGTGGGCATCGGCTACAACAAGGGCAAGATCGAGGAGATCTTCGGGAAGGACTACAAGGTAGACTCCTGGGATTTCCTCTTTGACAAGAAGAACTCCGAGAGGCTAGCCAAGTGCGGCATCGCCATCATTGACGAGCCTATAGAGGTGATCTCGGCCGTCATGCACTACCAAGGCAAGGATCCCACCTCCGAGAAGGCCGGAGACTACAAGGAAGCCCAGAAGCTCCTGACCGATCTCGCGCGCAACACCGCCTATTTCCACTCCTCGCGCTACATCAACGATCTGGCCTCAGGCGAGGTCTGCGCGGTCATAGGCTACTCAGGCGACGTGCTCCAGGCCCGGGCCAGGGCCAAGACGGCGGGCAAGGGCGACGACATCGAATACGTCGTGCCCAAGGAAGGCTCGCCGATGTGGTTTGACTGCTGGGCCGTTCCGGCAGGCGCCGAACACTACGACAACGCCATGAAGTGGTTCAACTACCTCATCACCCCGGACAACGCCGCGGCGGTAGGCAACGAGATCCGCTACTTCATGCCGGTCACCAAGGCCATTCCCAAGCTTGACCCCGAGCTCTCGGGCAACCCGAGCATCTTCCTGTCCGACGAGATGATGTCGAAGATGTACATGATGCACCCGACCACCTCCAAGATGTCGCGCATCACCAACCAGGTCTGGAACGCCATGAAGCTCGACTCGGCCAAGGGCGATGATTCGGGCGACGACGCCAACGGCTGGGATTGACCCATCCGCGCCCAATCCGCCGGATGCCGGCTAGCCAGGCTCAGTGGTTTCAAATCAGACGGCCGTCCAATTGGGCGGCCGTCTTCATGGGCGCGCCTGCGGGCCAAGGACAGGCTGGCTCGGCTGGTGCGTTTGCTGTTAAACAAAATCCAATCCCCCGCCTTTCCTTGATCTTCATGGCAGTTAGAATGGCAGTCGGCATAGGCGCCTGCGCATTGGGACTCCGCTTACGCAAGCGCGAGGGCGGAGGGGCTGCGCATGGGATCGGATTTGCAAGGATCAAACAAGGTTCCTGTAACGGCAAGAACAATCAAGGCCTTCATGCCAGGAGACCACCTTGCCACGCTGCGCCTGGGCTACATGCGCCACGGCATCTGCATAGGCTGCGGGCAGGTCGTCTCGCTGAGCCTCAAGGGCTTCAAGCAGCAGTCCGTGCGCGGGTTTGCCAGCACCCACGATGTCTGGGCCATTCCCCTGCCTGACTGGCACCTGCCGCGCGATGAGATAGTAGCCCGCGCCATGAGCGCCAGGAACAGCCCAGCGTGGAGGAACTACAACCTCGTCACCTGCAACTGCGAGAGCTTCACGAACTGGTGCATGGGCGGGCCGGGGTTTAGCGATCAAGTAGTCGATGCCTGACCAGGCTGGCCCAGGGCAAATCTCCCTTGGACGAGCAGGCGCTTGGGGCCTATCGCCGCGAGAAGGAGTCTGAAGTGCGCGATCCGCTCAACCGCAGGCACCTGGTCGGCAACCTCATGGGGATCACCGGAAACAAGATGCTCGAGCTGATAGGCGATGCCATAGACGATCTCATCCACTGAGCCTTGCCCAGAAGCCAAGCGCCCCGCTGGATTCGATCCCGCGGGGCGCTGCGCTGCATCAAGGCCAAAATGGCCTTACTCGTCAAAGTCGCGCTTCATCATCGAGCTTATGGGCCTGCCGTTCTCTAGCACGTCCTTGGCCTCGTCGCCAAAGCTCCTGACCCAGGCGAGGAACTCTGGGCCGCTGCGGGTCGTGACGGTCAGGGTGATGCTGCCGTCGGGGTTCTCGCGCATCGATTGATTCTGGGCCCAGATGCGCTCGCGCACGTAGTCCGAGGCCATCCCCGGCGCGAAGGTGACCGAGAAGGTGATCGGCTTGTGCCAAGGCAGGCTGAAGTCGCCGAAATCGGCCTTGGGCATCTGGAAGCGGACTTCCTCGTCGAGCATCACCACGCTGGTAAGGCGGTGCACCGCAAGGCTCACCACCTTGTCAAGATCCCCGCCGGGCTTGACGAGCGCGCCCAGCGCGTAGATCGCCTGGCTCAGGCACACGAACCTGTCCGGGGCGAAGTGCAGGACCTCGATGTCGCGGGTGCCGGACTTACGGTAGCGCACCACGCAGATCTTGTGCGCGGCGGCAGCGGCGTTGAGGGTCTTCATGAACTCCTCGAACTGGGTGTAGTCGATGCGCCCCTTGCTATAGAAGGCGTACCTGATCTGGCCGTCGCCCGAGCCGTTCTGAACGCCATCTTCCGAGGACTCGGAGAGCATCATCGAGAAGCGCAGCAGCGTCTCATCGACCTTCTTGCGCTCAATATCGCTTAGGAAGGGCTCGGCGAGCTCGCGGCAGATCGCAAGGCAGCGCAGTTCGTCGGACTGCAGCCCGAGGATGTTGCGCGAGGCGGGCCTGAGCTCATACCACCTGCGGCGGTTGTCGAGCCCACTCACCAGGCTGTCGCCGACTTCATTTGAGATCTGATCGATGAGCCTTATCACTGTCTGGGGCGAGCACTTCAGGTAGGTCGTGAGATCGTTCTGGTAGTGCTTGCCTTTTGCCAGGAGCAATTTCCTGAAAAGCCGCAGCAATTTCTCACCGGAGGTGGAGGTTTCGTCTATTTTTCTTTGCATATCGTGTCACCAGCGATGCTTTTTTATTTATTATTTATCCGTGCCGTTTCTACCATCCTTCTCCCGGCACGCGCCCTGCGCATTCTTCCCCGCCCGATGCGGGAGGATGCGAGGAACTGCTTGTTAATAATGTCGCGGTGCTGTCAAAAGCCGGCTTTAGCGCCGCCTGGCAACCGTCCGGGCTCAAGCCCGGCCTGCCCGCAATACCTCTCTCCTGGCTTTGCTCTTCCGTCTGCAGGCTCTTTGCCTTGCATCGGAACTTTTAATCGTGTGAATAATAATTTCACAACTTAATTTTAATGTTTTTATTCCATTCTAGGTAACTAATTTTATACGGCCAAAAAACCGAGCCGATCCAGATCACGGTTTTTCAACCGCTGACTGACCGGCCTTCCGACAGCAAGCCTGCCGGGCGTTCTTTGAAAACCAG
>CACYPI010000103.1 GCA_902776275.1 uncultured Aeromonadales bacterium
GGAGCGGAGGAAACAAGGCAGGATGCCAGGGAAAATCCGGCGCATGAAGCGCGCTGCCCTTTGAACTGCATTCAATGCCTGGGCGCAAGGTGGCGCCAGTCGGATCCAGCGGCATCGCGAAAGCAGCATCCCTGCCCGAATGGAGGCGCCGCCGCCATCTTGAACCGCACTGCATGAATGCAACCGCCATATGCGCTTTTTCCACACTCCATATTGATGGGAGGATCCTTTTGGCGCAACGCCTCTGGCGATTGCCCAACATTTTTCCCACCGCCGCGGTGATGAGCAACAGGCAATCCACAAGACGGCCGCGATGGTGGGGGAATGGCTAATCTTCACGGATCCTTAACTTTGAACGCCCGGCTGTTGCCGGCGACCGGTCCCGTCATCTGCCCTTGCCCATGAAGCGGGCGCAGAGCACGGCCATGAACAGCAGCAGCACAGCGTCGGTTGCGAAGATCACGCTGGTGCCAAGGCTCATCGAGACGAACCCCATGAGCGCAGGCCCCAGGAGCACTCCGGTGTACCCCATGGAGCTGACCACTCCGATCGCTGCGGCGCGATCTGGTCCGCAGCGCCTGCCGGTCTCCGAGATCACCGAGGGAATGTGGCAGGCAACGCACAGCCCGAAAAGGCCGCAGCAGGCCGCGACGGCAAGGCCGCTTCTGGTGAACGCGATGAGGAGCATTGCCGCAGCGCCGCCTAAGGCGCCCAAGATGAGAATGCGCCCGGTTCCAACGCGCCTTAGGATGAGCGGGCTTGCGTACCTGGCTGCGCCGAGGCAGGCCTCGTAGGCAAGATAGCCCACCGAGGCCAGGGAGATGTCGAAGCCGCAGTCTGCGGCCAGGTAGACCCCGCTCCAGTCGTATATGGAGCCTTCTGCAAGATACGTGATGCCGGCGATGGCGCCCGCGCACAGGAGCGAGCCGCGGCCAAAGCCCTTTGAGTACATGCCGTGATCGCCTGAGACTGCCTGCTTCTGCCCGTGGGTGTCGCCGATGAATGGGCGGGCCGAGAAATAGGCGGCCGAGGCCGCAGCCCCGTTGAGCAGCGTGATGGCGTCAAGCCTCATCCCAAGGCTCATCAGCACCGGGAAGCAGACCGTCGAGAGCACGCACCCCACCGTGAAGATGGCGGTGTAGCCGGTGATGAGGCTCTTGCCCGACCGCGTCTCAAGGGAGCTTGCATGGATGTTTATGGAGACCTCGTAGCCGCCGAGCGCCGCGCCCCAGAGCAGCGCCGAGGGGTAGGCGCTCCACTCCGGCGCCCCGCTGAACGCGAGGGCCGTCATGAAGGCCAGGTTGCCCATCACGAAGAGCGCCGACATGCGCTTGAAGCCAAAGCGCTTGACCAGAAGCCCCGCGCAGGCCATTGCGACCACCGCGCCGACGCCGAAGCACACCGACATCAGCGCAAAGGCCATGTCGGGCATTGCGTTGCGGATCTTGACAGCCGGCACGATGGCAGACCACGGGGCGATGACAATTCCCCCTGCGATGTAGACAAGGCAGGTTGCCCTGCGCTGACGTTGAAACGAAGAACTGATGCTGCCCCTAAGTGCCATGTCCTGCTCCCTGACTGCCCTCCCGGCAGCTGGCGGACGAAGTCCCCAGGCGTCTCGGCGTGCTGCTGACATCCGGCGCTTTAAAACCGGGCGGCCATTGAACGAGGCCGCCCCCCGAGTATAGACGAGACCTGGCGCGAGGCCCAACCGGCCTCTTCCTCAGCGCCCCTGCGCGCCCATGATCCGATCTATCTCATGGATGATGCGCTTGTCGGAGATCTGCCCCTTCACGCCAAGCTGCTGGGCAAAGTACGAGACCCTAAGCTCCTCGATCATCCACTTGACGTCCAGAAGCTCCTGGGGCTCGGCGCCCTTGCGGCAGCGGGAGAGCGCGTTCTTCCAGTACTCCCTTACCTCGGCGACCTTGCGCATGCAGTCGCGGTCTCGGTTGACATCGCGCGGGATCTTCTCGAGGCGCAGCAGCGCTGCGTCGAGATAGCGCGGGATCTCGGATAGCCTCTCGCGGGGCGTCGCGCTCACAAACCCCGGGTAGACCAGCGAGTCGAGCTGCGCGCCGATGTCCTGGCAGGACACGGCGGCGGCAAGCGGGATGCTGCCCTTGAGGCTGCGCCTGAGCTTGTGGGCGCGCATCAGGATCTGCTCGACCTCGGAGGCTATCTCCAAGGACTCGGAGTTGAGATCGCCTCTCACCTTGTCAGAGAGCCTCTGGAAGCTCGCCTCGTCGTACGCGGGTCCGCCGTGCTTTCCCATCAGGCTGTCTATTGCGGCAAGCATGATGTCGGCGATGAGGTCCTGGACCGATCCTGCCTTCTGGTAGTACATGGCGAGCTTGGCGCGGTTTGGCAGGTGCGCCTCGAGGTAGGACACCGGCTGGCGCAGCGACAAAAAGAGCAGCCTGCGCTCGCCCTTCCACATCGCGCGGTCGCGCGAGGCCTTGGAGTCGAAGAGCTCGAGCCCCACTTCCCTGCCGTGGTCGGCAAGCGCGGGGTAGGAGGTGATCTCAACTCCGCCCTGGCGCACGGTCTGGGTGGGCTTGATGGTGCCGAAGGACCATGCCCCCTCGGACTTGACCTGCTTCTGGTGCTTCACCGCGCTCTTCAAGGCCTCGCGCGCCTTTCCAGAGAGCTTGGCCTGCAGCGACTCGAGCGAGCGGCCCTCGGCCACCTTCCTGCCGTCGGCGCCCTCAACGATGAAGTTCATGAAAAGGTGCCTGGGGATGAGCGTGCGGTCAAAGTCATCTGGGGAGACTATCTCGCCTCCCATGCGCGTAAGCTCCTTGGCGCAGCGCTCAAAGAGCGCGCCCTCGGGCGCAGGTCCCAGGGACTCCATGAGCGCCTTGGCGTAGTCAGGCGCCGGGATGAGATTGCGCCTCAACCTCTTGGGCAGCGACTTGATGAGGCTGCCCACCAGCTCCTGCCTAAGCCCCCTGATCTGCCACTCAAAGTCCTGGGGCTTGAGCTGGCCGATGACCGCAAGCGGCACGTGAACGCTCACGCCGTCCTCGGGGCTCGTGGGGTCGAAGACGTAGGTGAGCTTGAGCCTCAGGTTCCCGCACTGCCACCACTCGGGGTAGAGGTCCTCGCGCGAGGCGGCCGAGCCCTTGGTGATGAGCTCCAAGGAGAAGTCGAGGAACTTCGGGGCCTCCTTGGACTTCACCGCCCACCACTTCTCGAAGTGCCGCTGGGTCACAGCGTCCTCGGGGATCCTCTCGGAGTAGAACTCCTCGAGCACCTGGGCGTCCACGAGGATGTCGCGGCGGCGCTGCTTGTCCTCGGCGTGCTCGACCGAGGCGACGAGCGCGTTGTTGTGCTTTAAGAACGGATATTCGCGGCTGATGTCACCGCCCACCAGGCCGTCGCGGATGAAGAGCTCGCGGCAGAGCTTGGGGTCGATCTTCGTGTAGAGCGCGCGCCGGCCCTCGGCAAGCCTCAGGCCATAGAGCGAGACCGTGAGCGAGGCCTCGACGGCGCCCTGGCGCTTGGACCAGTGGGGCTCGGAGTAGGTGTTCTTCACGAGATCCCCTGCCGCCTGCTCAATCCACTCAGGCTGCACCTCGGCCACGGTGCGCGCGAAGAGCCTGGTGGTCTCGGAGAGCTCGGCTGCGCAGATCCACTTGGGGCGCTTCTTTGAAAGCGCCGAGGAGGGGTGGATCATGAACTTGACGCCGCGCGCGCCCAAGTAGGTGCCGCGCTCGTTGGCGTCGAGGCAGCCGATGTGCGAAAGCAGGCCGCTCAGGAGCGCGCGGTGGATCCCCTCGTAGTGCGCCGGGGCGTCCTTCATGTCGTTGAAGCGCATGCGGAGCACGCGGCAGCTCGAGCGCAGCTGGCGCAGGACGTCGAACCACTCGCGCACGCGCAGGTAGGAGAGCAGCTCCTTCTTGAGCATGCGGGAGAAGGCCGAGCGCGAGAGCGCGGCCTCCTGCTTTGAGAGGTAGCGGTAGAGGTTCAGGTAGGCGATGAAGTCGCTCTTCTCGTCGTCGAAGCGGTGGTGGAGCGCGCGCGCCTGCTCCTTCTTGTCAGGCGGGTACTCGCGCGGATCCATGCAGGCGAGCGCCGCGGCGACGACCACGACCTCCGAGAGCGCGCCGTACTTCTCAGCCTCGATGATCATGCGCCCGAGCATCGGATCGCAGGGCAGCCTGGCAAGCGTGCGCCCTATAGGCGTGAGCTCGGCGTCCTCGGTGCTGCCAGAGCGCGAGTCCTGCTTCAAGGCTCCAAGTTCGTTCAAGAGCCTCATGCCGTCCGAGATCTGTCTTGAGTCGGGCGGATCGATGAACGGGAACTTCGTGATGTCGCCTAAGTGCAGCGAGATCATCTGCAGGATCACCGCCGCGAGGTTCGTGCGCAGGATCTCAGGATCGGTGAACTCCGGGCGGGAGAGGAAGTCCTCCTCCGAGTAGAGCCTCACGCACACGCCGTCGGCGACGCGGCCGCAGCGGCCCTTGCGCTGGTTGGCCGAGGCCTGGGAGATCTTCTCGATGGGCAATCGCTGGACCTTGGTGCGCGGCGAGTAGCGCGAGATCCTCGCCGTGCCCGGATCGATGACATAGCGGATCCCGGGGACGGTCAGCGAGGTCTCGGCGATGTTGGTGCACAGCACGATGCGCACCTGCGAGTGCGGCGCGAAGATCTTGTTCTGCTCGGAGGTGGCAAGGCGCGCGTACAGCGGCAGCACCTCGACGCCGGGCAGGTGCTGGCGGTTCAAGTAGGTTTCGGTATCGGTGATGTCGCGCTCGCCTGGCAGGAAGACCAGGGTGTCGCCGCGGCCGTAGTCGTGCTGGAGCGACTTGAAGGCGCGCAGTATGGCCTCGCGCTGCCCGGGGATTTCGGCCTCGCCGTCCTCGTCGTCGGAGTCCTCGGCCATCTCCTCGGGCGGGGCGTAGATGACCTCGACGGGGTAGGTGCGGCCTGAGACTTCGATGACCGGGGCGTCCCCGAAGTGGCGGGAGAAGCGACCCGGATCGATGGTCGCCGAGGTTATGACCAGGTGCAGCTCGGGGCGCTTGGCTATGAGGCGCCTTAAGTACCCAAGCAGGAAGTCGATGTTGAGCGAGCGCTCGTGGGCCTCGTCGATGATGATGCAGTCGTAGTCGAGCAGCAGCCGGTCGGACTGGGTCTCCGAGAGCAGGATGCCATCGGTCATGAGCTTTATCGAGCACTCGTCCGAGGTGACATCGGTGAAGCGCACCTTGTAGCCGACGCTCTTCCCAAGGTCCTGCCCCAGCTCCTCGGCGATCCTCTGGGCGACCGCGCGGGCGGCGATGCGCCTGGGCTGGGTGTGGCCGATCATGCCATAGCGGCCAAAGCCCGCCTCGTGGCACATCTTGGGGATCTGGGTGGTCTTTCCAGAGCCGGTCTCGCCTGCGATGATGACGACCTGGTTCTCGCGTATGGCCTTCACTATCTCGTCGCGGCGCGCGGACACCGGGAGCGATGACGGGTACTTGAACTCAGGGAAGTCCTCGGTGCGGCGCTTTAGGCGGTCGACGGCCGAGGCCAGCGAGATCATTATCTCGTTGCGCGCCTCCTCCTGCTTGTCCGCAGGCACGCTGCCAAGGCGCCTTAGCGCCATGGAAAGCCTCCTGCGGTCGGAGTAACCGGTGTTCTGAAACTGGCGCCTGATGTCGCTTTCAAACGTGCCCATTGCGGCCGCCCCCGTTGTCAAATGCGTGGAAAGCCCGCAGCTTGCGCCGCGGGCCTGTTTTACCTGCCGCTATTATACGGGCACTTGCAAGCAGGGACGGAGCGCCCGGCCCGCGCCTCAGTCCTTGCAGACCTCGAGCTTGTCTATGGCGACCTCGGTGACGCTGTTGTCGGACTCCTTTTGGAACTTGACCATGTTGTCCTTGCCCGTGGCCTCGAGCACGAGTCCCGGTTCTCCGCCGTCGATGAGGCAGAGCCTCATCTTGCCGTCGCGGCTGTTCTTCTTCATGAAGGCATCCTGCTGCATCTTCACGAGGTTCATCTTCGCCATCACGTCAGGATCGACCTGTCCGGAGGCCGCAGCCTCCTGGAACTTCTGCCTGGCCATGGCCTGCACATGTTCCATGCTCATGCCCTGGACGCTCTCGTCGCCACCCTGCTGCTGGTTTTCCTCCTTGTAGAGGTTGATGACCTCGGGGATGGTGAGGGCCTTGCCGCCTGCGGCCCTGAACTTGTCAAACCTCGCCATGACCGCCTTGCAATTGCCCACCGGCAGCTTCTTGGAGTTCTCGGCCAGGGACTTTAAGAAGCCCGACTGCATTGAGTTGTCCACGACCTTGCCGTTCACCCTTACCGGGCCGTCCATCGAGGGAATGACGTCGCGGAACATGTAGAACTTCTCGTCTTGATCGAACCACAGCGAGATGTTGCAGTCGTCGCTCACGTAGTCGAAGGCCGAGAGGATGCCGAGCATGCTCACGGTCGCCGCTTGATCCCACATCGTGGACCTGAGCTTGTACCCGAAGATCGCGTTCATCTTCTCGACCTTGCTGAGGGCCAGGCCCTGCATAGAGCTCGTGACCCGCGTCATGATGACCACGAACTCATCGTCTCCCAGGCGGCAGATGTCATCAACCGAGCGGAAGCTCTCCTGGAGAATGGAGGCAACCCGCTTGATCGCGTCATCTGCAGCTTTCTGCCCATTCGCGTTTCGAATAGCCTGGTATCCATCCACATGAACGAGCAACACGCCGATATGGTCCTGATCGGAATCATGGAACAGGATGTCGAATGCGCTCTGGTTGTACATGCCGGTAAGGGGGTCATGCAGGGCGTTGTAGGTGAACCTGTCCCATATCTTGCCGAACCTCGGCTTCACCTCGGCGCTTTCAGGCCCCACCTCATGCTCGACCAGGTAGGCCTCGAACTCGTCCGTGGGAAGTGGTTTCGAGATAGAGCTTGAACTGATGCTCGTCGATGGCGGCGCGAAAATCCTCCAGAAGCTGTTCGGCGAACATCTCGGCCTCGTGCAACGAGTCATCATAGATCGCCACCGCTTTCGTGT
>CACYPI010000104.1 GCA_902776275.1 uncultured Aeromonadales bacterium
GCAAGGGAGCTTTTGGAGAACGAGCGCCTCGAGCACGTGTGGGCAGTAGGCATAGCCTTCTACGGCAAGATCTGCTCGGTTGTCATGAAAGACATGAGGCAGCCTAGCGCAGACAAGAAAGGTTCAGGCGCTTTGACGAAGTAGCCTGACCTGATTGTCACAACAAGGCCGTTTACTCCGTTGCAGCAGGTAAAGCTTTTAACTTGCTTGCGCTTACCTATAATCATCCATGAAGCCTCCAAAAATCCCCGCGCGGGAGCACCACACGGGGATTGAAGTATTCTCAGGGGCTCTTACTTGACGAGGTAGCCGCCGTCGACCGGGATGATCGCGCCGCCCAGGTAGTCAGACGCATGCGAGGCCAGGAAGATGCAGCAGCCTTTCATGTCGTCGCCGGTGCCCCAGCGGTGGGCCGGGATGCGGTCGGTGATCTGCTGGTAGCGGGGGTTCGACTTGTCCAGAAGCGCGGAGTTCATCTCGGTGGCCATGTAGCCCGGGGCGATGGCGTTGACGTTGACGCCGCGGGCGATCCAGTCGTTGGACAACTCCTTGGTCAGCTGGGTCACGCCGCCCTTGGCCGCCGAGTAGGCCGGAACGGTCTGGCCGCCGAACCAGGAGACCATCGACGCGATGTTGATGATCTTGCCGTAGCCCTTCTTGAGCATGACGCGGCCTGCGAGCTGGTCTAGGAAGAACACGGAGTGGAGGTTGACGTTGATGACCTCGTCCCACTCGTTCTCCGGGAAGACCTCGGCGCTGTGGCGGCGCTGGATGCCGTGGGCGACCACGAGGATGTCCAGATCGTTGCCAAGCTCCCTCATGCAGTCGTCGAAGCACTGGAAGACGTTCTTGCGCACCGAGAGGTCGGCCTTGACGCCGTGGCACTTGAAGCCGCGGCCGCAGAACTGCTTGGCGACATCGAAGACCTTGTCGGAGGTGCCGACGATGCAGACCTCGGCGCCCGACTCCATGAGGCCCTCGGCCATGCCGTAGCCCAGGCCGCGGGTGCCGCCGGTGACGATTGCCTTCTTGCCGGTGATGTCAAAAAGCTTGTTTACCATTTTTCAAATATCTCCATTAAGAATCCAAGCGGGGCCGGCTTGGCCGGCCCTTTCAAATTGCTTATACCAGGTTTGCCAGCACAGTGGAGAACCAGGGCACGAAAGCGAAGAGCAGCGCGCAGAGGATCTCGACTACAACAAACGGAAGCACCTGGGCCGAAACCTTCGCCACCGGCTGGTTCGATATTCCGCATGACACGAACAGCGTGGTGCCAAAAGGCGGGGTCGCCTGGCCCATGGCCAGCAGGAACACGAACACCAGGCCGAACTGCACCGGGTCGATGCCGAACTTCAGCGCGATCGGGGCGAGGATCGGGCCTAGGATCAGGTTGGTCGCGCCGACCTCGAGGAACATGCCGCAGATGACCAGCAATACCACGATGATGAGCATGAAGGTCTGCGGATTGGACGCCACGGCCATGAAGGCCTCGGTCACGTACACCGGCACGCGGTAGTAGGTGAGCAGATACCCGAAGATCTGGGCGGTCACGACCAGGAACATGATGTTGGCGGTGGTGATAGAGGACTGCTGGATGATCTGCCAGTAGGACTTGCCGGTGAGCTCGCGGTAGATGCAGAAGCACACCAGGAAGCCGTACACGACCGCGACGACTGCGGACTCGGTCGGGGTGAACATGCCGGAGTAGATGCCGCCTAGGATCACGACCGGCATCAGCAGCGCCCACACCGCGCTCCTGAAGGACTTGAGGAAGCGGATGAACGAGAAGCCGTTCTCGGTCGGGTAGTGCTCCTTCTTGGCCTTGATGTAGGCCCAGACGCACAGAGCGATGCCGCAGATGACGCCCGGGATGATGCCGGCCATCAGGAGCTTGGCCACCGAGACGCCGGTGATGTTGCCGTAAATGACGAACACGGTTGAAGGCGGGATCACGATGCCGAGCGTGCCGCCGATGGCCTGCACGGCTGCCGAGTAGTCCTTGGGATAGCCGCGCTTGACCATCTCAGGGTACATGATGCCGCCGATGGCCGCGGTGGTCGCCACCGAGGAGCCGGAGATCGCCGCGAAGAAGGTGCAGGCGACGATCGAGACGAGCGAGATGCCGCCTGAGATCCAGCCGACCAGGGTGTCGGCGAAGTTCACCAGGCGCCTGGAGAGTCCGCCCTTGGCCATGATGTCGCCGGCGAGGAAGAAGGCCGGCAGGGCCAGCATGGCGAAGTTGTTGCACCCTGCGAACATCTTCTGGGTGATGAGGGAGAGCGAGAGGTTGGGATCCACGACGAGCGCGACCACGACCGAGCCGCCTAAGGCCCAGGTGATCGGCATGCCGATGATCATCGTCACCGCGAGGGTGAGGAGCATGAGGATTGCTGCAATATCCATGGTCAGTCGTCCTTGCTGACTTCGTCAGCGGGTGATTTGGGGGCTTCCACCGGCTTGGTGATGGAATCGTAGAGGTCAAAGAGCGCGGCAGCTGCGGCCAGGAAGAAGCCGATGCCCAGGATCGCGTACATGATCTGCATCGAGATCCCCATCGCGGGGGAGGTCTGGAACTGCGAGACGTCAATCATGCCGAACGAGCTGTAGAAGAACAGCACGGTGATCGCGAGGATCACGGCGTTGCGGAAGATGGTCAGCGCCTTCAATGCCGCAGGCCCGAGCTTCTGGTCGATGATGTCGATGCGCACGAGCTGCTTGGAGGTCACCGCGAGGTTGACGCCTAAAAGCGTCAGAGTCACGTAGAGGTAGCGGGAGAGCTCCTCCGACCAGGGGATGGAGTAGAACACCACGTAGCGCGTGGCGGTCTGGATGAAGATCACTGCCATCATCAGCACCATGCAGATGGAGATGATGTTGCGGGCGACGCACTGGATCTTCGTGAAGATGCTTCTCAATGCTTCCATGGATCACTCCTCGTCCAGCGCGGCGATGCGCTGGGCCATTTCCTTGAAGTTGGCGCCGTACTTGTCGCGGACGCCCTGGGTGCGCTCGATGAATGGCTTCTTGTCAGGATAGGTGACCTTCATGCCGCGCGAGGCAAGGCTCTGGACGGCTTCCTTGTCCATCTTGCGCGAGAGCTCGCGCTCGCTGACGCTGGCCTTGTCCATGCACTCGGTGAGGATCTTGCGGTCCTCGTCGGTCAGGCGCTTCCAGACCTTCTGCGAGAAGATCAGGAACACCGTGGAGTACACGTGCTCGGTCATCGCCATGTTCTTGTTGACTTCGATGACGTTGTTCTTGTCGATGACGGTGGCCGGGTTCTCCTGTCCGTCGATGGCGCCCTGCTGGAGGCCGGTGTAGGCATCGGACCACGACATCGGCACCGGATCGGCGCCCAGCGCCGCCCAGAGGTCCTGATGGATCTTGTTCTCCATCACGCGGATGCGCAGGCCCTTGACGTCATCGATGCTGTTGACCGGGCGCTTGGAGTTGGTGAGGTTGCGGAAGCCTGACTCCCAGATGGCAAAGCCGTGCAGGCGCACGCGCTCGAGCTTCTTCAAGTACTCCTTGCCGATGTCGCCCAGGAACACCTTGTCGGCATGCTCGGTGGAGTGGATGGTGTAGGGAAGGTCGAACACCGCGATGGTGGGCTCGAAGTTGACCATCACCGACTGGTTGACCACGGCGATGTCGAGATCGCCCATCTGGACGCTCTCGATGTTCTCGCGCTCGGACCCCAGCTGGCCGTTGTGGAAGGTCTCGACCTGGAGCCTGCCATGGCTCTTCTCGAGGACGTCCTTGGCGAAGGCGTCCATGGACTTGCCGATGGCGCCGTCCTGCGCAGAGGCCTGGGCCATGCGCAGCACGACCTTGCCGCCACTGTCGCCGCAGCCCGTGAGGGCCGCAGCGGCGGCAACGGCGAAGGCCGCTGCCAACAGGGTTCTCTTCATTTTCATGATATCTCCCGGCCGCCAGGGGGCGGCCTCATGTTTGCTGAAATTACTTCCTGACTTGCTGGACTATTCGATCCAGCGCGGGGTCTTCGCCCCGCTTCATAATCAAAAACCTTTACGGCAGCACCAGGCTTCCATCGCGGCCGCGTGTCATGGTCCAGGTGGTGACCTCGTCGGTGTTCGGGAACCTCGCGGCGGCCTTCTCGTCCACCTCGATGCCCAGGCCCGGCTTGTCGCTTGCGTAGACGAAGCCGTCCTTGAACTCCGGCATGCCGTGGAATACCTCCAACAGCGCCCCCTTCTGGGTGCGCAGCTTCTGGATCACGAAGTTGGGCGGCTCGATGCCCGACCACTCCTGCACCCCGAAGTTCTCCGAGGCCATGTCCAGGTGGATGTTCGCGGCATGTCCGACCGGCGAGAGATCCCCGGGGCCGTGCCAGGCGGTGCGCACGCCGAACTCCGAGCAGAAGAGCGCGAGCTTCCTGCAAGGCGTGATGCCGCCCAGCTGCGGGACGTGCACCCTGATGAAGTCGATGAGGTGGTTGACGACGAGCGGCCTTATGACCGAGGCGTTGTTGAAGAGCTCGCCTTCGGCTATGGGGGTCACGGTGCGCGCGCGCAGCTCGCGGAAGCACTCGAGGTTTGAAAGCGGCAGCGGATCCTCGAGGTAGAACAGCCTGCAAGGCTCGAGGAGCCTGGCAAGCTCGGCTGCCTCGGAGGGCTGGATGCGCTCGTGGACGTCGTGCACAAAGTCGATGCCGAAGCCGACCTTGGCGCGCAGCTTCTCAAAGAGGTCGACGGTCTTGATGATGTACTCGCGGGAATCGAGGTAGATGCCGTCGTGAGCGCCTTCGGGAGCCCCCTTGGGCGGGGTCAGCGAGAGGCCGCCGCCGTAGCCGCCGCACTGCACGCGCAGGTGCTTGAGGCCCTTCTCGCGGTAGTAGGCGATGCCGTCGGCAATCTCGTCTACCGACGCGCCGTCCACATGGCGGTAGACCGGCACGGCTGCGCGCACCGCGCCGCCCAGCAGGTCGTACACCGGCATCCCGGCCATCTTGCCCTTGATGTCCCACAGCGCGATGTCAACGCCCGCGATGGCGATGTTCTCGATTGCCCCGTCGCGCCAGTAGGAGTTGTTGTGCATCAGGTTCCACAGCTCGGTGATCTCCGCGACGCTGCGGCCCACGAGCAGCGGCTTTAGGTAGTCGAGCACGTAGGAGGTCACCGTGCGCCAGCGGTATGCGAAGGTCGCGTCGCCGTAGCCGTACAGGCCGGGCTCTGAGGTGAGCACCTTCACGACCGTGAGGTTGATGCCTTCGGGAGCGGTGTTTATCACCTGGATGTCAGTTATCTTGACCGTCATGGTTTTCCTTTATTCTCAATTAGTTCCTTACTTGACTTGTATGATGTCCTACAAGTTAGATATTAAACATCTGATTTATCGTAACTATCCATAATATGAGATAAAAAAAGTGACCGCGCTGTGGACACGATCACATTTCGGAAAGCTATTTGGCAAGTGCTTTTATTTGCCGCTAATTTCGTCGATGCCGTCTTGCAAGTGCTTTTTCATCAATGACTTGGCGCGGGCAGCGTCGCCCTTGCTTATGGCGTCCAAGAGCTTCTCATGGTAGAAGAGGCCCATGTCATAGCCGAAGGCCACATTCATCTGCTGGGTCGTGCGCGGGGTGACGTTGAACACCTCCTCGAGGGCGAAGGCAACCAGCTCGTTGCCGCAGGCCGAGGCGATGAAGTTGTGGAACTCGATGTCGGCTGCGACGAAGGCGTCGCGGCGGTTGACGCACGAGCGCATCTGCTGGAGCGAGGAGGCCAGGTTCTCGACCAGGTGCGAGCGCTGCCCCGGCTCGAGCATCGCGCAGCGCATGGCCGCGTAAGGCTCGATGAGCAGCCTGAACTGCAAGGCCTTTGAGATGTCCACATAGTCGCTGTGGTGGAGCGTGCCGACCGTGCCAAAGCGCCTTGAGAGATCGTCGCTCATCAGGTAGCATCCCCTGCCCTGCTCCGATCTCAAGATCCCCAGGGCCGAGAGGCGGGAGATCGCGCTCCTCACCGACGAGCGGCTTACTCCCAGCCCTTCGGAAAGCTTGATCTCCGAGGGTATGAGGCACCCCACTTTCCATTCGCGGCTTTCTATCTTTGCGCGCATGAAGTCCGTGATCTGATCTATGACTGAGGATTTTCTGATTGTTGTCGGCATGGAAGCTCCTTGAGGCTTGAGAAACCTCTAATCATGTCTACTCTAGGTGCTTTAATTATCAGACAAGTTTATTCTCATCACAGATTATGGAAAAAAACTTTCCATGCATCGGAATGGTGCATCAGAAGGCGAAATGCCCTGTGGCAAGACGGATGATCTGAAAGACGGCAAGCGCCCAGGCGCCGGCGATGAGATCGTCGAGCATGACTCCAAAGCCGCCCCCTACCTTGCGATCTGCAAGGCCCACGGGCCAGGGCTTTAGGATGTCGAAGAAGCGGAAGAGCACGAAGGCTATAAATGGCAGGTACCAGATGGGGGGATACAATATGCAGGAGACGAGCATGCCTGCTACCTCGTCGATGACGATGGCGCTGTTGTCATGCATGCCGAGAACCTTCTCAGTCCTGGAGGCAGCGAACGTCCCGATCACGGTGACCAGGGCGATGATGACGATCTGTAAGGCAAGCGGAGCGTAGACGAAAGCACAGCAGAAGGGAAGCGCGGCTAGGGATCCGAAGGTGCCGGGCATCTTTGGAAGCATGCCGGTGCCAAAGCCCGTGGCGATAAGCTGCCAGGGATCTGAAAGATCGATTCTCCTGAGGGGTTCGCGGTCGTGCTTGTCCATGGCCTGGCGGCCTCCATTAGTTAGTAAGCTCCGTAAACAAAAAAACCGCAATCCCCAGAAAGGAATTGCGGTTCTTTCTTAATAGGATGCCTGGCAGTGACCTGCTCTCGCGCAGACGTACGCTGCACTACCATGGGCGCGGCCGTGTTTCACTTCTGTGTTCGGAATGGGAACAGGTG
>CACYPI010000105.1 GCA_902776275.1 uncultured Aeromonadales bacterium
GTTTTTCAAAGAACGCCCGGCAGGCCCTGCTGCCTGGAAAAAAACATCTCATGCCTCAGGCGAAGCGTGATCTGGATCGGCTCGGTTTTTTGACCGTACAAACTCAAATCCCGTCCGAGAGGATGAACCCGATGACGCAGAGAATGAAGAGCACGGCCCCCGAGATCGCGAGCATGCGGTTGCCGCCCTTCTGCGTTGCAAGCTTGCGCGCAAGCTCCTCCGAGCGCTCCTTGGAGAATTGCCCCATGAGGTCGGCGTAGGAGAGCGTCCCGTCGGGACCGGGCTTGGCGATGAGCGCCGGGCGGCCTGTCACCTTGTTCATGTAGAACGAGAAGCCTATGGAGTTGCGGATGAACTTCGAGGTGGAGACGCAGGTGATCGCATTCCCCCCGCAGGCGCGGCAGAGCTTTGAAAGCCGCCACTTGGCGTAGCCCTCGCCCTTGGCCTCCGCGTGCAGCGCTTTTCCTTGCGCAAGCAGCACGTAGCCCTCGGGCAGCGCCTCGCCCTCCTTGATTATCCACATCTCAGGAGGGGCGCTGTAATACCCGTCCATCTCCTGCCGCGCCTGGCCCGCCTTTGCGCGGGATCCGTCCTGCCTCTCTTCCATCAAATCCTCCAGGATGCTGCTTTCTGAGGCTCGATTTTAACGTGCAATGCCCAAGGGGCGCACGCCCCCCGGGCATAAGAAAGGCCTCCCGCAGGAGGCCTTGGACCAAATACAGAAATCAATCGATTTCAGTTGCAGCCTTGCGGCCGTGCATGTACTCCTTGAAGTGGTGGAGGATGATCGAGACGCCGAGGGCGACCATCATCAGGGCCATCACGGAGAGGAAGATGCCGGTGGCCACGAGCACGTAGTTGTGGCCCCACTGCTGGCTGATCACCTGGCCGATGCCCCAGAGGCTCATCACCATCATGAAGACCATCGGGATGAAGGCGATCACCCAGTTGACGTCCTTGGAGAGCAGCCACAGCGTGATCACCAGGAAGGTCAGGGCGGCCATCAGCTGATTGGACGCGCCGAAGATCGGCCAGAGTGCTGCAGCCTCGCCGGAGAGCGCCATGAACATGGCGAAGGCGACGAAGAACACCGAGGCGTAGTACTTGTTGGTGAGCACCTTGCGGAAGAAGCCGGCTTCCTGAATTCCCTTCTCGAAGTCCTCCTTCTCGTCCTTCTCGCTGGCCTTGGGCATGAAGAGCTCCTGGACTAGGAAGCGGCCGAGCCTGGTGGCGGTGTCAAGCGAGGTCATCATGAAGGCGGAGATGGCCAGCGAGAGGAACACCATCGAGTACTGCGCGCTGATGCCCAGCGACTTGCAGAAGGTCGACATGCCGGTGGAGAAGGCCACGACCGGGTTCTTGCCGATCTCGGGGAAGGTGGCCGGATCCATGGCCATCACGGCGATCAGGGCCATGATGCCCAGGACGCCCTCGACGAGCATCGCGCCGTAGCCCACCGGCAGCATGTCGGATTCCGAGCGGATCTGCTTTGAGGTGGTGCCGGAGGCGACCAGGGCGTGGAAACCCGAGCAGGCGCCGCAGGCGATGAAGATGAACAGCGTCGGGAAGAGCATGCTCTCGTTGCCGTCGGCGGTGATCGCCTCAAAGCCCTTGAAGGCGTCCATCTGAATCGAAGGGTTGGCGAAGATGATCGCGACGAAGCCCAAAACCAGGGTGCCGTAGAGCAGGAACGAGTTCATGTAGTCGCGCGGCTGCAGCAGCCACTGCACCGGCAGCACCGAGGCGCCGAGGATGTAGACGGCCAGGACCGCGGTCCAGAAGTGCTTGGCGCCCTCCGGGGTAAAGCCGAAGGAGCCCACGAGGTCGATGGGGAAGTTCGCGCCGAACGGGACGGAGAGGAATACCAGCGGCACGAAGATGCAGGAGGCCACGCTCAGCCTCATGCCCTTCTTGTTGGTGCAGTAGGCGAAGATCGGGGCCAGCGCGATGAAGATTAGGGAGGCGGTGGCGACGGCCGGAACCTTGACGAACATGCCGGCGATCATGTTGGTGAACACCGCGACGACCAGGAGCAGGCAGGCAAAGCAGAAGCCCACGAAGAGCTGGCGGCCGCTGAAGCCCATCATCTTCTCCATCACGAACGAGATCGAGTGGCCCTTGTTGCGCACGGAGATCACTAGGGATGCGAAGTCATGGACGGCGCCGACGAAGACGCAGCCGATGAGGATCCAGATGAGCGCTGGGAGCCAGCCGAAGTAAGCGGCCATGATCGGCCCTACGATCGGGCCGGGGCCTGCTATCGAGGCGAAGTGGTGGCCGAAGAGCACGATGCGCGGGGTCGGCACGAAGTCGACGCCGTCGTACTGGCTCTTGGCGGGAGTGGGACGGTTGGGATCAACCGAGAAGATTTTCTTGAGGTACCCGCCGTAGGCGAAGTAAGCCGCGACGAAGTACGCCAAACAGATGCAAAGAAGCAGGCTGCCTGTCATTGTCAAAAACTCCGATCCCCAGGAGGGATCAATCTATCTTTTCTGTATCTAGCCTTGGTGGCCCGGGGTTCGGGCGCGGGTGCGGCAAAGCCGCGGGGAGGATGGCAGGAATACGTGATCCTGGCCATGGAGCGGTTGTGCCGCTCCAATCGGGCTCATTTGGGTATCGCCCGGAAAGGCGGCAGCCCCCGGTAGGGAACTGCCATGTCCGTATTATGGATGTTTGGCAGCAAGTGTCAAGCGATTTTTGGAAAACAATTTTTGCTGTGTTGCATTTTTTGCACGCACATGTTGCACGGGATGGTCGGGCGCGCCCTATTGCTCCCTAAACGGGATCGGCGCGATGCCAGCCGCGCCAAGCGCCGCCTCGAGGGACGGGCGCACCGAGCCCAGCGCGCGCATGCGGTTTGTGGCAGACTTGATGTCGAGCGTCAGGTTCGCATCGTCCTGGGCATATGCGCTGATGTAGGCCGGATCGTACGGCCCCTCGGGCGGCACCGCCCCCGATCCCACGATGCACGAGGGGATGAGGCAGGCGAGTTTCTCGTCGCTGCGCATGAGCTTTGCAAAATGGGAGAGCACCGAGACGCCGTCGCTTGCGATGAATGAGAAGTCACCCCTGGTGCGGGAGAGGTAGGCGTCGAGCGTCTCCATCGCCCCGCGGCCTGGCAGCTGCCCCTGGGTGAGCGCGCCCACCCTCTCGTCGCCTGACTTGAAGGCGCAGTCAAGGCCGCGGTAGCCGAAGGCCGCGCAGATGAGCGCCGCCGCATGTGAGAGATCGGCCTTGCCGTCCAATGCCACGAGGCGCCATACCGGCGCCCCTGCCAATGTGAGTTTCATGAGGTGCTGCATGCTGCGCTCCTACTGGTCCATCTCGGGCACGGAAAGCGTGTCCGAATCAAGAAGGTTCTCGTCGCGGAAGCTGCGTTCAAGGCTCGATGCCACAGGGGCGAGGCTCGTCCCCAGGATCACGCCGCACATCTCGCTGCCGCAGTTGAAGCCCTCGATTGCAAAGTCCCGCGCGGCCTTGAGCCTCACCCCGCCCAGGCCGCGCAGCGCCGTGAAGAGCCCGCACTCGGCCTTAAGGCGGCGCCAGCTTGACGCCTCGGGGTTTGAAAGCAGCTCGGATAGCGCCCTGCCCGACTCCGAGACCGACTCGCGGCTTACGCCATCTGCGCAGGCGTACGAGCGCTCCTCGGTCAAGATCTCGATGTAGTCCTGCGCCAGCTGCAAAAGGCCGTGCTTGCCAGGCTGCACCGCCCAGGGCGGATCCCCGAGCATCGGCATCCAGGCCCAGCCGCCGCCGCTTCTTATCTCGTCTGCGATCCCGCGCTCAAGCCAGGTCTTGCCGGCATAGAGGTGCTTGAGCATCCTCACGCAGATCTGCACGGCCCTCTCCCCGTCAGAATCGGTGTCCCTGCCCAGGCAGCCTATGTGGTAGCGGTACATGCTGATGAGCGCCTCGCTCAGATCAGGCACGCAGGTGTAGGAGGGGACGTCGTGCCAGATGTCCGCGGTGAGGTAGGCTATCTGGCCTGCGACATCGGGATCCCCCATGTCGGCGCAGTCCTTCATGAGCCGAAGCGACCCGACGCGGTCGCGCGGCAGCACCCCGCCGCACATCATGATGGCCGAGAACAGCGAGCAGGCGGTGCGGTCGGTGGCCGCAAGCTTCTCGAGCTCCTCGAGGTCGCTCATGTACGGCAGCGGCTTGTACAGCCCCTTGTCCTTGAGCATGTCGACCATCGCGGCGGCCTCGGGCATCAGGTAGAACTCGGCATAGCGCATGCAGGTGCAGCCAAGCTCGGCCTTGCCCTGGGAGAGGTAGCAGGAGGCCAGGACATAGAAGGCCTGGGGCACTCCGCCGCGCACCGCCGAGAGCGCCGGGGCCTCGGCTGCCTCGGGGTGGTTGGCCGCCATCATGGAATAGGCGAAGTTGCACGAGGCTATGGGGCTGCCGAGATCGGCCGCCTTGCGCCAGTTATCGACGCGCCCCTCCCCGTCCTTGCCGCTGTACATGAGGGTGTACGGCCTGGCAAAGCCCTGCGCGCCCATGCGCTCGAGCACCTTGCGGTGGGCCTTGCAGCGGGAGTCTGAGATCCCCTGCCCCGTGATCACTACGAGATCCTCGAAATCGGGGATGAGCGCGCGGATGAGGGCCGAGCTGAACTCCTCGGCGCGCGCGGGGCTCTTCGGGGCCTTGCCGTTGCGCCCAGGCGCGCCCCAGGCTTTCCAGATGTCCTGCATGCCAGGCAGATCCAGGCAGTCCGGGCACATCAGCACAAAGCCCGCCGCGGCCGCGCGCAGCGCCGGATCATCGGCAGGGGCGCTCTGGCAGGCCTTTCCAAAGAGATCGGTTATCTCCTCATAGAGCTCGGGGCGCGAGCGGCCGCGGTCAAGCTGCAGCTCGCGCAGCGTCAGGGCCGCGTTGATGAGGCTGTTCACAACCGAGGCGATGAGCTGCACCTGCCTGCCGCCATCCTCATAGGAGGCCACCACCCTGGGGCCGTAGCGGAAGAAGGCCCCGTCGCCCAGGTGGCTTGCAAAGCAGAGCTTGGCCGCCTGGATGAGGTCCGAGCAGTACGCCGTGTAGCCGGTGCCGTCGGCGTCTGAAAGGTAGGACCTGCCGATCTTCGAGAAGAAGACCGCGTGCAGGAGCCAAGCGCGCGGCGATCCCAGCGCCATCGCGTAGCGCAGCCAGAACCCGGCCTTCTCAAGCGAGTAGGCCATGTCGCGGCCGTTCAAGTAGCCCATGGCGATCATGGTCGCGGCCTCGGCGGGCACGCCGAAGCCTGAGAGCAGCACCTTGTCGGTCACGCCGCGCATGATCTCGAAGAAGTCGATGATGATGGTGGCGCTGAGCTCGCTGAAGGAGTCGTTGTCCTGCGGCGAGATGTCGTCGGCTATCTGGCCTGCGAAATCCGGGGAGATGCCGCTGCAGCGCAGCACGTCGCTCCGTCGCTGCGGGATGTCGACTTTCAAGAAGGCAGGCTCGTGGAAGCGCATCAGAAGCGCGCACTCCTCGGGCACGAAGGGCGGCGCCTCCATGGGCGCCTCGGCGTCGCCGCCGTCCACGCCTGCGTTGAGGACGTCGCCCATGACCGCGTTCAAGCGCGCGTTGACCATGAAGTTGAGCGTTTCCTGATCCTCGCGCTCGCTCCCCGGCACCTGCATCCCGCCGCGCCTGCGCGTCTCGATGAGGTCGATGATGCTCTCATCGCTGCCGTCCTCGGGCTGCTCGCCCGGGGCGCGCCTGGGTGCGCCGTCCTGCTCGGCAAGCTCCTTGAGCAGGCTGTCGTAGTAGTCGCGCAGGAGATCCGAGATGAGCGCCATCGCGCGGGTGCTCGCGCCGCCTGAGTTCTCCACTGCGGCATAGAGCCAGTAGAAGGCCAGGCAGAGATCGTGGAACTCCTCGTCGTTGGCGTCGCGGCTCACCTCGCCAAGGCCGCGCAGCGCCGCCTGGGCATAGTCGATGCAAAGCCCCTGCGGGACAGGATCTGCTGGAGGGACGTCCTCGAGGGTGAGGCGGCGCTCAAGCTCCTGCACCTCGGATGCTGTAAAGCTCCTTTGCCTGCTTGCCTTCTTGGTGTTGGTGTTCTTTCTGGGCATATCAGTCCTTGTAGTTGCCCGCCTCGTCTTGAGTTGATGAGGCGGCGCCGCCTGCGCCATGCGCGCGTGCGGATCTTGAATTGCCATGCGCGGCGCTGCCGCGCCCTTCGGGGCCCAGGCCCGTCATGCCTGTCTCCCCGCGATCGGATCTGTCATCGCCCTTGAAGTCCTGGGCATCGTGCCAGCCTTCCTCGTCGAACCAGCCGCCCTCGTACTCGCCGCCATCCTCATCAGATGGGCTTTCCGAGGCCCTGCCATCGGAGGCCGGGCCCGCGCCTTCGGGATCCCTGCCTCGGCCGCCGCCCTTGAAGAGCTCGTCTGCGCTCATGTTGAGGGTCGGCAGGGAGTCTGCCGCCTCGTGGCGGTGGCGGAAGAGGCTGAAGCACAGGGCGAGGAATCCCGTGATCTCGCCGCCATAGAGCAAGGCCAGCAGCACCCCGAGGATGCAGGGCGAGGCGAGCATGGCTATCTCGGAGGGGGAGAAGGGCGCGCTCCCGATCATGATGAAGGGCGCTCCGCCCTTCCCTCCGCCTGAGGCCTTGGCGTACAGCCACTCGAGGAGCGATGCGGTGACGCTGCGCCTGGCGCACAGCGCCGCCGCAGCGTCGGAGACCAGCATCACCGCCACCGCGGCGCGCACCACGGTCTTAAGTCGCGACATGCCCCTCTCCCAACGCTTGCGGCCGCGCCGCGCATCCTAAGGATTATATCAGTCAGAGCGCGCTTTCCTTGCGCGCGCAGGCAAGCTCCAGGGTGTACGCATGAGCCTACCTTGAGAGGGCGTCCCTGGCCACCTGCTTGAACATGCCTTGATCGTATGCGATCCCCAGGTACTCAATTGCGCCGT
>CACYPI010000106.1 GCA_902776275.1 uncultured Aeromonadales bacterium
CAAGTGAATCACATTGGTGGTCAGCAAGAGGAACCCGCCGAAGATCTCCCAAGAGATCGGTAGGGATCCCCTCTCTTTAGAGAGGGGAGGATGTCAACGGCATGTAGCTTTACAGGCGGTTCCATTCGTGATTGATTGAACAAGCTCATCTTTCCCAGATGTATCCATCGGAGTAGAATCGCGCAAGATACCATCTATAACGCAGGCGGTGCCCCCATGGCGTCAGATCAAGCAGGAATTGGCCAGCGCCCGTTCAAAGGCGGGAGGATCCTTCCCCGCGGACGGCGCGGCATCAGGCGCATAGTGATCTCATTTGCCCTGCTTGGCCTTGCGCTGGCGGTCGCCTCATCATGCATCTGGTACAGCGGCTTCAGTGCCAACCTGTGGCAATATTCCATGTTCCATGCCCGCCTCTACATGGAGCATTTCCAAGACAGCGTCAATAGGAACGTGCTGGTCACCGGCATGCTCGAGGCCGTGCTGCGCGACCAGCATGGAGTGATCCACAACTTCCCGCAGCTTGCCAAGTTCATCATCGGCGGCAACCCGCACATCATCTCGCTGCAGCTGGCGCCAAACGGCGTGGTCACCGACGTCTATCCCAAGCAGGGCAACCAGGCCGGCAAGATCGACCTCTTTGCCGATCCCAAGCGCCGCGACGATGCCATCGCCGCCCGCGACACCGGAAAGATCATGATCTCAGGGCCATTGGAGCTCAAGCAGGGCGGCACCGGGATCATCATCAGGAGGCCCGTGTTCATCGACCGCCTCGATGGCGGCAAGCCCTACTTCTGGGGCTTTGCCATCGCGATCCTCGATCCCAGGTCGATCTTCGACAAGGTCGAGCTTCGAAGCTCGCAGAACTTTGCCTTCAACGTCTGCTTCGACGTTTCCGTGCCGGGGCAGAAGGAGCCAAAGCGGATCTTCAAGCAGGGGCAGCCCGGCGGGAGCCATCTTGTGACCTGGGAGTCAAGCTTCCTGGACCGCACCTGGAATGTGAATCTCTCCCCAGTCATCAGGTTCAGGCAGATCTTCCCTGGGATCTGGATCTTCGCGGCGGTGTGGCTCTCGTCGATCCTCATGGGAGTAGCCGTCGGCTATGCTAGGTACGTTGACAAGTCAAGGCAGGCGCTCCTGGAGATGAACGCGCGCCTTGAGGATCTGTCGGTCAGGGATCCGCTGACCGGGCTTTTAAACCGCAGCGGCTTCAATGCCGGGATCGAGAAGTGGACGGACGCCCACGCAGGCGGCAAGGCCTGCCTTGCGGTCATCGACGTTGACGACTTCAAGCGCATCAACGACGTCTACGGGCATGTCTCAGGCGATCGCGTGCTGCGCGCCATTTCCTCGGAGCTTTCGGAGTTGTTCAAGGAAAATGCCGTCATCGCGCGCACCGGCGGCGATGAATTCGCGATCTTCATCTGCTCCGGGGATCGCGACCAATGCAAAGCCAAGCTCACTGAGTTTGCAAGAAGGCGCCACGAGGCCTGCTCTGGCAAGTTCTGCATCATCGCCAGCACCTCGGTTGGCTGCGCCTGCTACCCCGAGGACGCCGGCAAGACCGATCTCCTGGTCCAGAAGGCCGACTTCGCGCTCTACCACACCAAGACCCACGGCAAGCAGGGGATCTCGTTCTACGAGCATGCGATGTCCCAGGAAAACCGCATGCAGCTTGGCTTCAACATCGAGGATCTCTCGGCCAACATCCCGGGCGGGCTGCTCATCTACACAGCGGACAAGGACGAGAAGATCCTCTTTGCCTCAGAGCACCTTTACACGAACCTGGGCTTCTCAACGCTTGAAGGATTCCTCGGCTTCTACCAGAGGAGCTTCCGCAAGTTCGTCCACCCGGACGATCTCGATCGCGTCGAAAACGAGATCGCAGAGCAGCAGGGGCTGGAGCAGAGCGATCACTTAGACTACGTGAGCTACCGCGTCATCGACAAGGGCGGCCATACGCGCGACTACATCGACGTGGGCAGGCTCATCTCCAACGAGTACTACGGCGAGCTCTACTTCGTGCTGCTCATGGAGATCACCGACCGCGCCAACAAGGCCTTCCGCTTCAAGAGGACCTAGCGCTCACCGGCGCCTCCCCAGGGGATGCAAAAGGCCGGAGCCTTTGCAGGCTCCGGCCTTCAAGTCTTGGAATTTCAGCCTTACGGCCGCTTGTAGGAGGCCGCCCTCTCGAAGACCTTCGTGATGAAGGCGCGGTCCATGACCACGAAGTGGCCCTCGGACTTCACGTCCTTCAGGATGTGGTCGACCATGGCCGGGATGTCCGAGGCCTTGGCGCCCAGCTCCTCGAAGTTCAGCGGCAGCCCCATCGATCCCCAGAGGGCGCGCAGCGCGGCTATGCCGGCCTTGGCGGCGCGCTCGGGGTGGGCGTAGTCGGCCTCGACGCCGAACACGCGGGTCGCGAACTGCGCGAAGCGCCTGACGTCGTGATCCATCACGCAGTCCATCCAGGCGGGCATCACGACGGAGAGCCCGGCGCCGTGGGCGCAGTCGTACATCGCCGAGAGCTCCATCTCAAGATGGTGGCTGCCCCAGTCCTGCTGCCGGTCGACGCCCAGGATGTTGTTGTGGGCGATCATCGAGGCCCACATGATGTTGGCGCGCACCTGGTAGTCGTTGGGATCCTCGAGCACGCGGGGGATGAGGCCCGCCATCGCGCGCAGCACGCTCTCGCACATCTCGTCGGTGAGCTCGACGTCCGTGGTGTTAGTGAAGTAGCGCTCCATCACGTGGCACATGATGTCGCAGCAGCCGCAGGCCGTCTGGTAGGGCGGGAGCGTCACCTGCAGCTGCGGATCCATGATCGAGAACGTGGCGACGTTCTGCTGGAAGTTGCTGCCCTTCTTGCGGACCACGCCGTCCACGACCTTGTTGATGACGCTGCTGTTCGAACCTTCAGAGCCTGCCGCGGCGATGGTCGGGATGGTGCCGAGCGGCAGGTGCTTTGAAGGGATCTTGCCGCCCATGTAGAAGTCCCAGAAGTCGCCGTCATATGGCACGCCGTTGCAGATGGCCTTGGCGCTGTCGATGACGCTGCCGCCGCCTACGGCGAGCACCATGTCGAGCCCTTCCTTGCGGCAAAGCTCAATGCCCTCGTAGACGAGCTCGGCCCTGGGGTTGGGCTTCACGCCACCCAAGCGGGTGTGGTGGATGCCGGCCTTGTCGAGCGAGGCCTCGACCCTTCCAATGAGCCCCGAGCGGATGGCGCTGCCCCCGCCGTAGTGGATGAGCACCCTGGTGCCGCCGTGCTTTGCGCACATCTCCCCGGCCTGATCCTCGGTGTTGCGCCCGAAGAGGAAGTCCGTGGGCCTGCAGAAATTGAAATCAAGCATTTAGCTGTCTTGTAACTTCTTCCTTGATGGATGAGATGAGCCCCCGGTATTCCTCCTCGGACAGGGTCTTCCTGGGGACGCTGTCTGAGAACGGGGATCCCCACTGCGGGCCGTCCTTGCGCTTGGGCACGATGTGCACATGCAGGTGCGGGACCAGATCGCCGTAGATGGCGTAGTTGATCTTGTCAGGCTTGAAGAGCGCCATGAGCGCCTTCGATACGGCCCTCAGCTCCTTTGAGAATAGCGCGTACTCATCGTCGGTTAACTGGCTTAGATCGGTTTTGTGATCGTTGAACTTGAGCACGCAGCGCCCGCGGTTCTTCTGGTCCCGGAAGAGGTAGAGCGTCGACGACTTGAGCTTCATGATCTCGATCATGAGCGCCTTGCGGCGGTCGTCGTCCTGGCAGTAAAAGCATGAAGGATCCTTGTGTTCCATGGTCAGTCTCCTAAATCTGTTTTCTTTGTGATGGATGGATCATGGAGCGGATGCGGCCGTTGCGCAAGCGTTTGAGCGCAGATCTGCGCCGCGGCGCACGCCAAGGCCCGAGGGGAATCGAATGGCCGGGCGGCTACAACTGGCGCATGCGGTAGTTCTTGTCCAGGTCGATCATCTTGAGCAGGATCTTCACGATCTGCGGGTCGAACTGCGTTCCCGCGCCCTTTGCGATCTGCTCGCGCACCACGTTCTGCGGCAGGCAGTCGCGGTAGCTGCGCCTGGAGGTCATCGCGTCGTAGGCGTCGGCAAGCCCGATGATCCTGGCCTGGCGCGGGATCTCCTCGCCCTTGAGCCCCTCGGGGTAGCCGGTGCCGTCGTAGCGCTCGTGGTGGTAGTGGGCCCCGTAGGCAAGCTCAGGGAAATCCTTGATGTAGGAGAGGATCTTCGCGCCGATGATGGGGTGTGCCTTCATCTTTTCGAACTCCTCGTCGGAAAGCCGCGAGGTCTTGTCGATGATCTCTATGGGGATGCCGATCTTGCCGATGTCGTGCAGAAGCCCCGAGTAGTAGATGGAGTTCTGGTATTCCTTGGTGTCGCCGCTGAGCTTGGAGATGGTCCTAGAGTAGTCGGCCACGCGCACCGAGTGGCCGCTGGTGTACGGATCCTTGGCGTCGATGGTGTTGGCAAGCGCCAGCACCGTCTCGTTGAAGAGCCTGATGTTCGACTTCAAGCGTTCGGTGGCCAGGGCCGTCTGCCTTGCCACCTCGCGGTTCAGGTTGCCGGTGAGGTAGGCCAGGCGCAGCTGGCGCTCGATGCGCAGCGTGATCACCTCGGCGGTGAAGGGCTTGTGGATGAAGTCGGTCGCGCCGTTGCGGAAAGCCTCGGCCTCGAGATCCTGGGAGATGGTGGCCGACATCATGATGACGGGGACCTCCGCGCACCCTGGAAGGGCGCGGATGCGCCTTAACGTCTCAAGCCCGTCTATGCCGGGCATGACCATGTCCAGAAGCACGAGGTCGGCCGGGGACCTCGACATGAAGTCCACGCCATCAAGCCCGTTTGCCGCGCTTGAGACTACCGAGCCTTCAGGCAGGGCGCCGCCTAGGATCTTGGTGACTACTTTCTTGGAGACGTTGTCGTCATCGATGATGAGGATCGAGATTTTATTGAGCTGGTCAAACATGCAAGGAACCTGATGCCTGTCGCGCCTGCAGATCTGAAATTCTGCACGCTTTTAATCATGTTGGTTGACGGCATTTTGGCATCTCCGCTTTAGAAAATGAAGAGAAAACGGTCTGGATTGTGACCATGGGGCGCAATTGGCACTACATGCGAAACTGTATTAAATTGACTGCTCGATGTCCGTCCAAAGCCTTGTGTTGAATTTAACAATACGTATTGTTGCAATAAACAGAAAAATTATTCTGTATCGACTTGCAATTATGCGTAATGTAATTATAATCGATTGTGCAGGCAGCAAGGAGCCTGCGCAACAAGGCAGGCCGCGGCATGGGCGGCGGCAGGAGGTACAGGATGATGGCACAGGCTTTGGACAGGCGCCAGATTGCAAATGCCCCTTCAAGCGGATTCGATTTCAAGCGCGCGCTCAAGGACTGCTTCGAGCGCCGGCAGCGGGAGCTTGGGATCAGCGACCGCGAGCTCGTCCGCTCGTTCGACCTCGGCTCCCGCCTGGGCGCGTTCATCGCGCTGCGCCGCTTCCACCGCGACGGCGACATCGACGAGCGCATGCGCCTGATGCTCCAGCGCCGCCTGGGGATCAGCGACGGCGAGTTCGGCGCGCTCTTTGGCAGGTTCTTCTGCGAGGCCTATGCCGACCGCAACTGCTTCTTCTCAAACCTGGGCCTCTTTGCAAGGCACATCGGGGAGATCCTGGACACGCCCGCCTACTCGAACGTGGTGTTCTACGGCGCCTCGGCCCCAGGCGGGCACGGCGACGTCCCGGTGAGCATCGGCGAGCTTTTGTGGCACTACAGCTGCGGTGAGTGGATCCTCAATTTTGCAGGCAGGAGGGCCTACGTCTACCGGCTCACCGGCGCGCTTTCAAACGACAGCCTGAGGGCTGACGCGGTGGGCGAGGACGGGACCTTGCTGCACGCGGGATTGCACAGCGCCCAGGGCACGCTCCTGGCCTTCTACGACTACCGCCCGCGCACGCCTGTCGGCCCGACCTCGTGGACGGTGAGATCGCTTGCGAGGATGCTCGCAGGAAGGGGCAGCGCCGCCTTCTGACGATGGCGCTGGAGCCATTGCACAAAAGAAAAGCCCGGATGGCAGAAGCTTTCACCTGCCTTCCGGGCTTCATGCGAACAAAGCTTGAAAAACAGCTTGTTGCCTTATCAAAAAAGCGCCGTAAAACCCCGGGCTTCAGCCCGGGGATATAAGGCGCCTAATCGGGGGTATTCTGGTTTTCAATGTATTGTCTGATGATA
>CACYPI010000107.1 GCA_902776275.1 uncultured Aeromonadales bacterium
TCCTCTTGCATGCGGTAATTCCCGCATTTGTTGATTTCACGAACATTTTAAGGGTAAATCCACGATTTTTGCATCAGTGGGGTCGCTTCATATTGTCTGTTCCACGCGCCCCTTTGCTCCATCTCAAGCCTGATGGCCAAAAACGCGTCAAGCACGGATGAGATCTCACGCGCCGAGAGGCGCTTTGGGCTTATGACCTGCGCCTTGGCACAGAGGAAGTAGCTCATCGACAATCCAAGAGCTGCGTTTATGGCATCAAGCTGCGCCCGGCAAGCCAGCGACATCTGCAGGTGCCTTCTGGCATGGGAGGCGTTCTGCGAGTGGTAGCGGTATCTGACCAGCTTCTCGTCGAGCTTGGCAAAGCCTGCTTTTCCAAGAAGCGAAAGCCAGAAGGCGTAGTCCTGGGCGACAAGGAACTTTCTCTGGAACCTGCGCCTGCAGCTCTCGATGATGGAGCGCCTTGCCATAACCGACGACATGCAGATGCAGTTGCCATTGAGAAGCATGCACGCGGCAAGGTTCTCAGGAGCCTCCTCGAAAAGCCCGATCGACAGTTCCTCGCCATGATCGCCGACGACCTGAGCGTTGCTGTAGACAAGGCCATCCTCAGGATGGTTGTCAAGATGCCTGCACTCCTCCTCAAGTCTTCTTGGGAGCGCCTCGTCGTCCGAGTCCAGAAATGCCGCATACTCGCCCCGCGCATGATCGAGCGCGCCCAGTTGCGGGCTGCCACCACCCCAAGATTCTGCTCGAAGCGGTGGAAGACTATCCTGTCGTCTTCAAACGACATCGCCAAGTCGCGCACGTAGGCATCGGAGCCGTCATCGATGATGATGAGCTCGAAGTCCCCGAGGCTCTGGCAAAGAACCGAGGCGATCGCCTTTCTGAAGTAGTCCTCCCGCGTGTTGCGCACGGGCATGATCACGCTGATCCTGGGGGGGGGGGGGGCGGCGGACGCCGGTCCGCGCCGCTTTTCGTCTGCTGATGCCATTCCGCTTCCTGATTGCTCCATGAGCTCATGGGATCGGGCCTTGGCGCCGCCGCTACTCCTCGTGGAAGATGTCCCTCGTGTAGACCTTGTCCCTGACATCGTCAAGCTCAGGCGAGAGGCGGTTTGAGACGATGAGATCGCACTCGCGCTTGAATGATCCGAGATCGCGACAGACCTTGCTGTGGAAGAACTCATCATCCTTGAGCTTGGGCTCGTAGACCACGACCTCGATGCCCTTGGCCTTGACGCGCTTCATGATCCCCTGGATGGAGGATGAGCGGAAGTTGTCCGAGCCGCTCTTCATGACGAGGCGGTATATGCCGACCCTCCTTGGGTTGCGCCTTACGATTTCATCGGCGATGAAGTCCTTGCGGGCGCTGTTGGAGGTGACGATGGCCTCGATAAGCGTGTTGGGCACGTCGCGGTAGTTTGCAAGGAGCTGCTTGGTGTCCTTGGGCAGGCAGTAGCCTCCGTAGCCGAATGAGGGATTGTTGTAGAAGTCGCCGATGCGCGGATCGAGGCACACGCCGCGGATTATGGACGCGGTGTCCAGGCCCTTGCTGATGGCAAAGGAGTCGAGCTCGTTGAAGTAGGCGACCCTCATCGCAAGGTAGGTGTTGGCAAAGAGCTTGACGCACTCGGCCTCGGTTGGCTTCAAGACGAGCGAAGGGATGGACTTGGGATCCTCCAGGGATCCCTCTGCAAGCAGCTTCACGAACTTCTCCCCGAACTCATGATCGTGCGTGCCGATGATGATCCGCGAGGGGTGCAGGTTGTCGTAGAGCGCCTTGCCCTCGCGCAGGAACTCGGGCGAGAAGTGGATGTTCTCCGAGTGGAAGCCCCCCCTTGCCCTCTCAGTAAAGCCGATGGGCAGCGTGGACTTTATGACCACCTGCGCCATGGGTGCGTACTCGAGGGCCTCCTTGATCACGGCCTCGACCGACTCGACGTTGAAGAAGTTCAGCTGCGGATCGTAGTTGGTCGGGGTGGCGATGATCACGAGATCCGCGCCGTCCATGGCAGCCTTGGGATCCGAGGTGGCAGAAAGGCTGAGATCCCCCCTTGCGAGGTACTTCTCGATCCACTCGTCGGCGATCGGGCTCTGGCGCCTCTTGAGCATCTCGACCTTCGCGGGGTTGATCTCAAGGAGCCTCACCTCGTTTTTAACCGAGAGCATGGCTGCAAGCGAAAGCCCGACATAGCCCGCCCCTGCGATCGCAATCTTCATGAAAACCTCGCTTGACGTGAAATGGAAAGCCTGGCGCCATCATGGAAGGGGATCAGGCACCCTGCATGATCCACTCCCTGATCCTTTTGGGCGCCAGGGCTGCCGGCGCCTGTCTTAAGGCAGGAAATCCCTGTCCCGGCAGGCCCGTTCCCTCAGATGTTGTAGATGTCCAGCGCGTCGTTGCAGGAGTCCTTCCAGGCCTTGTCGGCCTTGGCATCGTCCGAGCGCTGGCGGGCTATCTCCTCGAAGTACCCCTTCTCGGGCGGGACTATGTAGTTGCCAGAGAACACCGAGGTGTCGAAGTCCTCAAGCTCGGGGTTCTCCTCGCGCACCGAGTCCTCGAGATCCTTAAGAGACTGGTAGATGAGCGCGTCGGCCTTGATGAGCTTGCAGATCTCATCGTTGTCCCTGCCGTAGGCGATGAGCTCGCCCGAGGTCGGCATGTCGATGCCGTAGATGTTTGGATAGCGGATCTCGGGGGAGGCTGAAGCGAAGTAGACGCGCCTGGCGCCGGCCTCGCGGGCCATCTCGACTATCTGCATCGAGGTGGTTCCCCTTACGATCGAGTCGTCGACGAGCAGCACGTCCTTGCCCTCGAACTCGGCGCGGATCGGGTTTAGCTTGCTGCGCACCGACTTCTTGCGCTGGGCCTGGCCTGGCATGATGAAGGTCCTGCCCACGTAGCGGTTCTTCACGAAGCCCTGGCGGTAGGGGAGGCCCAGGCGGCGGGCTATCTGCACTGCGATGTCAATCGAGGTGTCGGGGATCGGGATCACCACGTCGATGTGGAGATCCGAGTGCTCGCGCTTGATCTTCTCTGCAAGCTTGTCGCCCATGCGCACGCGGGTGGCGTAGACGGAGGCGCCGTTCATGATGGAGTCGGGGCGGGCGAAGTAGACGTACTCGAAGATGCACGGCTGGAGCCTTGGGTGCTCGGCGCACTGCGCACTGAAGAACTGCCCGTCCTTGGTGATGAGGATGGCCTCGCCCGGGCGCACGTCGCGCTCAAGCTTGAAGCCGTTGACGTCCAGGGCCACGCTCTCGGAGGCTGCCATGTACTCAGTGCGCCCGTCATCGGCCTTCCTGGTGCCGTAGACAAGCGGCCTGATGCCGAAGGGATCGCGGAAGACTAAAAGCCCCACGCCCAGGATCACGCTCACCACGGCGTAGCCGCCGCGGATCTCGGACTCGACCCCGCGCACCGCCTCGAAGATCTCCTCAGGCTTGGGATCGCCGCCCTTGCAGGAATCCTGCAGCTTCCAGGCCAAGATGTTCAACAGGATCTCGGAGTCCGACTGGGTATTGACGTGGCGCCTTGCCTTGGTGCACTTGTCCTTGAGCTCGCGGGCGTTTATGAGGTTGCCGTTGTGGGCAAGCGCGATGCCGAAGGGCGAGTTCACATAGAAGGGCTGGGCCTCGGCGGCGCTTGAAGAGCCTGCCGTGGGGTAGCGGGTGTGCCCGATGCCCACGCTGCCCACCAGGCGCATCATGTGGCGCGTCTGAAAGACGTCGCGCACCATGCCGTTGGCCTTGCGCTGGTGGAAGTTGCCGTCATCGTCCACCGTGACGATTCCCGCGGCGTCCTGGCCGCGGTGCTGCAGCACCTGCAGCGCTCCGTACAAGGGGAGGTTAACCGGCGAGAAGCCGGACATTCCTACTACACCGCACATAATTCAAGCTCCGCTGCCCGTGACCGGGGTTGACATGTAAAGGAAGAACCAGTTGACGAGGCGCTGCAGATCTGGAAGCAGCACCGAATCCCTCCACCACGGCTCATCCTGAATGAATGTGAGCACGTGGAGGTGGAAGAGGATCTGCAAGAGCGCGAGCACCGCCGCGGCGATGAGCACGCCGCGCACCGCGCCGAAGCACACGCCGAGGAGCCGGTCGAAGCCCGAGAGCCCCGCCCTGCGCACCATGGTGCATATGAGGTTGCCGGCCATGCCCAGCGCGATCAGCGTCACCACGAAGAGCACGATGACCGCAAGCACGTTGCGCGTGAGAGCGTCGTGCGAGAACACGAACAGCGGCGCTGCCTTGGCATAGAACCTTCCGGTGATGAGGAAGGCCGCGATCCAGGCGATGATCGAGGCAGCCTCGCGCACGAAGCCGCGCATGATCGACAAAAGCGACGAGACGCCGACCACGGCGATGATCACGAAGTCGGCTGCCGTCAGCATGCCCCGCCCTCCGATGGCTTTCCGGTATGCCTCTTATATGGCATGGCCGGGACCTTGTCAGATCGTGTCCTTAGTGAGGACCTCGAGGCCATCGAGGTAGGGCCTGAGCACCTTGGGCACCGTGACAGTCCCGTCCTCGTTCTGGTAGTTCTCAAGCACCGCGACCAGGGTGCGGCCGACGGCCAGGCCCGAGCCGTTCAGGGTGTGGACGAGTTCGATCTTGCCGTCCTTGCGCCTGACCCTAGCCTGCATGCGGCGGGCCTGGAAGTCCAGGCAGTTGGAGCACGAGGAGATCTCGCGGTAGCAGTTCTGCGCCGGGAGCCAGACCTCGATGTCGTAGGTCTTGGCGGAGCTGAAGCCCATGTCGCCGGTGGAGAGGGCCACCACGTGGTAGGGGATCTCGAGGGCCTGCAGCACCGACTCGGCGTCGGCGGTGAGGCGCTCGAGCGCATCCCACGAGTCCTCGGGTCTCACGATCTGCACCATCTCGACCTTGTCGAACTGGTGCATGCGGATGAGCCCGCGGGTGTCGCGGCCTGCCGAGCCGGCCTCCGAGCGGAAGCACGGGGTGTGGGCGGTAATCTTGATGGGGAGCTCGTCCTCGGGGATGATCTCGCCGCGCACCATGTTGGTCAGAGGAACCTCCGCAGTCGGGATGAGGCAGAAGTGGCGGTTCACATCATCGCCGTCGGCGTCGCCGTTCAGGCTCGTGTGGAAGAGATCCTCCGCGAACTTGGGCATCTGGCCGGTGCCGTAGAGCGAGTCGAGGTTCACGAGGTAGGGGGTGTAGACCTCGGTGTAGCCCTGCTGGCGGTGCAGATCGAGCATCAGGTGGATGAGGGCGCGGTGCAGGCGGCACACGGCGCCGGTCATGAACGCGAAGCGGGCGCCGGAGACCTTGCGGGCGCGCTCGAAGTCGAGCATGCCCAGCCCCTCGCCGATCGCAACGTGGTCCTTGACCTCGAAGTCGAACTTGCGGGGCTCGCCCCACTTGCGCACTTCCTGGTTGTAGCTGTCATCAGGCCCCAGCGGGCAGGAGGCGTCGGGGAGGTTTGGGATAGTGAGGTAGTACTGCCTGAGCTCCTCGAGCACCTCGTCCTGGCGCTTCTTGACCTCGGCAAGCTCGTCGCCGATCTTGGCAACCTCGGCCTTGAGCGCGGAGGCATCGCCGCCTGACTTCAGGGTCTTGCCGATCTCCTTTGAAAGGGAGTTGCGCCTAGCCTGCAGCTCCTGGGTCATCGTCATCGCCTCCTTGCGCTCGGAGTCGAGCTTTGAGAGCTTTTCGGTGTCCAGTTTGAAGTTGCGGGTGGCAAGGCGCTTTGCGGCCTCTTCAGGGTTGGTGCGCAGGTATTTGGAATCGAGCATTTTAGCTGCCGTGGTGTCTTTGAAAATTGAGAGGGGAGGCCCTGCCTCCCCGTGAAACCTGCGCCAATTCTACCATGATTGCGCGCAATTGATGGAACGCCAGGGCCTTGCGGACAAAGCGGCTGTTGTATGCAGGCAAGCTCCTTTCACTTCCAGCCCTTTTTCCCGCATAAAGATGGCCGCCCTTTCCTGCCTCGGCAGCGCGGCTTCGTCAAGCGCTCCGGGGCGGTGCAACGCATGCCTGATGCTCCGGCCATGTGCAGCCTTCCGGACAGCACGTTCCAAGGGAAGCGCAGGCGTTTGCGCGGCGCTAATTCCCGGCGCTGTCCTTGAGGATCCTCGCCCCTCCGTCGCAGATCCTCTTGCAGAAGGCCAAACCTACCGCCACCACCTTCCTTACGCGGCTGCTCCTCATG
>CACYPI010000108.1 GCA_902776275.1 uncultured Aeromonadales bacterium
CAAGTGAATCACATTGGTGGTCAGCAAGAGGAACCCGCCGAAGATCTCCCAAGAGATCGGTAGGGATCCCCTCTCTTTAGAGAGGGGAGGATGTCAATGCCAGCCTTCCCGTTGAGGAAGAGGTTGTAGCCCGTTACGCGGTGCGAGCGCTTCTTGGCGCGAAAGCGCCAGACCTCCGAGCGCACCTGCACCGAGAGCAGCACTCCCTCGAAGGGGATCTTCTCGTCAATACCACTCATCTCAATCCTCCCCGCCTGTGTCGGAAGCTCTCGCGATCCTGGCGCCTGCATCTTCAAGCGCCGCCTCGGCCTGCTCACGCTCCTCGCCTATGAGATCGAGGCTTTCAAAGTAGGGATCCCCGATCAACGGGGTAACGCCCGAGAGCCTCTGGCAAAGAGCGATGGCGCGCGAAAGCTCGGAAGGCTTGAGATCCGAGACGAAGTGGAGCGAGGGGCAGGATCCCGCGCAGCACAGCAGTATGGCGGAGGCCAGATCCTTGGGTTCCCGGGCCTTGCCTCCCTGGCGCACGAGGTGCTTGTCCGATCCGAAGACATCCGCATCCGGCAGGAAGAACGTCCCGTCCATGAGGTCGAGATCGATGGCCCTCTCGCCCTCGCGCTCCCAGCGCGAGGCGATGCCCTCTGCCGTGCAGGGCGGCTGGGCGAGCATGCGCCAGCCGGGGGCGAGCGAGGCGCGCGAGAACTCCTCAAGGTCGTCCTCGGCGCACAGCGCGGCGACAAGCCGCGCCACCGCCTCGGCTACCTTCTCGTAGTCCTTCCCCGCGCAGGTGCCCAGAAGGCCCTGCTCAATGGGCAGGCGGTAGGGGCTTAGGTAGGTGAAGAAGTCGAAGCTGTCGTCGGCTGCCAGGCGCAGCACCTTCACCGGCACCGGGATCCCGTGCTCGACGAGCGCCTCGTGGAGCGCGTGGAAGTTCACCGTGTAGAAGGAGTCGGTCTTGGTGCGGCGCGATGGATCCTCGCTCTGCGTCTCAAAGGTCTCCTCGCGGCAGGAGAGCAGCCCGAGGGAGGTCAGGTGCGCAAGCGCCTTCAGGACCCCTTCGGGGGAGACGCGCAGCGAGCGCGCGAGCTGGGCCGCGTGCTGGCGGGCGTTGAAGGCGCGGTGGCAGTCGAGGCTGTCCCAGTAGAGCAGGCAGGAGAGCACGAGCGCGCTCAGGTCTGCCGGATCCCCAGGATCGCGGAAGGACTCGAGTTCCGGGAAGTAGGGCACGCGGGTCAGCCCGCGCAGTGGGGAGTTCTTTTGCATGGAAGGGATTATACAGGCCTGAAAACGGAGATCCCCGCCTCTTGCGGGGCGGGGATCCGTGCAATGCTGACTTGCGGTCAGAGCTTGTGGTCGAGGGTGTAGGCCTCGTCGTGCACGTCGGTGACGGCGCGCCCGGAGGGATCTGCAAGCTCGGCGAACTTCTTGTCCCAGGCGATCGCCGCCGGGGTCGAGCAGGCCACCGACTTGCCGTACGGAACGGTCTGCACCGCCGACGGGAGCTTGAACAGGTCCTCGAAGATCTCGCGGTAGAGGTAGGCCTCCTTGGTCATCGGGGTGTTCACAGGGAAGCGCACGGCCGCCTCGGCGAACTTCTCGTCGGAGACCTTCTTCTCGGCGTAGTCGCGCAGCGCGTCGATCCATGAGTAGCCGACACCGTCGGAGAACTGCTCCTTCTGGCGCCAGAGGATCTCGTCGGGGAGCCAGCCGTCGAAGGCCTCGCGCAGGACCTTCTTCTCGATGGTCTTGCCCGGGCACATCTTGTCCTCGGGGTTGATGGTCATCGCGACGTCGAGGAACTTCTTGTCGAGGAACGGCACGCGGCCCTCGACGCCCCAGGACATCAGGGACTTGTTGGCGCGCAGGCAGTCGTAGAGGTGCAACTGCCCCAGCTTGCGCACGAGCTCCTCGTGGAGCTCCTTGGCGTTCGGCGCCTTGTGGAAGTAGAGGTAGCCCGCGAAGATCTCGTCCGAACCCTCGCCTGAGAGCACCATCTTGATGCCCATGGCCTTGATGTAGCGGGCCATGAGGTACATCGGGGTCGAGGCCCTGATGGTGGTCACGTCGTAGGTCTCGATGTGGTAGATCACATCGCGCAGCGCGTCGAGGCCTTCCTCGATGGTGTAGTGGATCTCGTGGTGCACGGTGCCCAGGTAGTCGGCGACGATGCGGGCCTTCTTGAGATCAGGGGCGCCCTCGAGGCCGATGGCGAACGAGTGCAGGCGCGGGAACCAGGCGCGGGACTTTCCGCCGTCCTCGACGCGCTTCTCCGAGAGGTGCGCGGCGATGGCGGAGATCACGGACGAGTCGAGGCCGCCCGAGAGCAGCACGCCGTAGGGCACGTCGCACATGAGCTGGCGGCGGACGCTGTCGATGAGCGCGTCGCGCAGCTTCTCGCGATCGGTCTTGCAGTCCTTGACGTTCTCGTACTTGAACCAGGGACGGGTGTAGTAGGTCTGGAACTCGCGGCTCTGCTTGGTGTAGAGGTAGCTGCGCGGAGGAAACTCCTGCACGCTGTCGCACACGGGGGTCAGGGCCTTCATCTCGGAGGCCACGTAGAAGCGGCCCTCACGGTCGGTGCCGACGTACATCGGAACGATGCCCATGTGGTCGCGCGCGGCGAAGATCGTGTTGTCCTCGGCGTCGTAGATCACGAAGGCGAAGTCGCCGACGAGGCGGTCGACGAAGTTCTTGCCGGTGCGCTTGAACTCCTCGTACAGCGGGAGGATGACCTCGCAGTCAGAGCCGGTCTTGAACTTGTAGGGGACGGTGAGCTCCTTCTCGAGATCCTTGTGGTTGTAGATCTCGCCGTTGACGGCCAGCACGTGGGTCTTGTCGTCGTTGTAAAGCGGCTGGGCGCCGTTTTGCGGATCGACGATGGAGAGGCGCTCGTGGACGATCACGGCGTGATCGTTCTGGTAGATGCCTTCCCAGTCGGGGCCGCGGTGGAGCATGAGGCGGGACTGCTTGAGCGCCTGCTGGCGGATCGCCTCGTCGGATTTCTCAATCCCGAAAATTCCAAAAATAGAACACATATGTAGTCATGCCTTGATGGTTCGATGCCTTGCCGCGGCGGGGCAGCGCCTCCGCCGCGCCGGGCGTCGCTGCCCTGCGCGCCCGGGTTGTCCTAACAGGATACAGCGCTTTGCGCCGTCCGCAAGGCGGGGCTTGAAACAGCCTCAGCACGCCCGCTCATCATGCATTTTGATAGTGCAAAATGCACCATTGGTGACCTGCCTGTTCTGGCAAAAAAGGCCGAAGCCCGCTTTTGGAGCGGCTTGCAAGGGCGCATGGCAGGATGGCTTGCGCGGGGCCGCAAGGATGCCATCATCCGGCGCTGTTGCGAAAGTCTTTCCATTCACAGGCAAACACTTGAAAAACTGCCGTTTTTTTGTTAGAATAACACATTGAAATAAAAAGTAAAAATATCACAAGCCCGCAGGGCAGCGCCCAAGCGGCCCGGGCGCGCGCCAAAGGCGCCGCGCCCGCGCGATCCCGGATCCCATCGTGCAGAACATCGACCTCTACTACGCATTCTTCATCGGCGGAGTGCTGCTGACATTCGCCATCTTCGCCTCCAAGCTCTCCAAGGTCATGGGAACCCCGCTGCTGCTGCTCTTCCTGGGCATCGGCATGCTCTGCGGCGAAGACGGCGTTTTCATCCACATCGTCTACAACGACTACACCTCGGCCTACTACATCGCAAACCTGATGCTCGCGCTGATCCTGCTCGACGGCGGACTGCGCACCAACGTCCACGAGTTCAGGTCCGTGGCCCCCGAAAGCCTGATCCTCGCAACCGTGGGCGTGCTGCTCACCTCAGGGATCACGGGCCTCATCGCCTACTGCGTGCTGAACCTCTCGCTCATCCAGGCCCTGCTCATAGGCTCGATCGTGGGCTCGACCGACGCTGCGGCCGTGTTCATGCTCTTAGGCGAGGGCGGCGTGCACCTAAAGCAGCATGTCTCCTCGACTTTGAAGATCGAGTCGGCGACTAACGATCCTATGGCCATCCTGCTCACCACAGTGCTGCTGGCGCTCATCTCGGGGCGCGCGAGCTCGGGGTGGGACGTGGTGTTCATCTTCATAACCCAGTTCGGGTGTGGCGTGTTCCTCGGACTGCTTTTTGGCATGTTCGGCCGCTTCCTCGTCGCGACCATCTCATTGGGCGCCGGCCTCTACTCGCTCTTGTGCATCGGCATCGGGCTCATCGGCTTTGCCGTGACCTCGGCCGTGGGCGGGTCGGGATTTCTCGCGATCTTCATAATCGGCATGTGCATCGGCAACCAGAAGGTGCGCGCGGTGAGCTACATCCTGCCGGTGGGCGAGGGCATAACCTGGCTTGCGCAGATCACGCTGTTCCTCATCCTGGGGCTCCTCGTCACGCCGCATCTCATGATCAACTACGTGGTGCAGGGCGTCACCGTGGCGCTGGTGATGACCTTCATCGGCCGCCCGCTCGCGGTCTTCCTCTCGCTCAAGCCCTTCTTCAGGCGGACGTTCTCAAACCGCGATCTCGCGTTCATGTCATGGGTGGGGCTGCGCGGCTCCGTCCCGGTCGTGCTCGCCATCTACCCGGTGATGGAGGACGTGCGCAACGCCCAGCTCTACTTCAACGTCGCCTTCGTCGTGGTGCTCGTCTCGCTGCTCGTGCAGGGCGCGACATTGGTCCCGGCTGCCAAGCTCTTCAAGGTCTACGCGCTCTCCTCCTCGGCGCCGATCTCAAAGTCTGAGATGGGGATCATGCTCTCCGACGACTACCAGCTGCTCAACTACGGCGTGCGCAAGTACAACCTCGACGGCATGGTGCTGCGCGACGTGCGCTTCCCCCGCCGCACCGGGGTGGCGGGCGTGTTCCGCGACGGCTTCCTCCTAAAGCCCACGGGCGATCTCAAGCTCAAGTCAGGTGACATCGTCTCACTCATCGGCTCTGACTCGGACGAGAGCTCGCTCAACGCGCTGTTCTCGCAAAAGGGCGTGGCCAAGCCCGGCCGCCCCTACACCGGGGGCAGGGTGGTGAGCGGCAGCATGCGCATGACCGAGCTTTCAGACCTCTACGGGCTTGAGCTGACCACGTTTGAGAAGACGCTCAGCGTCTCGCGCTTCATGTCCTTCCATATCGGCGGCTTCCCCCGCGTGGGCGACAGCGTGAGCCTCATCAACGCCACGCTGGTCGTGGACAAGGTCGAGGGCGATCAGGTCTCCTCGGTGGGGATCATGCTCGCCCGCGACCGCATGGCCTTCGTGCGCCAGGAGGTGCAGAAGCGGGAGGCTTCCGAGGTCGACAAGCCTGGTGAAGGCGGGCAGGGCGCCTGAGGCCTTCGGAAAGCCCAATCTGCAGCGCCGAGCGATGCCGCTCGCAGATGTTCGCCTTTCTTCCAGCATGCTATCTGCAACTTTCCCCTTATTTCTCCTTAATAAGGCGGCTTTTCCTTTACATTCAGTCCAAAATCAGGGCAAATCCTGCGAGATTGTGCCTAGGTTCCATGGAGGCAGGGCATGACCCGGGCAGAGCGCCCGGGCCTTGATCGCTTCAGGACAAGTTCACGCCGCGCCGACCAGGCCGTGCTCGAGCAGGATCTGCTCGAGGCGGTCTTGCGAGAGCGGCTTTGGGATCACGAACATGTCGTTGTCCTCGATCCTCGCAACCTTGGCGTCCAGAACCTCAAGGGCTTCTGAAAGCGCCGCGGCCAAGCCGGCGATCGCGGGGACGTTCTAGGTGCCGAGCGCGCCCCGCGCTCCTGGCCTCCGCCATCGATGAGCACGCTGGGGTCTACCCAAGGCGCAAGCGCGATGGCGCATGCGCCGCATCCGTTGCAAAGCTCGGGGACTATCCTCGCGATCCCGTCTGCGATCTCCTCGATCGCCCCGGCAGGGCAGCTCTCGCTGCAGACCCCGCATGACTTGCGCAGCGAATGGTCGATCCTGAACATCTCAAAACTCCTCCCTTGATCTGGCCTTGGGCGGAAAAGCGCTCTTCAACTTTCATTCTAGTGTGGCTTGTGTTTGAAAATTAAGCTAAAGCTATACTGCTTTTGGATATCCGGACATAGGATTTGCCTGCTGACTTACGCAACTTGTTCGGCGTTCCTAATGGCTTGAATGGAAGGTTGCAAAGCCGGCCAAGGCGGGGCGCCAAGGCGCCGCGCAGCAATGAAACGCACTGATCAGGAGAGGCATTTTATCAAAAAAGCGCCGTAAAACCCCGGGCTTCAGCCCGGGGATATAAGGCGCCTAATCGGGGGTATTCTGGTTTTCAATGTATTGTCTGATGATA
>CACYPI010000109.1 GCA_902776275.1 uncultured Aeromonadales bacterium
TGACGGTGGAATGCGGGTTCAGAGGGTGGTCGGGGTCATGGGATCGCCGATCGAGGTTGCCTTGGAATAGCGGTCGATCTTAATGGTTATTTCCAGCTTTTTGGCACTTCACGCGCAGTTGTCAGCGCGCCGAGTCAACTCCCTTCAAAAGCGGCATGGCGATCGAGCGCAGCGCCTCGTCAAGGCTTCCGGAGCCTGCTGTCACGTAGAACGCGGCCACCGGGTACTTTGAGACCAGCGTGCTGCCGCCGACGAGCCTCAGCATTTGGGAAGTGCCGCCTTCATGGGTTATCACGCCCTCCCCTTCAAACCACGAGGCCTTGGCGGCAGTGCCCAGGATCTTCACGCGCAATCCCGACACGCTGTCGCCGTATTCGGAGAGGCGCTTGGTGGCGCGCTTCTCGGTGCGGCTCATGTCGCTGGGCGAGAACGAGGTGATGAGGGCGTTGTAGACGGCGCGCCCCATGAGGAAGCGCCCGAAGCCGCCGTCGACGCCCACCTGGGCTATGGCGGCGAAGCGATCGGGGATCCGCCTGCCATTCTTGCGGAAATCGGCAAGCTCACGGCAGGGCGCCGTGATGCCCAGGACCCTTATGGATCTGCCGGCGGCCTTTGACAGGTAGGCGGCAAAGGCGCGATCGGCCTTGGCCTCATTGTCAAAGGCGCACCAGCCCTCGGGCAGCTGCGCTTTAAAGGGGATGGAGCCGCCGCCCATGCGCAGCTCCGCGGCGCCCGCGCCATGGGCGAGCATGAGCGCAAGCGCTACGGCGGACGCGATGCGCAGGATCTTGAACGGCTTCATCTCAGGCCTTCTTGGTGACCGCCGCGAGCTCCTTGAAATAGCCCGGGAAGGTCTTGGCGACGCACTGCGGATCGTTTACCACGATATCGCGGTCGAAGGCGCACAGCGACAGGCACATCGCCATGCGGTGGTCGTCGTAGGTGTCAAAGACCGGGGTTTCGGCGTTGCGCTCTGCAGCGTCGATGCTGATGAAGTCCTCGCCGCACTCGACCTTGACGCCGAGCTTGCGCATCTCATTGGCCATGGCCGCGATGCGGTCGGTCTCCTTGACGCGCCAGGAGGCGATGTTGCGGATAGCGACAGGGCCGTCGGTATAGAGCGCCATCGGCACGAGCGTCATCGCCGCGTCGGGCATCGCGTTCATGTCGATGTCGATGCCCTTGAGGCGGCCCTGGCGCTCGACCACCACCGAGTGCTCAAGCCTCGTGACCTTGGCCCCCATGCGCTCGAGCACATGGAGGAAGGCCGCGTCGCCCTGCACGCTGTCCCTGGGGATCCCGTAGATCTCTACCTTGCCTGCGATGGCGGCGGCGGCTGCAAAGTAGGTCGCGGCCGTGGCATCGCCCTCGATGAGGCAGGAGCCGGGCGAGACGTAGCGCGCGCCCTCAGGGATCGAGAACTCGCTGTAGCCCTTGCGCGAGATCTTGATGCCAAAGCGTTCCATGAGCTTTATGGTGAGATCGACGTAAGGCTTTGAGATGAGCTCGCCGCGCACATGGATCCCAAGGCCGCCGGCGAGCGGGGCTGCCAGGAGCAGCGCCGTGATGAACTGGCTTGAAAGCTGCCCGTCTATGGAGACCTCATGGGACTTGGGGGCCTGGCAGCCGCGGATGAGGATCGGCGGGAAGCCCGGGTTGTTCAAGTAGTCGATGTGCACACCAAGGTTCCTCAGGGCCTCGCAAAGCGGGCCTATGGGACGCTCGAACATGCGCTTGGAACCGGTGAGCTCGAACACGCCCGAGGAGAAGGAGAGCGCCGCGCACAATGGGCGCATCGCCGTCCCGGCGTTGCCCAGATCGAGCGTCACACGGTTCAATCCAGTGTCAAAGGCGTATCCCAGTCCTTCTACCTCGCAGGCCGTGCCGCGCTCCGTTACCTTGACGCCCAGGGCCTTCAGGGCGTCCATCATGCGCGCGGTGTCATCCGAGCGCAGCAGGTTCAAAACTGCGGTCCTGCCCTCTGAGAGGGCCGCGCACAGGAGCGCGCGGTTTGAGAGGCTCTTGGAGCCAGGCAGGGTCACCCTGCCTGACACCTCGCCGAGCCTTGCTATCTTGAGGCTGTTCACTTGCGCTCCGGATCAGAGGGTCTTGAGCAGATCGGCAGTCTCCTTGAAGAACCTGTCGTTCTGCGAGGGGGTGCCGATGCTGATGCGCAGGATGTCGCGCAGCTGGTAGCCAAGCAGCGGGCGGACGATGACGCCGCGCTTCATGAGCTCGGAGGCGAGCTTCTGCGCATCGTGCGGGGCGAAGTCGGCCGCCACGAAGTTGGCCTTGGAGTCGATGGCCTTGACGCCCTGCTCCTTGAAGAACTGCATGTAGCGCGCGCGCTCCTTGGTGTTGTTCTCTACGGTCTTCTTGATGAACTCGTCATCATCGAGCGCAGCTATGGCCGCGGCCTGGGCTGCGGCGTTGACGTTGAACGGGGCGCGCAGGCGGTCCATGAGCGAGGTGATCTGCGGATCGGCGAGCATGTAGCCCACGCGCAGCCCGGCCAGGCCATAGGCCTTCGAGAAGGTGCGCGAGACCACGAGGTTGCGGTGGGCGTCAAGCCAGCGGGCGCTGTCCTCGCAGGTGGGATCGCCGCTGTTGAACTCGTTGTAGGCCTCGTCGATGACCACGAGCGTGGACTCGGGGACCTTCTTTAGGAACGACTTCATGTCGGCAGAGGGGATGGCGGTGCCGATGGGGTTCGACGGGTTGGCGAAGGCCACGATCCTGGTCTTCGAGTCGATGGCGGCGAGCACCTTGTTGAGGTCGACCTTCCAGTCCGAGAGCGGGACGGTCCTGACCTCTGCGCCATTGATGGTCGCGTCCATGCTGTAGACGCAGAACGAGTACTCGGGGAGGACGACGTTGACGTCCTTGTTCACGAAGGCCTCGAAGAGCAGGTTGATGAGCTCGTTGGAGCCTGCCCCCAGGGTGATGCGCTTGACGTCGTAGCCGAACTTCTGGTGCAGGCGCTGCTTTAAGTAGTAGCCGTTGGAGTCCGGATAGAAGTTGCCTTCCTTAACTGCGGCGACAGCGGCCTCGACGGCCTTAGGGCTCATGCCGAACGGGTTCTCGTTCGAGGCAAGCTTGATGACGTCGTCAAGCCCAAGCTCGCGCTTGACCTCCTCGATGGGCTTGCCCGCCTGGTAGGGCTTGATCCTGGCAAGGCCGCCATTGGCCATCTTTTCAAAATCCATCATTTCCGTACTCCTGTGTAGCGCTGTTGCGCAAGTGTTCTAAAAGATGATTTTAAACGCTTGCAGCCTTGCGCAAAAGCGCATCAGGAGGCGCGCGGCAAAAATGCGCTCCCCCAAAAACGGCAGGGCCGGGATCCCAAAGGCCCCGGCCCTGGCAAATGGCGCTTTATTTAGGCGCGCACTTCAGTGCTGTTCTCGTCGAAGTCGTGATCGAGGTTGGCGATCTTCGGCTTGTTCTGCTTCCAGTACGGCGAGAGCTCGCGCAGCCTGGCGATGATCCCAGGCAGCACCTTCAGGGTGGTGTCAACGTCCTCGTCGGTGGTGAAGCGCGAGAGCGAGAAGCGGATGGTGCCGTGCGCCGCCGAGAACGGGACGCCCATCGCGCGCATCACGTGCGAGGGCTCGAGCGACTCGGATGAGCAGGCCGAGCCCGAGGAGGCGGCGATGCCGTGCTCGTTGAGCATCAGCAGTATGGCCTCGCCCTCGACGAACTTGAAGGCGACGTTCAGGGTGTTCGCGGTGCGGTTTTGCGGATCGCCGGTGACGAAGCACTCGGGGATGGACTTCAGGATCCCCTCCTGCAGGCGGTCGCGCAGCTTGCGTATGCGGGTGTTGACCTCGGAGAGGTGCTGCCCTGCAAGCTCGCAGGCCACGCCCAGGCCCACGATGTACGGCACGTTCTCGGTGCCGGCGCGGCGGCCGCGCTCCTGGTGGCCTCCCTTCATGAACGGCACGAAGCGGGTCCCGCGGCGCACGTAGAGCACGCCGATGCCCTTGGGGGCGTGGATCTTGTGGCCGGAGAACGAGAGCATGTTGATCTTGGTGTCCTTAAGGCAGATGGGGATCTTCGAGACGGCCTGCACCGCGTCGGTGTGGAACATCACCCCCCTCTCGGCTGCGATCTCGGCAAGCTCGGGAACCGGGTAGATGTCGCCGGTCTCGTTGTTGGCCCACATCACGGAGGCCAGCGCGGTCTTGGGGGTCAGCGCGGCCTTGAAGTCGTCGACGTTGAGATCGCCCTTCGAGTTGACCTTGAGGTAGGTCACCTTGACGCCGTGGTTCTCGAGGAACGCGCAGGTCTGGAGGATCGCAGGGTGCTCGACGTCAGTGGTGACTATCTCGTCCTTGCCCTTCTGCGACCACAGCGACGACCACAGGGCGGTGTTGTCCGACTCGGTGGCGCACGACGTGAAGATGATCTCGTCGGGGTGCTCGGCGCCTAAGAACTCGGCGACCTGCTCGCGGGCCTTGGCTATGGCCTTGTCCACCGGCAGTCCGAAGCCGTGCTGCGACGAGGCGTTGCCGTAGTAGGTGCGCAGATAGGGCATCATCGCGTCGACCACCTTCGGGTCGATCATCGTGGTTGCATTGTTGTCAAGGTAGATGCCTTCGCCGGCACCTAGGTTGTAAACGTCCATTGCCATCTCCTGTTACCTCGCCACGCAGTTGATCTTGCGGCCGGTGCCGTCGGTAAGCTTCTTTGCAAGGAAGTCGAGCGTCATGGTCTTGATCATGCCCTTGGCCGCAGGACCTGAGAGCTTGACGATGACGTCGGTGCCCTCGATGGCGTCGAGCTCGACGCCCGAGCCGTCCTCCTTGAGGCCGTCGTTTGCCTCCTTGAGGATCTTCACGACATCCTTGTAGATGGGCGAGGACTCGGTGTTCTGGTCGAGCGAGGCGCGGATCTTCTCGGCGCTCGCGGCAGTGGAGGTCACGACCTTGGCCTCGATCGGGGTCTGGACAGTGCCCGGGCGGGGAACGCCGCACTTCTCCAGATCCTCCCAGACCTCGTCGATGATCTCCTCGATGCGCATGCGGCACGAGCCGCAGCCGCCACCGGCCTTGGTGTAGTTGGTGACCTCCTCGACGGTGGTGAGGTGGTTCTCCCAGATGGCCTTCTTGATCTTGTTGATGCCCACGCCGAAGCAGTGGCAGATGAGCTCGCCGTCGTCATGCGACTGCTCGTAGGTCTTGCCGTGGTAGTTGGCGACCGCGGCGTCCAGGGCCTCACGGCCCATGACCGAGCAGTGCATCTTCTCAGGAGGCAGGCCGCCTAAGTAGTCGACGATGTCCTGGTTGGTGATCTTCTGGGCTTCCTTGATGGTCTTGCCCTTGATCATCTCGGTCAGCGCCGATGACGAGGCGATGGCGCTGCCGCAGCCGTAGGTCTGGAACGCTGCGTCCTCGATGACCTCGGTCTGGGGGTTGATCTTGAGCATCAGGCGCAGCGCGTCGCCGCAGATGATCGATCCCACGTCGCCGACGCCGTTGGCGTCTTCAATGACGCGGGCGTTGCGCGGGTGCAGGAAATGGTCCTTTACCTTATCAGAATAATTCCACATGGTCTTTTTCCTTTTTTCCCGGGGCGGGCTTTCCGCGCCGCCCCTGCTGCTTCATACGGCTTCGGAGCCTGAACAAGATTTTCAGTCCGCCAAAGCCCAGGGCCGTATTTCCTTTATCCGGCGCATATTCTAAACGCAAAGCGCAACTCCGCTCCCCTATTGATCGCTTTATATCAATTGCAAACCCAGTGGACGCAAGCGCTTGCAAGAAGGCCTGCGGTGGCTTAAAGGTTTTCGGTCTAAACTTTGAGGATCCTAATCTCTAATCTTTTAGGAGCCTCTCCGGCAGGCCCACTCCCAAGGCCTGCAAGAGCTCCCTGGCTGACCTGGGTAGCTCCTTCGGAACTGTCACCAAATAACCTATAATTTTGGCCTGATGACGTAGTTCCAGTTTTCAATGCCGCTGATGAACTCGATGTTGATCGAGTCCTTCTCGGCTT
>CACYPI010000110.1 GCA_902776275.1 uncultured Aeromonadales bacterium
GCAATAAAAATCATTAAAAAACAAACGCCGAAATAGAAAATTTCGGCGTTTTGTGACAGATATCACTTGAATTATGGGCTAGGGGACAATGAGTTTAGGGCAAATGGCTCTGCGGAGCCAACGGCCGGTTTTTTGTCACCCGTCAACTACAAAACTCAGGTTAAACCCACGTTCATGGCAAAAAAATTAGAGTAACTTAAGCAAAGTTTATTGATTTCAGACATTGAACAAAAATTCAAACAGATCTCCATCTTGCACTATGTAGTCCTTACCCTCTGAACGCAGTTTTCCTGCTTCCTTTGCCCCCAGTTCGCCGTTGTATTTAATGAAGTCATCGTAGGCGATAGTTTGGGCGCGGATGAATCCCTTCTCGAAGTCCGAGTGGATCTTTCCGGCGGCCTCAGGTGCGGTTGCCCCCACCTTGACAGTCCAAGCCCTTACTTCTTTGGGGCCAGCTGTGAAGAATGTCTGCAAGCCAAGAAGCTTGTAGCCAGCCCTGATTACGCGGTTGAGGCCAGGCTCATTGAGTCCCAGGCTGTCCATGAACTCCTTGCGGTCAGCCTCTTCCATTGTCGCAAGATCGCTCTCAACTGCAGCTGACACCGGAACCACGGCTGAGCCATCTGCCTCAGCTATCTTCCTGACCACGTCAAGGTAAGGGTTGTTCTCAAAGCCGTCTTCTGCGACGTTGGCAATGTACATGACAGGCTTGAGCGTGAGAAAATTGAATCCTCTGAGCGCATCCTTGTCGGCGGCAGTGAACTGCACCTGGCGCAGGGCCTTGCCTTCCTCAAGCGCAGGCTTGCCTTTCTTCAGGGCGGCGACCTGGGCGGCAGCTTCCTTGTCTCCGCCTGCTTTCGCGCGCTTCTCAAGGCGGGTTAGCGCCTTGTCGCAGATCTCAAGGTCGGAGAGCGCAAGCTCGGTGTTGATGGTGTCGATGTCATCGGCAGGGTTCACCTTGCCTGAAACATGGATGACATTTGGATCGTCAAAGCAGCGCACCACATGCGCAATGGCATCGGTCTCGCGGATGTTCATGAGGAACTGGTTGCCAAGTCCCTCGCCCTTGGAAGCGCCTTTGACCAAGCCTGCGATGTCCACAAACTCCATGGTGGCCGGAACTATCTTTGCTGGATGGACGATGGCGGCTATCTTGTCAAGGCGCGGATCCGGCACCGGCACGATGCCGGTGTTCGGATCAATGGTGCAGAAGGGGAAGTTCTCGGCAGCGATGCCGGCCTTGGTCAGGGCGTTGAAAAGGGTGGACTTGCCGACATTCGGCAGTCCGACGATCCCGCAGTTGAAACCCATTTTTATAACCTCAGGAAATCTTAAATTAAGGCGGTTTACTCCGCTTGGTACTTGAATCCGTTGACGGCCATGGTGGCCCTGTCGATGCCACGGCGGTAGAGCGTATCAATGGCGCCTAGCGCGCACGTGCAGGCTGCCGCCGTGGCATCCTTGTCAGTGCCAAAAGGCCTCCCCAGCACCCAGCTTATGACATCGTGCGATGGGGGCATGCCGATCCCGATGCGCAGCCTCAGGAAGGACTGCGAGTTGCCAAGGAACTGGCCGATGCTCTTAAGTCCGTTGTGTCCTGCAAACCCGCCGCCGAAGCGCAGCTTCATCTGCCCGGGCTTTAAGTCTAGATCGTCATGCACGACCAGGACCTCCTCGGGGCGGATCTTGTAGAAGGTGCAGGTTGCGCCCACGGCGCGGCCGCTCTCGTTCATGAACGTGGTTGGAAAGAGCAGCCTCACCTCATGATCGGCGATGCTCCCGCGCCCGCAGATCCCGAAGAACCTGGGCTCGGGGCGCATCGAGATCTTGTGCTCGTCGGCAAGAGCCATGAGGAAGTCCACGCCGGTGTTGTGCCGCGTGTGCTCGTACTCGGACCCGGGGTTGCCGAGGCCCACGAGGAGCCTCGGCAGGGGGATCTCATTAGTTTTCATCAATAATCCTCACGCCATCGGTTTCAGATGCTGGAAGTGCTTTGGCAAGCTCGTGCACGCACCTGCCGATGCCTGGAACCGTGAAATCCGGCTCTATGGCATCAAGCGGAAGGAGCACGAAGGCGCGCTCAGCCATCCTGGGGTGGGGGATCGTGAGCTCTTTCGTGTCCATGACTAGATCCCCAATGCAGATGATGTCGATGTCAAGCGTGCGCGGGCCGTAGCGGAACACCCGCTTGCGCTTGAAATCATCCTCGATGGCATGGATGCGTGAGAGCAGGTCAAGCGGCTCCACCTCTGAGTCAAAGGACATGGCGCTGTTCACGAAGTCGTCCTGATCCTTGTATCCCCAGGGCCTGGTGAGGAAGAGCGGCGAGACGCGGACATTCGAAACCCCAAGCCATCTGGAGATCATCTCCATTGCCTTGCGCACGCTCTGGGCCTTGTGTCCGAGGTTGGCCCCAAGGGACAGCAGCACGCGCGGCATCTTCAGGGATCCAGGTGCATGGAGGCGCGCCAGGCGCGGGCGCGGGCGAGGCGGTCCTGGCGCTCGGCATCGGAGTCATCGGTGAAGACCTCGTTCGAGCCTGTGGCAGGCTTCTTGGGAGCCGGGCGCGGGGCGCGCTCAGGCTCGGCCGGGCGCTCTGCGGGAGCCTCGGCGCGCTGCTGTTGCTCCTGCTGTTCCCGGCGGCTGTCCTTTTGCGCAAGCATTTGCCGCCTTTCGCTGGCGGTTTTGGCGCTGCGCTCGTAGTAGGGCTCCCAGAACTCGACGTAGGGGGTTAGATAGGGCTCGAAGCGCGCCCTCAGCTTGAAGATGTCAAAGCCGCCGCGGAAGAGCTGCTTTGAGGCGATCGCGGCCACCTCGTCTGGATCGGTTATGTTGAGGAACTGCAGCTGCAGTGACCACATCGAGCGGATGCTCTCGGCAATGCCCATGGGGATCGCCGTGACGGAGTTCTGCTCCCTGAGCACGGTGGGGCAGGCAAGGTCGGCAAGCTCGCGCACAGAGGCGGGGGATGCCATGGTGTCGTTCAAGGCCATGAGCCTTGAGACCTCGGCCTGGAACTTAGGCCAAAGGATCACCGCGTAGAGGAAGTGCGGCATGTTGCGCTTCTGATCGCGGCAGCGCTCGTCGGAGCTTTGGAGGGCGTACTCGACGAAGGAGTCGAACGACGGGTTGTCGAGGAACTGCTCAAGCCCTGCAAAGAGGATCTCGAACATTCCGTACTTGCGCAGGATCCTGTAGCTCTGCAGCCCGTGACCGGTGAGGAAGAGCTTGTTCACTTCCTCGAACATGCGGGCGTTGGAGACCTGCAGGAGCAGGTGCTCCATGTTGCGTATGGGATCCGAGGTGCGCTTTGAAATGGTGAAGCCCAGCTTGGCGGCAAAGCGCAGCGCCCTGATCATGCGCACCGGATCCTCGAGGTAGCGCCTCTTAGGATCGCCGATCATGTCGATGACGCCGCGGCGCAGATCGTAGAGGCCTGCGTGGTAGTCGATTAGCTCGGAGGACTTGAGATCGTAGTAGATGGCGTTGATGGTGAAATCGCGCCGCGCTGCATCCTCCTCGGCGGTGCGGCCGTAGATGTTGTCGCGCACGAGCATGCCGGTGCCCGAGGTCTGGTGCTTGAACGACTCGTGCTTGGGCTCCTGGTTGGACCTGAAGGTAGTGACCTCGATGATCTCGCGGCCGAACACCACGTGGCAGATCTTGAAGCGCCTGCCGATGATGCGGGAGTTCTGGAACACGCGGCGCACCTGCTCGGGGGTCGCGTTGGTCGAGACATCGAAGTCCTTGGGCTTCTTTCCAGTGAGCAGATCGCGGATGCATCCGCCGACCAAGTAGGCTTGGTAGCCGGCGCGGCGCAATCCCTCGAGCACGGCTATGGCCTGGGGCGGAATGTCCTTGCGGGTGATGCTGTGATCCTTGCGCCCGAGCACCAGGCGGCATGATCCCTTCCTGTCGACCTCGGCCTTGTTCTTTTTGAGGATCTTCTCAAGATCCGCAGCATTTAGGGTAATTTTGCTTGCCTCGCGAAATGTGCAGGCCGGCCCTCGGGCCGGCGACGTACTCGGCTTTTGCCGGTGTGGTATGCCTTTCAAATTTCCGGGGCATTATACCACAGCCCCTGATGCCGCCCCGGGCGCGGACATGCCGCGCGGAGCCTTAGAAAACCCCAGCTGGCGCGGCGGCGCTGCGGTGCGGCAGGCGCGATGGGTCAAAGCGCGAGGCCGCTCCAATCAAGATGTCGCGGCACTCCATTGATGGCCGCGCCCACGAGCTGTCCTGTCCTAGGAAAGCGAGTGCGAGCAGGAGCGCCTGTTGCGGCGCCATCGCATCGGTGACCGCCTTTGCATGGTTCTGCTTTGAGAGCTTGAGCCCCGGGGATTCAAGCGCCAGCGGCAGGTGGAGGTAGGAGAAGCCCTCATGCCCAAGCGCCCTTGCCAGAGCCTCCTGCCTCGGGGTCACGTACATGAGATCCTGCCCGCGCACCACCTCGGTGACCCCGGTTGCGATGTCGTCGGCCACGCAGGCTAAGTTGTATGAGATTATCCCGTCCGAGCGCCTGAGCGTGAGATAGCCGTAGGTGTCGCCGGTGTCCACCGCGCCCAGCAGCTCGTCCTTGAAGATCCCGCTTATCTCCTCCCGGGGCTTGAACCTGATGGAGCAGGGCGTGCCGGGAGGAAGAGGGGACATGCGCTCAAAGCACCTGCAGGGGCTGTGCTTTAAGCTCTGCCTCGTGCAGGTGCACGAGAAGGCAAGTCCATCCTTCTCAAGCTTCCTTATCTTGGATGCGTAAAAGGGGATCCGGCTGCTTTGGAAGAGAGGCTCCCCGTCAAAGTCAAAGCCGAAGGCATCGATGTCCGAGAGCACCCGCCTGGCCATTCCCCCGGGGCAGCGCGGCGTGTCGAGATCCTCGATGCGCAAAAGGATCCTGCCGCCTTGCGATCTGGCCCGAAGCCACGCCCCCAGCAGGGTCGAGAGCGAGCCGAAGTGCAGCGGGCCGCTCGGGGTCGGGGCAAAGCGCGTCGTGTACATCTGCTCTCCACATCCGCATGGCCATTAAGGCCTACTACGCAAATGCCCGCGCATCGCGCGGGCATTTGCCTTCTCCTCCGAATCCTCCCTGAGGAAGACGGAGATCAGCCTTCGAGCTGCTTTTCCTTGATCTCGGCCAGGGCCTTGCAGTCGACGCAGAGGTCGGCAGTCGGGCGCGCCTCAAGGCGCTTGATGCCGATCTCCTCGCCGCACTGCTCGCAGTACCCGAACTCATCCTTGTCTATCTTGGCGAGGGTCTTCTCGATCTTCTTGATGAGCTTGCGCTCGCGGTCGCGGGTGCGCAGCTCCAGGGCGAACTCCTCCTCCTGCGACGCGCGGTCAAGCGGATCGGGGAAGTTGGCAGCCTCGCTCTTCATGTGGCCGACGGTGCGATCAACCTCGGAGCGGAGCTGATCGCGCCACGCAGTAAGGATCTTGCGGAAGTGCTCCTTCTGCGCCTCGTTCATGTACTCCTCGCCCGGCTTGGGTTCGTAAGGCTTCACGCCGGCAATTGCCAGCGGACCCATGGATTCGAGTTCCGATCCAGTATTATTCTCTTTGGCTGCCATAGCACTGCATCCTTAGCTGGTAAAACCAGCCCGTTTGATCAGGCCCTCAGGCAGGCAAGCGCCGCGCGCTTGCCTGCCTTCAGGCTTTGCGGCGCGAGCGCGGAATAACCCCGCGCGCGCTGTTTACAAGGGCTAGATTATGCGTGAACCCAACCTGTCCCGCAAGTGGCGCTCGCAAGAATTTGATCGCAAGCGCAAAGTCCGTCTTTTCCGTGATCCACGGCTCACGGCGGCATCAAGCCGCGCCGCAAAAGGATCCTTGCGCTTGCGATATATAATCCATATAGTGGTTCTTAAGCGGCCCTTAAAAGGCGCTACTTTCCTTGATGCATCAAGTCTTCCATGATGGCGCTCAATACCGATTTGGTAGTCTTGTTCA
>CACYPI010000111.1 GCA_902776275.1 uncultured Aeromonadales bacterium
GGCGGAGTTCCCCGGATCACAAACCTCATTGGCAGCAGATGCGCCAGCAATCACATTCCAGCGGTCAAAATCGATCTCAAACCTAGAGGTCTTTGACAAGCTCTTCGCCTGAAGGAAGCTCCTGCCCGCTTTTATAAATTCCTTTCCTTATGTCATCAACTAGATATTCAACAATTTCAGTATGTATATGCGATCTGATGATGCTTCGATTGGAACGTTCTTGATTGATCATGGCATTCGTATTCATTTCTAAATCTCTTCACGATTCGATCATAGTGTTGATATGCTGAATATCAACATATCATCATGTCAGACAAGTTTAGATTTATTACTTTTGTTAACAAAAAGTTACTTATAAAAGCGTTTTATTATTTTTATCTATTTGTTGATATCTCGGACTTTATTATTTTTATAGATTTTGTGAATTAAATAACATTTCTTAACATTAAATTCAATTTCTTGCATTTAACACATTGTTCTATAAATTTATTATATAGTTTTTTATTCTCATTTTTGCACATTTTTTCTCATACGTTGCCGTGCACCCATGGCTGTTTCAATCACGGCAGCCATACACGCCTTCAGTTGGCAGGCATGTTCACTTTTATATGGCTAAGGTTGATGTGCTGAGTTTCTTGATTTCGGGAGGGAGATATCTTTAGATGAGAAACGAAGGAGGGCGTCCTCAACATCGAGTTGGATAAAAGGCTTTTTCAACTATGCAGTATTCCCATGGAACATGAGCAACAGTTTCCAATACTAGTGCAATCAGACAGTGAACAGTTCGAGATCTAAATTGCGGATCAGTTTCACAGCCTGCTCGGGGAGAGCGGTGTCGGTCACGACCGCATCGAGATCCGAGAGCTTGAAGGCGATGAAGGTCGCGACCTGGCCGTATTTGCTTGAGTCGCAGATGAGGACGTGGCGGCGCGAGGCCTCGAGCACCGCCTGCTTGACCTCGACTTTTCCGATATCCGGGGTGGTCGCGCCGCGCACGTCCCAGGAGGACGCGGACATGAACGCGATGTCGATGGCCAGCGACGAGATGATCCTGGTGGCCAGAGGGCCGACGGTGGAGCGGTTCTCCTTGAGCACCTGCCCTCCGACATGGATGAGCTGGCTCTTGGTGCGCTCCATTAGGTAGTTCAAGACCTCGAAGTCGTTGGTGATCACGGTGAGGTCGGAGCGCGGCGCAATCTCCTGCGCGAGGGCCAGCGAGGTGGTGCCGGCGTCGAGGTAGATGCAGGAGTGCTCGGGGATCATCTCGGAGGCTTTCCTGCCGATGCGCTTCTTCTCCTCGGAGGCCAGCCCTTCCTTGGTCGCATGGGAGGGCTCGACCTGGAGCTTGCGCGACAGCTCGATGCCGCCTGAGACCTGGAACACGAGGCCGTCGGCCTCGAGCTTCTGGATGTCCCTGCGGACCGTCATGTGCGACACGCCGAGCTCTTTGATGAGATCGCTGATGCCGGCGACGCCGCCGTTGCGCTCGGCGATCGCGAGGATCGCCTGCCGCCTTTGCGCTGGGATCATTTTCGCCTCCTTGGGGATCTGGCTGTCTTGATTATAACCGCCGATAGCTGGTAAGTTTTGTGAAATAGCCGATAACATTGAAGCAGGTTAACACGCATTTTTCATGCGATGGTCCAAGTTGGAGCAGGTCAAAATGCGGTAACAACGCCACAGGCAAGCTGGAAGGCAAAATATGAATGCGTTCACACTGTTTATAATTTATTAACATTCTTTACCATAAACAACCAGCCTGATGTTAATATATGTTCATAAAATCATGTTTCAAACCTCATGAGGAGGTTCATCCATGCTGAAGATTGGCGTTATCGCCGACGATTTCACCGGAGCCACCGACATCGCGAGCTTCCTCGTGAAGAACGGCCTCTCCACCATCCAGGCCACCTCGCCTGAGGCAGTGGCCTCATGCCCTGACTGCGAGGCGCTGGTGGTCTCAGGGAAGACGAGATCCTGCCCATCCGCCGAGGCGGAGGAATACGCAATAAGGGCCTGCCGCGCCCTGAAGAAGCGCGGCTGCTCGCGGTTCTTCTTCAAGTACTGCTCGACCTTCGATTCGACGAAGGACGGCAACATCGGACCGGTCACCGACGCGCTAATGCATGAGCTGGGGGCCAGGATCGCCGTGATCTCCCCTGCCCTGCCGGTCAACGGCAGGACCGTCTACAAGGGCTTCCTCTTCGTAGGCGACGACCTGCTTGAGGAGAGCGGCATGCGCAACCACCCGATCACGCCGATGCGCGACAGCAGCCTCATAAGGCTCATGGAGGCCCAGTCGCATGGCAAGTGCGGCCTCATCGACCTTAAGTGCGTACACCAAGGCCCCGAGGCCATCGCCGCAAGGCTCCTTGAACTCCAGGGCCAAGGGCTCTCATATGCCGCCGTCGATGCGGTCGAGGAGTCCGATCTCATGGCCCAAGGCAAGGCCTTCATCGGGCTGCCGCTCGTCACCGGGGGATCGGGCCTGGGCGCGGGGCTTGCCGCGGCGTTGCGCGATCCTGATTCCGATCCGTCCTCAAGCCTTGAGAAGGGCATGCCGCACGGCGGCAAGGCCGTGGTGCTCTCAGGCTCCTGCTCAGTGATGACCAACCGCCAAGTCGCGCGCTACCTGCAAAAGGCCGCGGGGCTTGAGCTCGATGTCCAAAAGCTCATGGAGGGCGACAAGGAGCAGTGCGTCCGCGACGCCTGCACCTTCGTCTGCGAGCACGAGGCAGACGATCTTGCACCGCTCGTCTACGCCACAGCCGATCCAAAGAGGCTCGCCGCCATCCAAGCGCGCTTTGGCGCCCCGCAGTCGGCGCGCGCCATCGAACAGTTCTTCGCCAAGGTGGCAAGAGAGCTGCTCGCGCGCGGCTACGAGAGGTTCATCGTCGCAGGAGGCGAGACCTCGGGCATCGTGGCCAAGGCCCTCGGGGTCGAGGGCTTCTACATCGGCCCCTCGGTTGCCCCGGGAGTGCCTTGGGTGCGCTCGACCAGCTCTCCTGTCAGCCTGATCCTCAAGTCGGGCAACTTCGGCGATGAGGATTTCTTTGCAAAGTCACAAGAGGTTTCTTCCAAATGAACGCAAGCACTGAGGAACGCGCGCTGCGCGAGGAGTTTGCAAGGCAGGGCGCGGTGCTCTACGCCCGCGGCCTGGCGTCCGGCTCTGCCGGCAACATGTCGGTGCTCGCCCCCGACGGCAGCATCATCGTGACTCCCACCGGGACCTGCTTAGGCCGCCTCGATCCAGACTACCTGTCGAAGGTGGACATGCAGGGCAGGCTCATCGACGGCCCCAAGCCCACCAAGGAGGCGGCCTTCCACGCAGCCATATTGCGCAACAACCCGTCCATCAAGGCCATAGTGCACCTGCACAGCACCTACTCGACCGCGCTGGCCTGTCTCAGGGATCTCGACCCCGAGGACGCCATCAAGCCCTTCACGCCCTACATCGTGATGAAGCTTGGAAAGATCCAAGTGGTGCCATACTACAAGCCTGGCAGCCCCAAGCTTGCCGAGGAGCTCGCTGCGCGCGCCGCAGGCCACAAGGGATGGCTCCTTGCCAACCACGGATGCGTGGTCGGCGGCAAGGATCTCAACAACGCCGTCTGCAACGCCGAGGAGCTTGAGGCCACCGCGAAGCTGTTCTTCGTGCTAAACCCCATGAGGGACAGGATCAGGTACCTCACAGGCGGCGAGATAGCGGAGCTTTCATGATGCCGAAATTTGCAGCCAACCTTTCGATGATGTTCAAGGAGAGGCCCTTCCTCGAACGCTTCTCCGCCGCAGCTGACTGCGGCTTCAAGGCCGTGGAGTTCCTCTGGCCCTACGACTACTCCATTGAGGATCTCAAGGACGCCTTAGGCGACAGGCTCGAGCTTGCGCTCTTCAACACGCGCCCGGGCGATGTGGCCAAGGGCGAGTGGGGCATCGCCGCCCTGCCCGGGCGCGAGAGGGAGTTCCAGGACGGCTTTGAGGAGTCGCTTGAGTACGCCACAAAGCTTGGCTGCAATCTCGTCCACGTCATGGCAGGCGTCGTGCCCGCGCAGGAGGAGCGCGAGCTCTTCGTGCAGACCTTCATCGCAAACGTGAGGAAGGCCGCCGCGCGCGCCCAGAAGTACGGCATCAGCCTCACGCTCGAGGCTTTATGCCCCGAGGTCAAGCAGCGCTACCTCTACAAGAGCCAGTACGAGTCCATGGCCGTGCGCGCGGCGATCGGGATGGACAACGTCTTCACGCAGCTTGACATATTCCATGCGCAGATGGTCGACGGGAACCTCGCGCGCCTCATCAAGGATTACAAGGGCGCCTACGCCCACGTGCAGATAGCCTCCGCCCCCGGCAGGCACGAGCCTGACGAGGGCGAGATCAACTACCCGTACGTCTTCAAGCTGCTCGATGAGAGCGGCTACAAGGGCTGGATAGGCTGCGAGTACAACCCGCGCGGCAGGACCGAGGAAGGGCTCGGCTGGATGAAGGCCTTTCTTGGCTGAGCTGCCTGCAGCAGCCTGGCAGCCATCACCCAGGCATCAGTAGAATCACGCGCAGGCAGGGCTTGGCGCCATTGCGGCACCAGGACCTGCCTGTTTCCATTCGGGCATCCTTGCAAACCTGGAGATGCCGTCGCGCCATGCCCGGCAAAGGCGTTGCCGGATCCTAGTGTCTTCCTAGCTGAAATGGGATCGGACATCATCGAATCCTATGCACTACTCAGCTTTTTGTGCCATTGAATGCCTTCCGCGTGGATCTTGACTGCGACATCTACATCACCGGATCGAACTCGAGGAGGCTCTCCTCGGAGTACGCGACCGCCCTCTCCGGAAGGTGCGTCGAGATCAAGATGCTGCCCATGTCGTTCTCAGAGTTCCTGTCATTCCATGGTTTTGAAGTGCAGGAAGAAAACAGCCTGGGGATTGCCCGCAAAACCGCTGTCGGGCCTGACGGATTGCGCCATGATCTGCGCGAGCTGTTTGACGCCTACCTGCGCTTTGGCGGAATGCATGGGATCGTGGAGTTGGGCTTTGATCTCACTCTTGCCATGGACGTGCTCGACGGCATCTGCTCGTCGGTGGTCTTGAAGAACATAGTCGAACGCGAGAACCTGCGCGGGCAAAGGCAGGTCTCAGATCCGATCCTCCTTCGCAAGATCGTGGCGTTCCTCGCCGGCAACATCGACAGCAGCGTGCTGGCATCGTCGATCGGCAACACGCTCTCAGACGAGGGTCTGCTTTCAAGCAGCAAGAGGATCCCAGGCGCGCACACGACTTTGTCATACCTTTCAGCGCTCAGGAACGCGTGCCTTTTCTATGAGTTGACATCCTCCCCTCTCTAAAGAGAGGGGATTCCTACCGATCTCTTGGGAGATCTTCGGCGGGTTCCTCTTGCTGACCACCAATGTGATTCACT
>CACYPI010000112.1 GCA_902776275.1 uncultured Aeromonadales bacterium
AAGGAACTATCACTCTGTTACCACTGAACTTTGGGGACATCATCTATGGTCTCCCTCCTATTTCGCGGCGTCCTGTGGCGGAGCTCCCATCTCTATCATAGACAATACATTGAAAACCAGAATACCCCCGATTAGGCGCCTTATATCCCCGGGCTGAAGCCCGGGGTTTTACGGCGCTTTTTTGATAAGAGAATGCCAGAGGGGACGCGATACTGGCCGCAAGGGGCAGACAAGCCCTCCGAAAACCAAAAAAAGAGGCGCCGCAAGGGCGCCTCGAGTTTTCTCTGTTCAAACTTTCACATCAGTGCACGAGGCCTGCTGCGGTAGGCAGCCACATCGAGAGGCCCGGGATCAAGGTGACCAGAACCAGCACCACGATGAGCGCCGCGAAGAACGGCAGCAACTTCAAGAACACCGCGTCGATCGACTGCCTGGCGATGCGGCAGCCGGTGAAGAGGATCGGTCCCACAGGCGGGGTGATGGCGCCGATGGAGAGGTTGAACACCATCATGACGCCGAAGTGCACGGGGCTGATACCCAGCTTCATGGCAACCGGCAGGAAAATCGGGGTGAAGATCAGCACTGCAGGGGCAGGGTCCATGACGCAGCCCACCAGCAGCATGATGACCATCATGCCAAGCAGGATCACCGCAGAGGAGCTCGAGATGCCCAGGAGCCAGGCTGCGATGAGGTTCGGCAGCTTGGCGTAGGCGAGCACCCAGCCCAGGATGGCCGACACGCCGATGAGGAAGACGATGAGGCCGGTGGTCTTGGCAGTCTCAAGCAGCATGCCAGGGATCTGCTTTAAATGCAGCGTGCGGTAGCAGGCCGACACCAGCGCGGCGTACACCACGGCGACGCAGGATGCCTCGGTCGGGGTGAAGAAGCCCGAGATGATGCCGCCGATGATGATCACGATGAGCAGGATCGCCGGGATGGCCTCGATCACCACGCGGATGCGCAGCGCCCAGCCCTCGACGATGGCGCTCTTGTAGTGCATCTTCCAGGCGAAGAACGCGGCCACGGCCATCACGGCCAGGCCCCACATGATGCCCGGGATGTAGCCTGCGACGAACAGCGCCGCCACCGACACGCCGCCTGAGGCGAGCGAATAGATGATGAAGATGTTCGACGGCGGGATGATCATGCCGGCAGGAGCCGAGGCGATGTTGACCACTGCGGAGAGCTTTGGATCGTAGCCTTCCTTCTCCTCGCCAGGCAGGATCACCGAGCCGATGGCCGCCGCGGCGGCAACGCCCGATCCCGAGATGGCGCCGAAGAGCATGTTGGCGACGGTGTTCGTGTGCATCAGAGCCCCTGGTATGAAGCCGATGCAGACCTTGGCAAGGTTGATGAGCTTGGCCGCGATGCCGCCGGTGTTCATGATGTTGCCGGCGAGCACGAAGAACGGGATGGCCAGCAGCGCGAAGCTGTTCATGCCCGCGAAGATGCGGTTTGCCGAGTTCAGCGGGGCGGTCGAGCCCATGATCGACATGATAGAGAGGGCCGAGCCCAGGCAGATGCTGGTGCCGATGGGCACGCCGAGCACGAGCAGGATCGGGGTGAGGATGAGGAGGTAGAAGATGATGGAATCGCTAAGCATTTTACTTGGCCTCCTTCTTCTTGAGGGCGCCAGGCCCTGCGATGAGCTTGCGCACCGCGTCTATCACGTTGTAGACAGCGTAGTAGACGACGAAGCAGCCTGAGATCGGGATCACCGAGTAGATGACGCCGACGCGCAGCCAGGTCATCGCCGAATTGGTCTGCCCCATGGCGTTGTTGGTGATGAACCAGCCGCCGTAGACCAGGACCCACATGGCCATGGCGAAGGTGCACACCTCGCTTATGATCACCAGGACCTGGGACTTGTAAGGCCCGAGCTTGTCAGGGAGGAAGGAGATGTTCATATGACCCTTCTCGCCGTAGAGCAGAGCGGAAGCGAACAGGCCCATCCACACGAAGGCGATGCGCGCTGCCTCTTCGGACACGGCCGAGGGATCCTTGAAGACGAACCTCGCCAAGACCTGGTAGGTCACGAGGATCACCATGAGGCCGCAGAAGAAGATGCAGAGCCAGATGAGGATCTTGTCGAGGATCTTCTTGATGGCTGTCAAGACATTCATAAGCAAAACCACCGGACAGAAAAAAAACGGGGCTTCTTTGATTCTTCAGCAAGCCCCGCCTTGTTCAAGTTGGGATGAAGCCCGCCCCGAGAGGCGGGCGGCATGGGTCAGTTCGCGTCGCGAGCTGCCTGGACGGCATCGTAGAGAGCCTTGGCCGAAGGGGTCGTGACCTTCTCGGCGATCAGAGGCTCCACGGCCTTCTTGAAGGCATCCTTGTCGGCCACGATGACCTTGGTGCCTTCCTTCTTGGCGGCCTCCAGGGACTTGGAGACCTGAGCCTGGAAGCGCTCGAACTCGTCATCGACCAGGCCGTCGAGGTTCTTGTCGAAGAAGTCCTTAACTTCCTTCGGGAGGCTGTTGTAGAACTTGGTGTTGGTGACGATGTAGTCCGGCATCATCAGGTGGCCGGTCAGATTGTAGATCGGGGCGACTTCCTGCTGCTTCAACGCGTAGTAGGTGACCTCGTTGTTCTCAGCGCCATCGAGCACGCCGGTCTGGATGGCGGTGTAGACCTCGGCCTGACCCATCGGGGTGCCGGTGCCGCCCATGTAGTTGAGCATCTTAACCATGGTGTCGGACTGCATGACGCGGATCTTCAGGCCCTTGAGGTCGGCAGGGGTCCTGACTTCCTTGTTCTTGGTGTAGACGTTGCGGGTGCCGGAGTACATGGCGCACAGGACGGTGATGCCCTGCGGCTCGATGGACTTGAAGAGGTTGCCGACAACCTTCTTGTCCTTGACCACGCGCTGGAGGTGCTTGTAGTCCTTGAAGACGTAAGGGAGGTTGAACACTGCGAAATCAGGGCTCCAGTTCTCCAGCAGCGAGCCTGCGACCATGGAGAACTCCAGAGAGCCGTTCTGCACCATCTCGATGGTCTCCTTCTGCGAGCCTAGCAGCTCGTTGGGGAAGACTTCGATCGCGTACTTGCCGTTGGTGGCCTTCTCCAGTTTCTTGGAGAACTCCTGAACGGCGACCATCTCAGGGTGGCCCTCAGGCTGGTTGAACGCGAGCTTCCAGACGGTCTTGTCGGCGGCCTGGGCGCTGCAAAGCACTCCGGAGACTGCAACAGCGAGGACGCTCACAGCGGCAATACCCAGTTTCTTCATATTCAAACTCCTTATTTGTACTTGTCTGATGAATCGGATTATATGTTTGGGGTATCGCCCTTACCAACATGTGATCGCCGTTTTTCCACGCCACTCACAAAAAACGCCATATTTTTCACGCAAACGTTTTACGGTTTCCGATTTGCGATCGATTTGGTGCACGATCAAGTGGTCGGACAAGTGCTCGTGCTTGAATGCAAGCCTTTTTGAGATACAAAGGTTTTCCGCATATTTTGCGGAAATTTTGACATTTCTTAAATACAAGATTTGCATCTACTGTATGCGTTAGCCATTTTTGCGTTGCACTCCAGCCGATCCTGGCATTCACCGTCCAATTTGCAGATCTGCGCCGCACTGTTGGATCCGCCTGGGGGGCGGCGGATGCAAGCGTGCGCTATGATGCATGAAGGCATTTGAACGGAGGGCGGAAGCCTAATTTCCCATGAAGATCCTGTTCCTTGCATCCGAGGCCGCGGGCCTCATCAAGTCGGGCGGCCTTGCCGATGTCGCGAAGGCACTGCCCTCGCAGCTCAAGAAGGACGGCCACGACGTCAGGCTGTGCATCCCCTGCTACGGCACCATCCCGGGCTGGGACAAGTTCGAGGTCGTATACGAGGGCGTGCTCAACGACGGGAGCAGCCAGGAGCAGCTCCGCGTGCCCTACAAGGTGCGCAAGACCGTGCTCGCAAATTTCGAGTGCTGGCTCATCGACTGCCCGCGCTTCTTCGACCGCACCTCGATGTACGGCGACAACAACCAGGCCTACTGGGACAACGGCACGAGGTTCTCGTTCTTCTCTGCCGCGGCCATAGACGCGGCCCGCAAGACCGGCTTCAGACCCGACATACTGCACTGCAACGACTGGCACACCGGCACGGCGCCGATGATCCTGCGCCTCAAGTACCAGAAGGATCCCTTCTTTGAGAACACGCGCAGCGTGCTCACCGTGCACAACGGCGCCTTCCAGGGCGTGTTCGACGCGGGCCAGCTATACCTAATCCCCGAGATCCAGCACGTGCAAAACGGCATGATCAGCCAGGGCTCCTACGTCAACTTCCTAAAATGCGGCGTCTTCTACGCCGACAAGATAAACACCGTCTCCCCAGGCTACGCCTACGAGCTGACGACCTACCTGGGCGGCCACGGCATGGCCGGCAACTACCTGGCCCGCCGCATGGACCTCTCGGGCATCGTCAACGGCTGCGACTACTCGGACTGGGATCCATCTACCGACAAGACGCTGCGCATCTGCTACAGCGTCGACAGCATGGAGGACAAGGTCCTGGGCAAGTACCTGCTGCAGCGTAAGCTCAACCTCGAGATGGGCGACACCCCGCTCTACGGCATGGTGGCGAGGCTCACCGACCAGAAGGGCATCGGGCTCCTGCTGCCGATCCTCGACCGCTTCCTCGAGCACAAGGTGCAGGTCATCATCGAGGGAACGGGAGATCCGAACCTGCAGCGCCAGATGGAGGGCATCGCCGCGCGGCACAAGGACAAGATGGTCTTCTCGCCCGTCTACGACAACGTGCTGGCCCACCAGATAGAAGCAGCCTCGGACTTCTTCCTGATGCCGTCGATCTTCGAGCCCTGCGGACTCAACCAGATCTACTCCCTGGCCTACGGCACGCTGCCTATAGTGAGGGCCGTGGGCGGCTTGCGCGACACCGTGGTCGACTACGACCGCGATCGCGAGAACGGCGACGGCTTCGTGTTCAACGAGCCCTCGTCCGAGGAGCTGCTCTCCTGCCTGCGCCGCACGCTGATCCTCTACCTCGAGGATCCCTCGGAGATGCGCCGCTTAAAGCGCAATGCCATGAGCAAGCGCTTCTTGTGGAAGGACTCGTGCAGGAAATACGAGGAGCTCTACGAGGAGGCCTTGAAAAAGCCCAAGTGGTGATATGAGCAGGGACAGGAAGGGGGGCGCCTGTAGACTAACCCAAAAGGTTAAGACACTTCATAATAGCCAAAAGGAGTGTCTTTCATGGTCAAACGCCTCACCTTCCAAGAACGCATCGACGTAGTCAA
>CACYPI010000113.1 GCA_902776275.1 uncultured Aeromonadales bacterium
ACCTGGCGCTCGGCACGGCCGAGGTCGGACAATTGCCCGACGAGGCAATAGACGTCCTCGAGTCCATGGGCCATGAGTGGACCACGTACTACTTGGACGACACCTATGCGGGCACCGCCATGATGCTAAGGCAAGCTGGTTTTTAAAAAGCGCCCCCGCGCGAGGCGGAAGGGAAATCATGAAACTATCTGATCAAGTACTGCCCGGGGTTTTACGGCGCTTTTTTGATAAAAAGGGGCGGTCTAGCTTGATGTGATCGCCCCTTTGGTTCAAGCCCTCATTCCTCAACTGATGACACGCATGCGGAACTCGGGCTTCCTAGACATTCGGATGGATATTTCAGATGCGACCGTACTTGGCCAGCCCTTCCTTGAGCGAGCCGCTCTTTAAAATGAGCTTGGCCTGCTCAGTCTCGCGCGCATCGATCGACAACGCCTCCTCAAGCACGCGCTCGGCAAACTCCTGGGGCACCGCAACCAGGCCATCCACGTCACCGAAGATCACGTCGCCCGGGCGGATCAGGACATCGCCTATCTTGACGGGAACCATCGAAGCCACGGTCTTGTAGCGGCCGAGCGTGGTGCCCGGGACGCTTGAGGTCGCGAACACCGGGTAGTCGTAGTCGCGCCTGATCTCAGCCTCGTCCCTGACGCCGCCGTTGAGCACCGTCGCCTCAAGCTTGTTGGCGACCGCCCCAGCGGTCATCAATCCTCCCCAGATGGCGATCCCAGACAGGTCGACATCGCCTGAGATCACCAGCACGCTGCCTTCGCCGGCGCTGTCTATGAGCTCAAGCGCATGCTTGGGCGGGAGCTTCTCTAGCGTCGCTGTCTCGGAGACGGTGACAGCGGGGCCGACGATCTTCTTCGAGTTGATGCGGTTTTGCAGCTGCGGCGGGAGAAAGCAGGTCTTGCCGATCACGAGGTCGCAGGCGTCTGCGACTGATGCTGATGAGAGTACCTTGCGGTAGCCTTCGATAGTTTCCTTTGATACTGCCATTTTGATTCTTCCTTGTCTTGGTTGGATTGTTCTTACTTGTTGACCTGATGCAGCAGTTCCTCACCGCGGAAGGCGCGGAGAACCTCCATGGCTGCCTTGTGCTGAAGCTCGATGACCGACTCGCTCGTGTACCAGGCGGTATGGTCTGAGAGCACGGTGTTTGAAAGTCTTAACAGCGGGTTGTCCTTCTTAGGCGGCTCCTGCTCGAAGGTGTCGATGCCGGCTGCGAAGATCCGCCCTTCCGCCAAGGCCTCGGCGAGCGCCTGCTCGTCGATGATCCCGCCGCGCCCGGCGTTGACCACCACGGCATTCGGGCGCATCAGGGCTATCTGCGCCCTGCCTATCATGTGGCGCGTGCTCTGGTTCAACGGGACGTGGACCGAGATGAAGTCCGACTTGGAGAGCAGTTCCTCAAGCGGCGCCTTGGCCACCCCAGCTTTCTTGGCCTCTTCATCTTCCAAAACCGGATCCGTGACATAGATGCGCTCAAAGCCAAGCCCCGAGGCCTTGGCGATGAAGCGCTTGGCGATGCGGCCGTAACCGAGCACGCCCAGGTTCTTGCCGGTGATGCGCGGCATGGGCTCATCCTGCCCGATGTTCCAGCGGCCTGCCCTGACGTCGCGATCGCGGGTTGCTACCCTGCGCGTGGCCGCGAGCATCAGCGCCAACGCATGCTCGGCGACATCATCAGATCCATAGTCAGGAACATTGGCCACCTTGATCCCAAGGGCCCTGGCCGCTTCAAGATCTATGTTGTCGACGCCTACTCCATAGCGGACCACGACCGCGCAGCCGTGCGCCGCCTTGAGCAGTTCAGCCCCAACCGGCGCCTCCCTGACCATGATGGCGTCGGCGCCTGCAACAGCCCTTTTGGCTTCCTCAAGGCCCGCCCCTGCCTTCACTACCGTGATCTCCGGGGAGAACTCCGCGAGCACGCGTTTTTCCTCCTCGTAATCGCGGTACCCAGGCTCCAGGATTGCGATTCTCTTCATGTGAATATCTCCAAAGCAAACCGATTAACTAAAATGTTAGTTTATGTTGGTAATAATTTCTAAGATGTTACTTTGCCGCAACTTTTCTTTGGAATTTTTGTGATGTTATTCACATTTATCATCGTAAATGACCATAAAACGAGAAATAAATCACGTTTTTACCTATTCAGAGGCTGATTACTGACATTTCACATATATGGTTATATGCAAATCTGCAATGTTACTTTGAGGTTCAATTATGAAGAAAACGATCTTTGCCCCTATCGCCATGGCTGCCGCCATCGCCTTTCTTGCTCCCTCAGGCCAGGTCCTGGCATCGGAGATAACCATCAAGGTCGGCCACGGCGCCGCCGAGGGCTACCACATGCACAAGGCATGGCTCAAGTTCAAGGAGCTGATGGAGAAGAACTCTGGGGGCAGGTTCGAGGTCGACATCTACCCCAACGGGCAGGTTGGCGGCGACCGCGAGCTCACCGAGGCCGTGCAGCAGGGCATCGTGGACATGACCTGCCCGGTGATCGAGGTCATGGCCGGATGGGATCCGAATTTCGCGCTCCCCGGCCTGCCTTTCATGTTCAAGGACCGCGCCGACGCGCTCAAGGCGCTGTACGGGAAGTTCGGTGACATGCTGCTCGCCCGCGCCCAGAAGTACGGGATCGTAGGCTTAGGCTACATGGAGAACGGCATCCGCCAGATCACTTCGAACAAGTGTCCGATCGAGCACCCGTCGGATCTCAAGGGTGTGAAGATCCGCACCATGCAGGTCCAGGCCCACATGGACGCCTTCAAGGCCATGGGGGCCAACCCCACCGCCATGTCGTTCAACGAGGTCTATTCAGCGCTGCAGCAGAAGGTGGTCGACGCCGAGGAGAACCCCCTGGGCCACATCGTCTCCTCGAAGTTCTACGAGGTTCAGAAGTGCATGACCTTGAGCTCGCACGTCTACTCCACCCACATGGTGCTTGCCAACCCCGAGTTCTTCAATTCGCTGAGCGAGGCTGATCAGAAGCTCGTGCGCGAGAGCCTCAAGTCGGCCATCGACTACCAGCAGCAGGTGATCGCCGACGAGGAGCAAAAGCAGATCAAGCTCATAGAAGACGCCGGGGTCACCGTCACCAGGCTCACCCCCGAGGAGCGCAAGGAGTTTGAGGACATCACCCGCCCGGTGGTCGAGACCTACCTCAAGAAGGCCGATCCCGAGGTGGTCAAGGCCCTCGAGGAGAGGTAAGGCTCAAGGCTGGGCCGCGCAGCTGCCCTGCCTTCATGGAGGTCATCTCATGAAAATTCTCAAATGGCTCGACGACAACCTGGAGATCTGCCTCGTCAACTTCCTGCTAGCTAACATCGTGGTGTGGGTCTTCGTGCAGGTGGTGCTGCGCTACATCTTCTCCTACTCGCTGCCCTGGAGCGAGGAGCTGGTGCGCTGGTGCTTCGTGTGGTTCATCTGGGTGGGCGTGAGCTACGCCTTCAAGGCGCGCAAGCACATCTGCATCGACGTGTTCGTGAAAATGCTGCCTGCCAGGGCATCGGCCTTCATCGGGATCCTCATCGATCTGATCCTGCTGTGGGCGATGCTCAAGATAGGGATCCTGGGCGTGTCCCAGATCATGAACCCCATCATCTCCAACCAAAGCTCCATCGTCCTCATCTGGCCGTTCTCCGGCGTGAACATCAGCATGTTCTGGCTCTACGCCTCGCTGCCCTTCGGCGCGCTCCTAAGCTCGCTCAGGCTCCTGCAGGTGCTCGTGCAGGACATCGCCGCCTTTGCCAGGCATTCCAAGTCCAAGGAGGCTTGAATGATCACCTTCACCCTTTTTGCAGTGTTCTTCGTCCTGGTGTTCCTGGGCGCGCCCATAGCGCTGTGCCTTGGCATCGCCTCGCTGGTTGTGCTCGAGTACCTGCCCGGCACCCCGACCGTGACCCTCCTCATCAAGAGCGCCGTCACGGCTGCTGATTCCTTCCCGCTAGTTGCGATCCCGCTCTTCGTGCTCGCAGGCGAGATCATGCAGCGCGGCGGCCTCTCGGCGCGCATCGTCAGCTCCGCCTATACGCTGGTGGGGCGCTTCAAGGCAGGCCTCGCCTACGTCAACGTGCTCGCGTCGATGTTCTTCGCCGCGATCTCAGGCTCCTCGCCAGCCACCGTCGCCGCCATCGGCTCGATCATGGTTCCCGAGATGGAGAAGGCCGGGTACAAGCGCCCGTTCTCAGCGGCCCTCACCGCCGCCTCAGGCATCATCGGCGTGATGATCCCGCCCTCGATCCCCTTCATCATCTACGGTGTCGCCGCCAACCAGTCCATCGGCAAGCTCTTCCTGGCAGGAGTGCTCCCCGGAGTGCTGTTCGGCCTGGGCTTCATGCTGCTCTCAAGGCTCATCATCTCCTCGAACATGATCGAAGGATCAAAGCTCTCTGAGTTCAAGAAGGAAGGCGCGGCCCTGGCAGCAAAGAGGCATGGGCTGCGCGAGAACGCGATCTGGGCGCTCATCGTTCCAATCATCATCCTGGGCGGGATTTACGGAGGCGTGTTCACACCGACCGAGGCTGCCGGAGTGGCCGTGGTCTACGCGCTGGTGGTGTCGCTTTACATTTACCGCAACCTCAAATGGAAGGACTTGTGGGAGATCCTGCTGCGCTCCTCCGTTACCTCGGCGGTATGCCTGGTGATGGTGGTGATGGCCTCATCGTTCGGCAGGCTCCTGACGCTGCAGCGCGTCCCGGTCGACATCGCCAACTTCATCATCTCGATCTCCCACAATCCGGTGATCGTGCTGATCCTCATCAACCTCATGCTCCTGATAGCCGGCATGTTCATGGAGACCATCGCGCTCATCATCATCCTCACCCCGATCCTGCTGCCCATCGCAACCCAGGTGGGCGTGGATCCCATCCACTTCGGAGTGATCATGACCGTGAACCTCGCGATCGGCTTCTGCACTCCGCCTCTTGGCGCCAACCTCTTCATCGCGACCGGAGTGGCCGAGGTCAAGCTTGAAGATCTTATTCGCAAGATAGTCCCGTTCATCATCACGATGATCGTCATGCTCATGATGGTGACGTTCATCCCGGGGCTCTCGATGTGGCTGCCGTCGATGATGGACTGACCAGAAGGCGCGGCTTTGCGCCGCGCCACCTTGATGCCTGCCAATTTGCAGGTGTAGCTGCTAATGAATTCTGATCGCATCTCGCCATGTGTCATTGCAATCCGCCTGCCTCCTGATCCTGCACCTTCACGCTTTTGCCACCTGGCTTT
>CACYPI010000114.1 GCA_902776275.1 uncultured Aeromonadales bacterium
CTTTGGGGACATCATCCATGGTCTCCCTCCTATTTCGCGGCGTCCTGTGGCGGAGCTCCCATCTCTATCATCAGACAATACATTGAAAACCAGAATACCTCCGATTAGGCGCCTTATATCCCCGGGCTGAAGCCCGGGGTTTTACGGCGCTTTTTTGATAAAGCCCTGCCGCAGGAACGCCGCCATCTACGATCGCGGTTTTGCCAGGTACAAGGAGCTTTACTCAAGGCTCAAGGACATGTTCAGCAAGCAATGAGCGCTCCGCCGGCCCCGTGCGTGCAGGGGCCGGCTTTGTCTCAGTCACCTGGCTTCTTGCGAAGCTCGTCGCGCAAGCTGCCTAACGCGGCGAAGGGGTTTGACTCCTCCTCATCGGGGATCTCGCCAAAGCTCATAGCCGTGCTCTGGCATTCCTCATCCCCCTCCTCGTGGCACGGGGAGTACGGGAGCTCGAGCAGCAGGCAGTCCTCGAGGTAGGAGAGAAGCTCGAAATCGCCTGCGGGCGTGACCGGGACGATGTCGAGGCGGTCGTCGATCCTCAGGCTCTTGGCCTTGGCCTCGTCGCAGGTCGAGCGGAACTTGGAGCGGAGGGCCAGCTTGACGTCGCCGCCGCAGCGCTGGCAGCGCATCGTGACATTGCAGCTTATCTCCCCTTCGATGGTCCTCAGCCCCTGCAGGTCCCGGAAGAAGTTGAACTTCGCCCTGGCCGGCTCGTCGACGCTCACGCAGGCCTCGGAGAGCCTCGTCAGGAAGGAAGGATCGATCAGTGTGTCGTAGCGCTGCTCAAGGCTCACCGCCTTGTCGAAGCTGACTACCGGTGCGAAAGCCAAATCTGCCATGGTTGCCTCCGGATTGCACAATGCGGAACCTAAACCCCTGTCACGGGAGTAATCCGCAGGAAAGTATACACTATGGGGCGAAGCCGCCCCTGCGATGGCGGCGCCAGGAATGGAGATGCATTTATGCTGCGCTCGTTAGCCATAGCCATGGCCGCCCTTGCGGCCGCCGTTTTTGCACAAGGCGCCCAAGCTCATGTTTTCACGCAGAAGTTCAACACCATGCACTATTCTGTAAACGAGGTGATCCTAGGCAGCGGCGAGGTGCTCGACCAGCAGAGGCAGTCCCAGATCGTTCAGGAAGCGCAGGCCAAGGCCCGCGGCCTCAAGTACCAGACGGTGACCGCGGTGTTCCCGCCGGGGGCCGCTGGCCTTGCAGGCAACGTCAGCCAGCCGCTTGCCGGCCTCCTCAACATCACGAACTACGGCGGCGGCGACAAGATAGAGTGGCGCACCCAGAACGTGTACGCCACCAACATCGGCATCACGCTCAACACCGAGCTTTTGCGCCAATTCGTGGACAACCGCGTGCTCGCGCCGCTGCTTGGGGAGCTGCGCCAGATGCCGATCATCCTCGCCGAGCTTCCGCTTGAGATGAACTCCAGGGACTTCCGCGGCACGCGCTTCTACACGTTCAAGGACCGCAGCTTCGTCATCGACGCGGCGGTGATCGACAGCCTCTTCTACGACGCCCAGCAGCGCGCCCAACCGATCCCCGGCTGCAGGATCTCGATGATGATCATGGCCGACCGCGTCTCGACCGACGCCCCGCTCTTCATCGGGGCCCACGGGACGGTCAACTCGATCACCTGCCCAGCCCCGAAGAAGTAGCCTCGCACGCCAAAGCCTGTCGCACCTCAAGCCAAAGCCGCGATCTGCGGCTTTGGTTCCCCTGTGATTGAAAACCTAGGCGCAGCCTTCAGGATCTCCGTCAATCGAAAGCCACTTGACTCAGATGAGGCTGGTGTTTTGGACCCTTCTAAAACCTAAAAGTCATTGATCAGGGATTAACTAGAATCCCCTGGTGCTGTCCTTGACCGGGTAGCCGATTGCCTTCAGGAAGCGGCGGTCGCGGTCGATGAGGGCAGTGCTCCACCGCAGGCGGCCGGCCTTGGTCCTTGCCGTCACCTCCCGCACGCAGTCGAACCACTGCATGATCTCCTCGAGCGTGCTCTTCTCCATCCAGGACTTCAGCTTCTTCTCGGCGTCGAGATTGCCCTTGAGATCATGCCTCGGATCGCCGCAGGGCTTGCCAAGCACGGACTTGGCAGCGCGCATGCGCTCCTGGAGGAACGTCACGTAGCCCAGCGTGACGAACATGGCGAGCAGCCTCCCCTCGAGCACCTCGGGCGTCCAGCCCCTGGGGTGGGCGAGATCCCCGCGCTGCTTGCCCAGCCTGAAGCATGCCTCGATCTCCTCGCGGCGGCGGTAGATCCGCAGTGCCTCGGCGCAGTCGGCCATGCTGTCGGAGACGAGGACGAACACGCCGCAGTACTTGATCGCCTTCCGGTACTCGGCGTCGTTAACCCTCGCGCGCTTCACGCCCTTGTCCTCTGTGACGGCAAGGAAGCGCCTGATCATGCCTCTGGCGGCAGGAGTGAAGTCCTCCACGCCATCCTCGACCTGCCGCTTGAGCGTCGCGATCCTCGACTCGAGCCTGTTCCAGTCGCGGTTGCAGGTGTCGTTGGAGACATAGGCGTGGATCCACAAGGTGAACTCGCGCCTGATCTCGTCGCCGGCCTTCTGGTTCCTGGTGCCGTGCCTGGCCTTGAACGTGAACGGGTGCCTGATCCTGATTGTGATCCCCCTGATCTTGTCCTCGAAAGGCAGCAGGTTGTCGGGCGAGACGAGCTCGCCGGCGCGCGGCTCGACCGCTTCCCTGATCCAGCCCGTTCTGGCCCTGCACATGGTGAGGAAGCGGCAGCCGCTGCGGCAGAGTTCGGCCATGTTTGACTCAGACGCGCAGCCGTTGTCGGTGACGATCATCCTTGCCTTGAGGTTGAGGAAGGAGAGCGACTTGACGGCCGCACCGATGGCCAGGACGTCGGGGATGTTTTCAGGCTCCTTTGCGAAGGCGATGGGCTGGCGCGTCTTCATCGAGAGGAAGGCGGCGCACTTGATTGTGTCCTTGCCGTCGCCGGCCTTGTTGAAGCCCTGCCTGGCCTCGGGCTGCAGCTCGGAGTCGGTGGACATGGTGGTCGAGTCGAACACCGTGCAGTCGCCGTCCGGCATCCTTGCCGCGCAGTTGGAATGGGGCATCCCGAAGGTCAAGTTCTACCTCAGGAAGCTGAGGCTTGAAGGCAAGCTCTCCCGCAGGGGCAACAACCGCAGCGGCAAATGGGTGGTCTCGGCCTGAGGTCCTGCCGCCGCAGCAAGTCAAAGGTAACCTTCGAGATCGGTGAACCTTGGCAGCAGCGCCTCCGGCGGAGGCGCGAGCCTCATGAGCGCCTCGCCGCTCCAGACCCCGGTCTGCACCCCGAGCGCAAAGGATCCTGCGTTGTGGTACATCATGATGTCCATGCCGGCATCGCCGATGCCCAGGATCTTCGAGGGTGCGACCCCCATCCTTTCTGCGAGCAGGAGCATCATCTTTGGATCGGGCTTTGAAGGAGCCTCGCTCCCTGCGGCGATCCCGTCGCACATGTCCCGAAGCCCGGTCCCCTTGACTGTTCGCTCGATGCCGGCAGTGGACCTGCCTGAGACATAGCCTATCTTGAGCCCGCGCGCCTTGAGCATTGAGACCACCCCGACCACCCCGGGGAAGAGGTTGTCGATGAGGAACTCTGGATGGACCTTGTAGATCTCGCGGTAGCTTTTGGTGAACTCAAGGTACTCGGCCTTGTGCTCATCAGGCAGCACGGTCCTCAGGCTGTCCTCGAGCTTCATGCCGATGGTCGCCATGATCTCCTCGGGCCTGGGCCTCCTGTAGCCGAAGCGGTCGAAGACGTAATCCGTGCAGGCGATGATGTTGCCGATGCTGTCGGTGAGCGTGCCGTCGAGGTCGAAGGCCACCGCCTCGATTGAGTCGAGGATCGCCGGGAGCGCGGAATCATTCCTGAGGTCCCGCCTGCCCTCGACGAAGGACGAGTTCTGGCTCATTCCCCGCCTTCCCCCTGCTTAGACCTCAGCACCTCGAGGATCGCCTCGAGCTCATTGGGCAGCGGGGCCTCGATCTTGAGGAGGGTGCCGTCCTCTGGGTTGTTGAAGGTGATCCTCTGGGCGTGCAGGAACATCCTGCGCAGCCCGTTCTCCCTCAAGTACTCGTTGAACTCCCGATCGCCGTACTTGTCGTCCCCGCCCACCGGGTGCCTGGCGTAGGCGCAGTGCACCCTGATCTGGTGGGTTCTTCCGGTGTGCGGCATCGCCGCCAGCAGCGTGGCGTTCCGAAACTCCTCGACTATCTCAAAGCCCGTGGAGGAAGGCTGGCCGTTCTTGAAGTCGACCATGACCATGCGCTCGCCGGACTTGAGCTCGTTGCGCACCAGCGGCGCGCTGATGAGGTTCTGCCTGCGGTCCCACTTGCCAGGCACCAAGGTAAGGTAGCGCTTGTGCACCTGGCGCTGGCGGAACTGCTCGTGCAGATCACGCAGCGCCGAGCGGCGCTTGGCGACGATGAGGCAACCTGAAGTGTCGCGATCGAGGCGGTGGGCAAGCTCCAAGAAGCGCTGCTCGGGGCGCAGCGCGCGCAACGCCTCGATGAGCCCGAACTCGATGCCGCTGCCGCCGTGGGCGGCAAGCCCGGAGGGCTTGTCGACCACGAGGAAGCCGTCGTTCTCATAGAGGATGCGATCCTTGAGGTCCTGAACCAGGTGCAGCCTTGAGGACGGAATGGTGACCGGCCCCTTGGACACGGTCACAGGCGGGATGCGGATGACGTCGCCATCTGCAAGCTTGTAGGATGGCGACACCCTGCCCTTGTTCACCCGCACCTCGCCGCGGCGCAGGATCCTGTAGATCATGCTGCGGGGAACGCCCTTGAGGTTGCGCGCAAGGTAGTTGTCCAGGCGCTGCCCCTCGTCGTCGGCAGTTGCAGTCTGGTAGGTCACGCCGTGGGTTACGGTGCGGTTGTCAGGAGTCATGGAAAGCCCTCGTGGTTTGGAATGCGGGTATTGTAGCGCATGAGGAAAATTGCACGACCAACCACAACTGGCGAGTCTGACCAATTATCAATGACTCTACTTTTGCATTTCAGACAATTCCCGGCACAGGCTGAACCCGAGGCACCCCGCCTCGTAGCCGCAGACGAACCTCGCGTCCTTGCCGAAATGCCTGCGCAGCCCGGCCAGGTACTTGCCT
>CACYPI010000115.1 GCA_902776275.1 uncultured Aeromonadales bacterium
AGTGAATCACATTGGTGGTCAGCAAGAGGAACCCGCCGAAGATCTCCCAAGAGATCGGTAGGGATCCCCTCTCTTTAGAGAGGGGAGGATGTCAAGCCGACGCACTTTGCGGTGTCCAAAATGCTCTTGACGCGCCTGAAGCCAGTGAGCAGGCTCATGCCTTCAAACTGCGAGAGCGCCCAGGCCTCAAAGAGGTTTGCGTACGAGCAGCCGTATTTCTCAGCCATCGGCGCCCAGACATCCTTATATAGGGAGAGGATCCCGCTGCGCCTGGGCTCCTGGCGCCAAGGCAGGCGGGAGCGGATGTCGTTGGCGCCGAACTTGTCAGAGAGCCTCTCAGGCCCGGTGAGGTAGCCCTCCTCGAGGATCCCGTAGCACTGGAACGAAGTCTTATGCCTGCGGCAGGATGGGAAGAACTCCTCCCCGTGCGACGGCGCCAGCAGGCTGTACTGCTCCTGCACCAGCGCAACGTGGGCATGCTTGCTGTACTCATCCAGGATCGCGGGGGTGCTGTTTGAAAGGCCCCAGGCGCGGATCTTGCCCTCCTTCACCAACTCCTCGAGCGCGTCCGCAGTCTCCTCAACCGGCCACGCGCCATTTGGGTAGTGGACCACCAGCACGTCGATGAAGTCTGTGCCAAGGCGCGAGAGCGACCCTTCGACGTCCTTGCGTATGGCCTCAGCCCCAGTGTTGTTCCAGACAGTGAAGCCGTCGCGGGCATACTTGAACTTGCCGCCGTTCTCGCGCCAGTTGAGCGAGCACTTGGTCTGGACGATGAACTTGCCCCGGCGCCCCTTCAAGGCCGCGCCCAGGAGCCTCTCGCTCTCCCCCATGCCGTATACCGGCGCGGTGTCGATGTAGTTCAACCCGCAGTCTGAGGCCGCATCGAGCAGATCGGAGGCCTTGGCGCGCACGCCCTCGTCATCCCAGACGCTGCCGCCGCCCAGGCCCCAGGTTCCAAAGGCGACCACCGAGACCTTGATCCCCGTGTTGCCAAGATCCATGTACTTCATCTTCAATTCCCCATCGAGCTTTCAATCGCCTTGCAGAGGGCGCGGATGTGGCAGCGCATGGCATCGACCGCGGGCAACGCGCATCCGGTCTTGCCCCAGATGAGCGGCAGCTCGGTGCATCCGAGCACCACCGCCTCGGCGCCGCCCCTGGCGGCGGCATCCTCGGCAATGGCGCGTATCGCCTCCGCGCTATCCTCCCTTACCACCCCGAGCTCAAGCTCGCCTTCGATGATCCTGCCGATGCGCTCCTGCGACTGCTCGCCGGGAACCACCGCGCGGATCCCGCTTTCCTCAAGCGCCTTTCTGAAGGATCCCTCGCGCATGGTCGGAACCGTCCCCAGCACCAGGGCCGAGGAGAGGCCGCGCGAGCGCATCTCGCCGCGGACGGCATCGGGGATCCCGAGGAGCGGGATCAGGCTTTTCATTGAGACTTCATGAAAGACGATGTGCGGGGTGATCCCGGTGAAGGCGGCGCCGGCGGCGCCGCTTTGGGATTTCAAATGTCAGGAGCGCTTTTCCAGGATCCTGTTGACGCGCTCGAGATCGGCCCTGGTGTCGACGCCGGCCTCAGGCGGGTTGCCGGTGACGCCTACGGCTATCTTGAAGCCAAAGTGCATGAGGCGCAGCTGCTCGAGCGACTCGCACTTCTCGATGGCAGGCTGCGGCCTCGAGGTGTAGTCGAGCACCAGCCCAGCCTTGTAGGCGTAGATCCCGATGTGGTGGAAGTGGTCGTAGTTGAGCGTCTTGGGGATGGAGTCGAAGTTTCCGCGCTCGTACGGGATCGGCGCGCGGCTGAAGTAGAGCGCCATGCCCCGGGCGTCCATCACGACTTTGACGCAGTTTGGATCGAACACGTCCCTGGGATCGGAGATCCTGGCGCAGAGGGTGGCCATGTCGGCCCCTGAGTCCTCAAGCAGCGAGGCGACCTGGCTTATGTGGCCCGGATCGATGAGCGGCTCGTCGCCCTGCACGTTCACCACGGTCATGGAATTCGGGATCGAGAAGGTGCGGATCATCTCGGCGATGCGGTCGGTGCCGCACTTGCACTCCTTGGAGGTCATGCAGACCTCGGCGCCGCAACCCTCGAGCACGGCGCTGACGCGCTCGTCGTCGACGCAGGCGATGACGCGGGAGGCCCCGGACTTGAGCGCCTGCTCGCAGACGCGCCTGATCATGGGTTCTCCGCCAACGCTGGCAAGCGGCTTGCCCGGAAGCCTCGTCGAGGCATAGCGGGCGGGGATGGCGACAATGTAATCCTGCATGCTTTTCACCCTGTAAGTTAGGAAAGCCTTCCGTCCTGCCCAAGGCGCGCGCCGCGGCGGGCGGCCACGCCTTCTGCGGTGGACAGCGCTGCGTCCACCGCCTCGTAGAACTTGTCTGAAAGCCGGGCCTCGACATCGACTGCAAATAAGTTGTCGAGCCCTAATTTTCCGTATTTTACTGCGTCTTTCGCGGTCATTGCCACGGGCAGGCGCGCGCTTTCCCTTTCAAGCTCCTGGCTGCTGGCGCGGCCGTGATCGGGAACCTGGATGGTCCGCTCGATGACAAGGCCCATTTCCCTGAGCGTGGCGTAGAAGCGCCCGGGGTTTCCGATCCCCGCCATCGCGCACACCCGCGTCCCCGGCTGCAGTGTCCTGCCATGCTCGCCGTCGAGCGCGCGCGGAGGCCTCGGGGCGAGCGTCATGCCGTAGCCGCCGATGGGCACCGCTCCGCCGCCGTTGTAGACGACTGCGGCGGCGGAGCGCAGCCGCCACCTGCCCTCGCGCAGCGGGCCTGCCGGAAGCAGGTGGCCGTTGCCGAACTTGCGCACGGCATCGACCACGATGATCTCGACGTCGCGCTGCAGCGAGTAGTGCTGCAGCCCGTCGTCGGCGACCACCACGCTGCAGCCGGCCTTTTCAAGGGCGAAGGCGCCGCGGGCGCGGTCGGGATCGACCATCACCACCGCCTTGTCCCCCAGGGCGCGCTTTATGAGCAAGGGCTCGTCGCCTGAGATTGCAGGATCGGTGTCCTCACGCACCTCGAAAGGGTACGAGGGAGCTTTGCCATGGTAGCCGCGGGAGATGAGCCCCACTCGCCAGCCCTCGACTGCAAGGTGCTTTAAAAGCGCCACGCAAAGCGGGGTCTTGCCGCTGCCTCCCACGGTGATGCCGCCTACGACCAGCACGGGAATGCCCGGGGCCGAGGACTTCAGGATCCCGCGCGCGTAGCAAAAGCGCCTGGTTCCAGAGATCACGGAAAAGAACGCCGTGAAGGGCATGAGCGGAAGGTGGCACAGGCAGGAAAGCGCCCCTGGCTTTCCGTACCACACGCGGTCGGCAATGGGCATCTCAAACCTCCTCAAGATGGGCCGATCTTAGCAGAGGCACCAGTCCAATGGGTTAAAATGGTGCATGCGCTTTGGAGGCAGGCATGACAGACAGCTTTGTATTCGACGATTTCACCAGGATCCGCGACAGCATCCAGAGCCTGCTCTCCGTGACCCGCCGCACGCTCCACGCGATGGCCGAACCCGCCTTCTCCGAGTGGGAGACCTTCGGGGCGATCGCAAGCTGCGCCAAGCGCTGCAACGCGCGCGTGAGCTTCCTCACGGACGATGACGTGAAGCGCCATGCCGATCTCATCGAAGGCGTGAAGCTGCACTGCTCGAAGGATTATCCAGAGTCCCCGCTGCCCTGCCTCAAGGCCACCCTGGCGCTGCGCGACGGCCCCGGGGTGCACGCGGCGATCCTCTGTGACATCGACGCGCTGCCATTTAACGAAAGCGATGATCCCGGGCGCGCGCCAGTCAAGGCGGGCTTCAATTCCAGGACCGGCAGCTGCCATGCCTGCGCCCATGACGGCCACATGGCCGTCTGCCTGTCCCTGATGCAGACCATCGCCAACCACCCGGAGCTCCTGCGCGACACCTCGATAAACGCGCTCTCGTTCATCTTCGAGTGCGGCGAGGAGGGCTGCCGCGGCGCCTCGTTCATCCGCGACAGCGCGATGCTCTCGGACATAAGCGAGCTCCTGTGCTTCCACCTGGGCATGGGCCTGCCCTCGGGCTTCATCTGCCCGTCCCCGGACGGCTTCCTCGCAACTGAGAAGTACAGCTTCGCCTTCCGCGGGCGCGCCGCCCACGCAGGCCACCCGGAGCTGGGGGCCAACGCGCTGCGCCCGATGGCCGACTTCATGTCGCAGGCGTTAAAGCTCCCCGATCCTGAAAACGGCACGCTCCTGAACATCGCCGCAGTCTCCGTCCCCGGTGCGCTCAACGCCGTGCCTGACAAGGGCGGCTTCTTGCTGGAGATCCGCGGCCGCGACACCCAGTCGGTGGCCCTCCTGCGCGAGAAGATAGAGGATCTGCTGCCCAAGTGCGGCTGCAAGGTGTTCGAGGGGAACGCTGATGAGTTCGAGGCCTCCGAGGTCGGCGGCGAGCCCTTGTGCAGGATGCAGCGCCTGGGGCGCGCCATCCCCGTGGTGCAGGACAAGGAGCTCACCGGGCTCGTGCTGCGCGCCGCCCACAGCCTCGGCCTCAAGACCCGCCCCTTCTCGTTCCAGGCCTCAGACGACGCCTCGCTGCTCATCGACGCGATGCACGCGCACGGCGGCAAGGGCTGCTACTTCGTCTGCGGCGCCGACACGGCCGCCCCTCACCACAACCCCTCCTTCGACTTTGACGAGCAGGCGATGGGCGACTGCTACTTCGTGCTCTTAAAAGCGCTCTGCTCGCACTTCTGAGCCTTGCGCGCAGCGATCGAGCAGGGGGAGTTCTCGCCCGCCCCTCTAACACCGCGCGGACGTGCGGTTCCCGCATCCGGCGGTTACTTGTCACTTATAAGTTCCGGCCCAGCCCAGCCGGGACTGCGTATCTTCAAGCCACGTCCACCCCTCGCTGATCAGGTTTGCGTTGGACAGCGCCTTGTTGATTACTGGCGTTCTCGCCATTCTCCAATAGCTGTTATG
>CACYPI010000116.1 GCA_902776275.1 uncultured Aeromonadales bacterium
GGCGGCGTTCCTCATCGCGCGGGAGAGCGCGCGCAGCTCCCTGAACCTCCTCGCCGGAATGAACGAGGGCCGGCTGGTCCCCATCCTGGCGATCTCGCAGAGGCGCCTGGCGTCGCCCTCGTCGGTCTTCCTTCCCCGCAGCGGCTTCACGTCGCGCGCATTGAGAACATGGATCTGGCTGCTCCTGAACCCGGCATCCTCGAGCAGGCCGTACAGCGAGAGCCAGTAGACCCCGGTCGACTCCATGACGATCACCTCGGGCTTGAACTTCAGGCACGTTTCCACGAATTCGGAGAGCTCCCTCCGGGTGGTCGGCTCGACCCGTGCCTCGGACGTCTCGAGCCTGGCGGTTCCAAGCTCGCAGCGCTGCAGCGAAGCGACAAGCATGTTGGCATGGACGTCGATGCCGATTGCCGCCGCGTGGACGGCGCGGACCGCCGCGTTTTGTCCGGAACTGGACGGACATGGCTTACAATGCACTGGCATGTTTCCCTCCCATTAGGGGTGCATGTTGAAAAAGAGGGAAGGCGGCAAGCCCGTCAGCTTCGACAGAAGCCGGTCGCCGCCAAACGGCGGCGCCGCGTTTTTTCATTCGTGCTGCATTCCAAGCTGCAGGGCATTTGGGATGCGCACAAGAAGGGGTGCGCCGGCGGGCGCGGTCTCAGTTTTTCAACGGGATCCAAAAGGCCTTCAAAAAAAAGCTCGAGATCCTGGCTGCCTTCCCTCCTCAAGTCTAGTTGACACTGCATGATCCATCCGGCAATCGAAGACTCCCGTTTCATCAAGATGGGGTGACGAAGCCGCCATCAGTGTTTTTCAAGCCGCAGCCGCCGCTGCACTTTGGTGGAGTTGCGCGGCTCAAGGCGAAATTCTTTTCCCCGCAGTCATAGGCGGGATCACCGCAGACAGCGCCGCCGATCAGGCAGGCGCATCCGATCCCCGCTTCCCAGGCCGCATGATCGGCCGCTCTGGCAAGGCCGAGCAGGCGCTGTTCAGGCAGTCGTGGAAGTACCGGGAGATCACCTACGAATCACACTTCGGATCCTCAGTGGCGCTCGCATCTGAGATCTACTCGCTTGCGATCCACACCGGGGACATCACGCCCGACACGCCAAAGGACTTGTTCCTGCGCGGAGTACAGGGCTGCCACTATTCAATTTCACAGGTGCTCGAATGGGCCAATGACGGCCGCGCCGCCAAGAGCGAGGAAGAGCTCGGCTTCATCAAGCGCCTTGAAGAGGACAAGGTCATAGCAAAGGACCGCGGCGTGTACGTCGCCGCAGGCAAGGTCTCGCACGTGCTCTCGGCCGCAGCGGGCAAGAAGCGCACCTTCGAGCTCAACCTGAACCACGAGCGCCTCCACATCCGCTGGGATGAGGACGCATCCTTCAGGGAGCAGGGCAAGCGCGGCTACGAGGCCCTGGATGAGCAGGGCCGCGCCGAGGCCTTGAAGAAGCTCAAGCGCTACAACCCTAAGAACCGCGCCCAGCTCATCGAGGAGTGGGCCATCTACAACGCCGAAAAGGCCGGGCGCATCTGAGGGAGCTGAGATAAGAAAGCTTGCAGCAGCACTTGCGGCCATGGCCGTCATCGCCGCTTCATCCAACGAGGCCTCCGCGCGCGGCAGGCTCAACTTCATGCTCGAGAACAGCAGCGGCTCTGACATCAGCTACGTGACCATCGCCCCCTCGCGCAACAGCGATTTCAAGTTCGGCAACCTCATCAAGGAGCAGCTCAGGAGCGGCCAGAAGATCTACATCGGCCCCAACTTCTACAGCGACTTCAAGCTCTGGGACATCAGCGTCAGGCAGAAGGGTGGCGGCGAGCTCACCTTCAAGGACAACAAGCTCACGCGCTACAACACCTACACGCTGCGGCAGGGCGCCAATGGCGCGAGCTTGGTGCAGACATACAGGAAGGCCAACTCCAGGCCCCGCAGCCTCGACGCTCGCGTTGACGCATCAGATGAAAGCGGCAACCGGATCCTGCTGGGCCAGCCCGAGCAGATGGCCAGCGCCGAGAAGATCACAACGCCTGGCGAGGACTGGGACAGCCCCCAGCAGTACTACGCGGTCTCAGCCTCAATCGATCTCACGCGCGGCGGCGGCACCTGGATGGTGACGCCCGACGCAGGCTTCATCTCCGGGGACAAGGTGAGGCTCAGGTTCTCGACGAACCAGGACGGCTACGCCTACTGGCTCTCCCGCGGCAGCAGCGGATCGTACAGCGTCCTCTTCCCCTCAAAGGAAGGCGGGACGGACAACCGCGTCAGGAAGGGCCTTGAGTACGCGGTCCCTGAAAAGGGGGCCTGGCGCTTTGACGATCACTTGGGGGAGGAGAACCTCGTCTTCGTGTTCTCAAGCGATCGCATCGAGGCGCTAGAGGGGATCGCCGCAGGGATCCTGAAAGGCGATCAGAAAGCCTCGGAGTCGCTTGGCAGGGCCATGGACCGCTTCGAGCAGATGAGGATCGAGGGCAGGCTCGAGTTCAAGGAGGAAAACGGCGAGAGCCGCAACCTCAGGAGCCAGGTCAAGCAGGAGGGCAATCCGATGATCTGCTTCTACGTGCTCGACCACTCGTCATGACGGGGCGGGAATGAAAGCGTCGGGGATCCTGGCGGCGCTGATGGCGCTTGCGCCCATTTGCGGCCCCGCCCAGACCTCGCAGCCCGATGGCGGCGCCTCCGCGTTCGCTGTCAAGGTGGGGCTTGCCATGTACCGCGATGCGGACTGGGGCTGGCTTTGCGAGCACTCGAACATGCCGCTCGAGGCATGCAGGACGATGCTCGGGACGATGTTCATGAGTCAGGGCAGTCCGCGGATGGGCAACAGCGGCGTCAAGGGCGTGCGCGTCACCGACCTTAGGCTTGAGGACCGCGGGCGCAGCGCCCGCGTCGAGCTTGAGATCGAGTACGAGGACCCCGGCGCCCTGGGGGAGTTCGTCGATTTCGACTTGGTCAGGAATGAAAACTCGCGCTGGCTCTGGGACAAGCTGCCGGACAAGTGAACTAAGGAACAGGCAAGACATGAAGGAAAGGAAATTGATGATCGTGGCGGCGGTCATGGCCGTCGCCGCAGTTGCGGCCTCGTTTGAGTGCGACGCCAGGGAGAGTCTGCTTTCAAAGGGCTTGAAGCTCACCAAGAAGGCGCTGAACTTTGCGGAGGATCACCCGGACAACTCGGTGGTCAAGAGCGTCACCGACAAGTACGACACCGCAAAGGATCTGGGAAGCTGCGATCTGCTGGACGACGACGAGGCTTGCGCCCGCCTCTCCGACCACTACGCGCAAGGCGATGACAAGGACGATCAGAAGGCCCATGACTACGCGGTGAAGGCCTGCGGGATCAACGGCAAGTGGTGCGAGAAGTACGGGGTGAGCCCTGACAGCAAGTCTGAGGACGAGCCCATGCCGGAGAAGGGGGCAGGCGATCAGGCAGCAGCACAGCAGGAGCCGGCTGGGGATGCCAAGGCGCAGCAGGCGCCCCAGCAGCCTTCGGCGCAGGAGGCCGCGCAGCCCCAGCCTGAGAGCGCTCCCAAGGCAGCAGATGCTCAGGCGCAGCCTTCGAGTGCGTCCAAAGTCTGCAGCGCCAGCACGCCAGAGGTATGCCGCCAGATGGTGGAGAACGGCATCGCCTTTGAGACAGGAAAGGGCGCCAAGCAGGATTACCGCCGCGCCGCGGAGCTCTACTACGACGCCTGCAAGGGCGGCTATGCCGGGGCCTGCGTCAACCTGGGCCTGCTATATGACGAGGGCAATGGCCTCAAGAAGAGCCCCGATCGCGCGCTCAAGCTCTATAAGCAGGCCTGCGATGTCGGCAGCTCTGACGGTTGCTTCAACGCAGCGCTCTCCTACGAGGGCGGGCAGGGCATAGCCAAGGACGAGGCCATGGCCGCCGACTTCTACGCCCGCGCCTGCAAGCTTGGGGACCCCTCGGGCTGCTACAACTTGGGCGCCGCCTATTACGAGGGCGCCGGCATGCCCAAGAGCAAGGAGACTGCCATCGAGTACCTGCATAAGTCCTGCGACCTTGGCTACCAGGACGGTTGCAAGGCCGCAGCCTCGCTCAAGGGCAAGTGACGGGAAGGTTTTGACGATTCCGGGCGCACCGCCCGCAGCATGGTAAACAAGGAGCAAACATGTCCCCAGCAAAATCCATAGGCCACTGCCTCACCAGTTTCTTCTCGTTCAAGGGGCGCGCCTCGCGCTCGGAGTTCAACTGGTTCAACCTCTTCGAGCTGCTGCTCTTCATCGCCGCACTGGCGGGCCTCATGGCAGGCAGCGCCCTGATGATGCTCGCCTTCCTTGCCTTGGCCGTCCTCTGCATAATCCCGGTCTTTGCGGTGACCTCGCGCCGGGCGCATGACCTCGGCTATCCCACCAAGAAGGCGTTTGTCGGGCCGGCTTGCGTGATCCTCCTGCTATGCGTCCAATCCTTCGCGCCGGAGATCCTGGCCACGCAATGGGTGTACAAGGGCATCGAGATCCCCGACTGGGCCATGCAGGCCTTCCTCGTCGGCGGCTCGCTGTTCATCCTGGGCTACACGATCTACTTCTACGTCAAGCTCATCTTCATCCGTGGCAAGGCCGGGGACAATGCCTACGGCCCCAATCCTGTGGAGGAGGAGCGCAGGATCACAGCTTCAAAAGGCGGGGCTTTCCAAGGCGCTGCCCCTGCATCAGCCGGCATGGCCGCCACAGCAGGCGCGGTCGCAGCCTCGGCTGCAGGCGGCCAGCCTGACCAGGCCGCCTCCGCTGGCGCTGCGGCATCCGGGGGCGACTCCGGCCATGGCGGATTCTCCAAGGCAGTAGAGAAGATCTCAAAGGATATCAAGGAAAACCTCGAGAAAGAAGACAGCGAGGGGCATGACGCAGCCTCTGAAGGCGATTCAAAAAATGGCGGGCAGGGCCGCCCCGGCAATGGCTATGGGGATGGCTCCGATGAGGATGACGACGCCGATGACGGCGACGAAGACGACGTCGACGATGATGATGATGATGATGATGATGACGACGACGATGAGGACTGACTCATCCTGCGTACGCCTTTCAGAGGCTGAGGCAACAGCCCTGCCCTGATCGGGGGCGGCGGCGATTCGGAAGCCTGCCTTCCCAAGGCAGGCTTTTTTTAATTGCGCCGGAAAGGGCGTGAGAGAGGAGTTTTCTGATGAGGAAGTTTTTGTCAGCATCTGCACTGGCCACTGCCATTGCATTTTTTTCAAGCGGGGCTTATGCGGTCACGGACATCGCATCGCGCGCAATTGGCGTGGCTGTTGGCGCAAGCGTGAGCCCTGAGGCACCGAGCCCCCAGGAGCAAGATCAAGGAAGCGCGCAAAGGGCGGGCCACGGCGGCCAGGCGGATCTCGATGCGGCGGCGTCGGGCTTTGCCAAGAATTACACAGACAGCGATGTCAAGGCTGCGGACTTGAGCGCGAAATCCGATCTCGAGGGCTTTGCAAGGCAAACCATTGAAAAGATCATGAAAGGCGACATGATTTGGGTACGGCCAAAAAACCGAGCCGATCCAGATCACGGTTTTTCAACCGCTGACTGACCGGCCTTCCGACAGCAAGCCTGCCGGGCGTTCTTTGAAAAACAGG
>CACYPI010000117.1 GCA_902776275.1 uncultured Aeromonadales bacterium
CTATCATCAGACAATACATTGAAAACCAGAATACCCCCGATTAGGCGCCTTATATCCCCGGGCTGAAGCCCGGGGTTTTACGGCGCTTTTTTGATAAATCCGCAGGCCAGGGGAGGATCCCCTGGCCTGCTTGCCTTGGCGCTTGATCCTTCAGTGGGCGTCATCCCAGTTGGACGCCGCGCCGATGCCGACCACGAGCGGCACGCTCAGCGACACAACGCCTTCCATCAGCTCCTTGATCTTCGCCTTGGCCTCCTCGATGATCCCGTCCCTCACCTCAAAGAGCAGCTCGTCGTGGACCTGCACGGTCATCCGCACCGAGCCCTCAGGCAGCGTCTCTATCCACTTTTGCACCTTGATCATCGCCAGCTTGATGATGTCGGCGGCGCTTCCCTGCATCGGGGCGTTGATCGCGGCCCTCTCGCCGCCCTTCATGAGCATCTGGCTCTGGGAGTTGATGTTCTTGATGACTATCTCGCGCCCGGTGATGGTCGTGACATAGCCATGCTCGTGCGCAAACTGCTTGGTCTTCTCCATGTAGTCGCGCACCCTGGGGTAGCGGGAGAAGTAGCGGTCGATGTAGTCGCGCGCCTCCTGCATCCCCATGCGGGTCTGGCGGCGCAGCCCGAAGGCGCCCATGCCGTACATGAGCCCGAAGTTCGTGGCCTTGGCGCGCGAGCGCTCCTCGGGCGTCACGTCCTCGATGCGCTTTCCTAGCACCTCGGCTGCGGTGGCACGGTGAATGTCGTAGCCGGCCCTGAACGCGCGGATGAGGCCCTCGTCCTGTGCGATGTGGGCGATGAGCCGAAGCTCGATCTGCGAGTAGTCAGCCGAGATCAGCGTGCAGCCCTCCGGGGCGATGAAGGCCTTGCGGATTAGCTTGCCCTCGTGGGTGCGCGCCGGGATGTTCTGCAGGTTCGGGTCCGACGAGGAGAGCCTGCCCGTGACCGTGCCTGCCTGGTTGAACGAGGTGTAGATGCGGTGGGTCTTCGGGTCGATGAGCGTCTGCAGCTTCTCGGTGTAGGTCGAGACGAGCTTTGAGAGCTCGCGGTAGCGCAGCACCAATGAGGCGATGTCGTAGTCCGGGGCGATGGCCTCGAGGATGTCCTCGGCCGTCGAGTACGAGGCTCCGGCCTTGCGCTTCTTAGGGTAGGGGATCGCGAGCTTCTCAAAGAGGATGTGCCCAAGCTGCTTGGGGGAGGAGATGTTGAACTCCTCGCCTGCGCAGGTGTAGACGTCCTTCTGCATCTGGACCATCTCCGCGCTGAGCGTGCGGTTCTGCGCGGCGAGCACCGAGCGGTCGACGAGCACGCCGTTGAGCTCCATCTTGTAGAGCACGTGCAAAAGCGGCATCTCGATGTCGCGGAATGACTTCATGAGCGCCGGACGCGCCTCCAGGAGCGGGAGCATGCGATTGTAGAGCCTGAGCGTGACCTCGGCGTCCTCGCCTGAGTACTCGCAGGCGCGGGAGACCTCGACCTGGCTGAAGCTCACCCTCGCCCTGCCCGTCCCGGTCACCTCGTCGTAGCTGATGTCCTTGTAGTTCAAGTAGCGCAGCGCCAGCTCGTCCATCGCCACGCTCTGCGCCGAGTCGAGCAGGTGCGCCATCAGCATGGTGTCGGCATAGGGCTGCGGCATGTCGTAGCCTGCGTGCGAGAGCACCAGCATGTCGTACTTGATGTTGTGGCCGATGATCTTGACTCCCGCAAGCGCCTTGCCAAGCACGGAGAGGACCTTTTTGGCCTCCATCTGCGCAGGGGCGCCTAGGTAGGCGTGGCCCACGGGGATGTAGAAGCCCTCGCCCTCCTTCACGCTCACCGAGATCCCAACTAAGCTCGCCTCCTCGGGGCGCAGCGAGGTGGTCTCGGTGTCCACGGCGGCAAGCCCCGCTTCCGTGATCCTCTTGCAAAGCGCATCAAGCGCCGCCTCGTCGTTCACCAGCGTGAAGACCGTGCCGCGCGAGGCGTGATCCTCGTGCTCGCCTGAGAACGGATCGAACTCGGCATCCGTCGTCTCAGGGGCCTTAGGCGCAGAAGGCGCCGGCGCGGCCTTGGCAGCATCGGGTGCTTCAGCCTGGACTTTGGCCCCTGAGATGTCCTTTGAGAGCACCTCCTGCATCAGCTCGTCCTTGAGCTTGTGGAACTCAAGCTCGTCGTAGAGCTTGATGAGCACGTCCGTGTCCTTGACCGGGGGCTTGACCTCGGACTCGTCCACCGGCAGATCGACGTCGGTGCGGATGGTGGCCAGGTCCCGGGATAGGCGGATGTTCTCGATCTGGGCCTCGTACTTGGGCGCGAAGGCCTTGGCCCCGCGGAAGGAGAGCGTGGCTATCTCGCCGCGGCGCGCGTAGATGTCCTCGACCCCGCCCAAGGCGCTTATGAGCGCCACGGCGGTCTTGTCGCCGCAGCCTGACATGCCCGGGATGTTGTCAGAGGCGTCTCCCTTGAGCGCCAGGAGGTCGATGATCCGCGAGGGCCCAACGCCGAACTTCTCCTTGACCGCCTCGGCGTCGTAGGCCTTGCCGCTCATGGTGTCCAGGAGCGTCACCTGATCGTCCACGAGCTGCGCGAGATCCTTGTCGCCCGTGCAGATGACGACCTGCATGCCCTTTGACTCGGCCCTCTTTGCGTAGGTGCCCAGCACGTCGTCGGCCTCGACCCCCGGGACCTGCACCAGCGGCATGCCCATGCCCTGCACCAGGCGCTTGACGTAATCGAGCTGGATGCGCAGCTCATCGGGCATCGGCGGGCGGTTGGCCTTGTACTCGGGGTACATCTTGGCGCGGAAGCTCTTCCCGTGGGCGTCGAACACCGCGATGATCGGCGAGTGCGGGAAGCGCTTGACGATGCCGCTGAACATCCTTGCCATCACCATGCTCACGCCGGTGGGGATCCCGGAGCTTGATGTGAAGCGGTCGCGCGAGACGTAGAACGCGCGGTAGAGGAACGACGATCCGTCGATGAGGATCAGTGGCTGCTTGTCGGCCATGGGTATTTCCACCTGTTTTGCGCCCCGGGCGCCGCGCCCGGGGCCATAGAATGTACAATTGCCGCCACGGGCTTCCGCCCGCGGTTCTTTTTCCTACTCTAACTTTCCTGAAACGAAAATCATCATGAATGGTATTTCTTTCCCTTTAAAAAAGCTTTGGTTTGCACACATCTTAATCATCGTGCTCAGCAATTTCGCCGTCCAGATCCCCTTGCAGATCTGCGGCGTGGACACCACGCTGGGCACTTTCACCTACCCCTTCATCTTCGTGGCCACCGATCTGACCGTGAGGATCTTCGGGCAGGCGCGCGCCCGCAAGATCGTTTTCCTGGCGATGCTCCCGGCGCTCGTGCTCTCCTACCTCTTCGGCACCGTGATGGCCCACGGCCACTACCAGGGGCTTGCCGCGCTCGGCGACTTCAACCTCTTCGTGTTCCGCATCGCGCTGGCCTCGTTCTCGGCCTACGCGCTAGGCCAGCTTGCCGACATCCTGGTGTTCCAGCGCCTGCGCCGCATGCGCCAGTGGTGGCCCGCCCCGGCGGCCTCTTCGGTGTTCGGCAACCTGCTTGACACCTACGTGTTCTTCGCCGTCGCCTTCATGGGCTGCCCCGACGAGTTCATGGCCGCCCACTGGCTTGAGATCGGCACCGTGGACTACATCGTGAAGCTCAGCGCAGGGCTCGCCATCTTCGTGCCGGTGTACGGCGCGGTGCTCTCCTACCTCTCGCGCTTCGTGCTAAAGCGCCCGCTCACTGCGATAGCCTGAGCAGGCCACGGTTGGACAGGGGCCGCAACGCGGCCCCTGTCTATTTCCGCGGCAACCCTCCGGCTGTGAAGAAGTGGTGCAGCATCCAGCAGCGAGCCTGCCTGGATGCCTGACCTTTTGGGAAATCCCCGCGGCCGTCACATCAGCTCCAAAAATCTCAAACTAAATTTCATTAAATTACAGCTGGTTGAAAAATATCTCCATTACTTACAATTTGCATAGCACTTACTTTTTAAAAGCTTTACGGATATCCTTTAGCCATCGGTTGGGACGATGGGTTCCAGCCAAAGCGATTTAAGAAAATCCCAGGAGGACATCATGAAGTTTGCAGTGATTGGAGCGACCGGATATGTGGGCAGCGCTGTGGTGAAGGAGCTGGCCTCCCGCGGCCACGAGGTGACTGCCTTTGCGCGCCATGTGGAGAAGGTTGAAAAGAATCCGAACGTCCACGCCGTGGCAGCCGACGTGAACGCCCCTGACTTTGCTGATAAGCTCGAGGGCTTCGATGCTATCGTGTCCGCCTACCACCCAGGCTGGACCACCCAGGACATCGGCCCCAACTACGCCAGGGGCGAGGACTCGATTGTGGATGCCGCCAGGAAGGCCAAGGTGCCCTACCTGCTCATCGTCGGCGGCGCAGGATGCCTTTTAGTCGATGCGAAGGGCACCAGGCTCTACGAGACCAAGGGCTTCCCCAAGGAGATCTGGCCGACTTCCAACTCGGCGACCAAGCTCCTGCTCTCCCTCGAGCAG
>CACYPI010000118.1 GCA_902776275.1 uncultured Aeromonadales bacterium
CTCTATCATCAGACAATACATTGAAAACCAGAATACCCCCGATTAGGCGCCTTATATCCCCGGGCTGAAGCCCGGGGTTTTACGGCGCTTTTTTGATAATCCTCAATCCCGTCCCGAAGGGCGCGCAATACGGCCTCCAGCCCCAATCCGCTAAAGACGCCGCCTGAGCTGGCATCCTTGAATTTTTCTGCAAAATCGCACAGCGCAAACCCGTCGCGGCCGACCACTGCCGCCGACAGGCATTCCCAGGACTTGGCATCGTCCTTCATCCCGCGCATCGAGTGCAGGCGCGAGAGGCGCCAGTAGAAGCGTGCCGCGATATGCTCATCAGCGCTTATGTCAATGAGCTGCCTGAAGCAACGCCCTGCCTCCTTCAGGTCTTTCTTGAAGACGCCATGCCCGTCCATGAGGGCCTCGGCCTTGTATTCAATTGCCTCGGGATCATTCTCGGCGCACTGCTTTTCCACGCAGTCGCGCAGCAGATCCTCCTCAGCCTTGTCCTTGGGGCCTGGCGAGTTGGGGCGCATCGCGTTCTGGACGCAGAGGTGGCGCGGCAGCGAGGAGTACTCGCGCTTTTCGATTGGCTTGGCGCTCTGGCTTATGAGAGAGAGCAGGCCTTCGCGCACCAGGGGTTCCATCATCTGAGCCTCCTTGGTCTTGGCCGCGATGGCTCGGATGGTTGGGAACACGAAAAACGCCGCCGCCACCGGATCAGGGGCGATGGAATCATCGCGGCCTTCACAGGTGACCACGCCGTATTTGGCAAAGAGGATCATCAGGAGCGAGAGGAAGTCAGCCTCTGGAGTATCCATGGTGTGGGCCTGGCCGAGCATCGAGAGCAGGCTATGGTACTTCAGCGTGGCGCTGCCAGTCCTGGCCGACACCGCCCACTTGTCGCCGAGGGCGACGTACTGCTTGATCTTCTCCAAGCCCTTGCCGTCGCAGATCTCCTGGATCACCGCAGGATCCATCAGCTCTGATTTGACAATCGACAAGAAGACGTGGGGCGCGAGCTCTACTTGCGTGCCTGCAGCATCGGTGCCAACCTCGGCGCCATTTTCATCATCTACCAGGACGGGCCTGCCTTTTGCGAAGGCGAACGTCATTGTCTTCTGGTGGCGCATCTGATCCCCCTGCTCCTCAAAGCGTAGATGGCATGAGAGCATTATGGGCGAGCAGGACGCTCCTTGCCACCGCAAAGAGGAGAGTTTCAGACTTTGGCGCGGTTTTGATGAAGACCCGCCCCGCCTTCTCATGCCCAGCCGTGCTTCTCCCCGCGCTCGAGCGCGGCCATGCGGGCCATCTCATCTTCACTTAGCTCAAACGAGAAGAGATCGAGGTTCTCCCGAAGGTGCTTTTCATCCGACGATCCTGGGATCACCATGATCCCGCGCTGAAGCTCCCAGCGAAGCACCGCCTGCGATGGAGACACTCCGTGGGCCTGCGCGATGGCGACGATTGTCTTGTCCTTCAGGATCCTGCGCACATGCCCGCGCCCGCCCAGCGGGTACCAGGACTGCACGGCAAGGCCGAGATCTTGGAGCCCCCGCACGGATGCGGCATCCTGGAAGTAAGGATGGATCTCGTTCTGCACGACTTGCGGACGCACCTTGACGCGGGCCATGAAGTCGCGGGCCTGGGATGGGCTGTAGCAGGAGAGTCCGCCGCAGCGCGCCTCGCCCTGGGCTATCGCGCGCTCGATGGCGCCCCAGGCCCTGAGGTCGTCTGCTGCGGGATGGTGGAGCATCGCCATGTCGGCATAGCCCAATCCGAGCCTGTCCAAGGATCCCTCGAGCGCCTCGTCGGGGCGGCCGTATTCGGTGGGGTAGATCTTGGTGGTGATGAAGATCTCCTCGCGCGGGATCCCCGACTGCCGCACCGCCTCCCCGACCTCGCGCTCGTTGCGGTAGTAAGTCGCGGTATCGAGGAGCCTGTAGCCAAGCTCGAGGGCCTTGAGCATCGCGTCGATGCCGGCGCTGCCTTTAAGGCTCCAGGTGCCAAGCCCGACCGCAGGCATCCTGATCCTGCACGAGAGCGTGACATAAGGACTATCTATTCCGCCCATGGAAATTCCTTCGCATCCTGCATGAGGCACAGAGAAGCTGCCGCATCAAAGGGTGCTTCCCCGCGCCGCGACGCCACAGGCGTCAGTTGGCCTTGCTCGCGGTGATGCTTCCTGACATCGATTTTATCTTGCCTTCGCCCGAGACCGCCTTGCCCAGGACATAGAGCCCCGGGTACTTGGGCGCCGGACCGTAGAACATCACCACGTTGCCCCATGGCGAGAAGAGCGCGAGCGTGCCTGCGGGGCAGGCAGACTCTATCTCCGAGGCTCCTGTTTCAACCTTACTTGGCGGGTAGAAGATCTTCTCGTTGTCAGAGTAATTCTCAACCTTGACGGTGAAAGGCAGCATCGCGTAGAGCGACTTTGCCGCCTTGGTTTCAACTAGTTCAAACACGGCTTCGTTCAAGCCGTCCGATACGCTGATCCTCATGGCATCCTCCGCTGCAGCCCCGCTTGCCGCGCCAGCAAGGCCGATCGGCAGCGCGGCGCACAGCAAGGCGCCCTTGAGCATTTTCATCGCAGCCATGGAAGGCCTCCTTTCAGCCGCGTGGCAGCAAGCCTGCGCTGTTTTGCTCATTATAAGAATATTATCTTATTCTAAATGCTTTTTAGGCATTTTGATAGATTGGCACATCAAGGCAGCATGCATGGCGCTCAAGGCAAAGGCCTTAAGGGCGCGGATCAGCTTGCGTACCTCCTTGATTTTCCGATGCCTGTCAGACAAGGAGACGCCCCTACTGCTGATCGCGTCACGGCATCGTTCAAGGCGATCGCCTACAATCGTGGAAAGAGGCTTCAGCTCAAATTCGATTTGATACAATCTTTTTGCAAATGAGAATCGTTATCAGTTAAATGATGTACTCTGAAGCCATACGAAACAGATTCAAAAGAAAAAAGGAGACACCACCATGGCATTCACCCTTCCCGATCTGCCTTATGCAAAGAACGCGCTGGGCTTCATTTCCGAGAACACCCTGAACTTCCACCACGACAAGCACTTCAAGGCCTATGTCGACACCGCCAACAAGTTTGCCGCCGGCACCGAGTTCGAGGGCAAGAGCCTTGAGGAGATCATCAAGAAGGCCAAGGGGCCGCTGTTCAACAACGCAGCCCAGGCCTGGAACCACGGCTTCTACTTCGATGGCATAAGCCCCAAGGCCGTGGCGGTTCCTGCAAAGCTCAAGGCCGCGCTTGAGAAGGCTTTCGGCTCGGTTGAGAAGTTCACCGATGAGTTTGCAAAGAGCGCTGCGGGCAACTTCGGCTCAGGCTGGACCTGGCTGGTCGAGGACAAGGACGGCTCCCTTAAGATCGTCAACACCTCGAACGCCGGCAACCCGCTCACCGACGGCCTCAAGCCCCTGTTGACGGTCGATGTCTGGGAGCACGCCTACTACCTCGACTACCAGAACCGCCGTCCGGACTACTTAAAGGACTTCGTCGCCCACATCAACTGGGACTTCGTGGCCAGGAACCTTGGCTGATCAAATTGCCTGAATGCGGCCTGGCCGCTTTGAGGAGACTGGCATCGCGCCAGCCTCCTGTTTTTGTGGCACCCTAAGACATAGGCCCACGACGGCCCCGCTTGCGGGGCCTTGCTTATTTCAAGAGGGATCATGGCGAACATCGCATGGGACGCTGGCAAGTACGCAAAGAGCTTCTCGTATGTGGCAGGCTACGGGGAGGCGCTCTTAGGCCTGCTAGAGGCCAGGCCTGGGATGACCTGCCTCGATCTCGGATGCGGCAACGGCGCGCTCACGCAGAAGCTCAAGGATGCAGGGCTTGATGCGTTCGGCATCGATGGCTCCGAGAGCCAGATCAAGGCAGCCAAGGCATCGCATCCTGAGCTGCGCTTTGCCGTGGGCGACGCCACCTCGTTCAAGCTCGAGGCGCCGGTGGACGTGATCTTCTCAAACGCGGTCTTCCACTGGATAGACAAGAGGCTGCAGCCGAGGATGCTCGGCTGCGTCTTTGATGCGCTGAAGAACGTCGGGCAGTTCGTGTTCGAGATGGGCGGCAAGGGCAACAACGCCATGATGGAAATAACCATTAAGATCGACCGCTATTCCAAGGCAACCTCGATCGGCGATCCCATGACCCCGACCACCCTCTGAACCCGCATTCCACCGTCAAG
>CACYPI010000119.1 GCA_902776275.1 uncultured Aeromonadales bacterium
GGCTTGACGGTGGAATGCGGGTTCAGAGGGTGGTCGGGGTCATGGGATCGCCGATCGAGGTTGCCTTGGAATAGCGGTCGATCTTAATGGTTATTTCCAAGGATTTTTGGAGCATGGAGAAATCCTTCGGAACCCTGGGCGAGCCCAAGTCATAGCGCCAAGACATTTCAGGAGCCATGACAGTTCCCTTCTCCAAGTCAAAATCGCAGCGCCGCAGCGCCTCCAGGGCAAAGGCAGCCGGAACCTCGAACTCAACCGCCATCGCCAGATCCTCATTGTCACCAAGCGGGATCTCCTCTCCTTCGCCCTTGCCATTTGCGACTCCTTTCCATGCATTTGATGCGGATATTATATCACATTTGTTTCAATAACGCAACAAATGTGCAAGACAAGGCCCGCGCAATGGCGTGCGGGAGGCAAAAAAATCCCCGGCCCATGGGGGCCGGGGTGCAGTTCAACTTCCTTAACGGCTTCAGAACAGGTACATGGCCTGCGCCCTTGCCGAAGCGCCGCGCGCATCCGCCCCGGCGTAACCGCCGATGGCAATGTCGAGGTTGAGGCCGCCCTTCGGGTTGGCCTTGAAGCCGAACTGCGCGTAGGCGGAGCCGCCCTTCACTTCCGAGGAGTCAGCGGAATACCACACGTTGTCGCCTGCGGCCCTGACCTTGAGGTCGGCCTTGCCGCCGAGCTGCTGCTGCCATCCGGCTCCCGCATAGATCACGGCGGCCCCGGAGAGGCGGCGCTCGTACTGCGCGCCTGCCTTCAGCACGACCGAGTCCACAGAGCCGAGCTTGTAGGTGTCGCCGAAGGCGTTGAACCTGTCGCCGTCCTGGTGGAGCCACGAGGCGCTGCCGCGCACGTCAACGTCCGCGCTGTCGCCCGCGGGGATGATCTTCCCGCCGCCCAGGGTTGCGCCGTAGTACGGGGTGCTGATCTCAAAGCCCGTGGACGAGCCGAGGGCCGCGCTGTACAGGGCGCCGTCCTGCTTTGACTTCATGCCGCCTGCGCGGGCGATTGCGCCTGCGTGCCATCCGCTCGCGGACACGGCGCGGAGGCCGAAGCCCAGGCCGGTGTAGCGGACATGGCCCTTCTTCCCGATCCTGCCTTCCGCAATTCCGGCGCCGTAGTGGCTGTCGAACTTGCCGTAGCCGCTTTCAACGAAGCCGCCGAGGGAGAGCTCCGCGCCGTTTGAGAGCTGCATCCTGTCGCCCACTCCGGCGGTCAGGTTGAAGATTGACAGGCCCACATGGTCGCCGCCGAAGTCCTGCCTTGCATAGCCGCCGCCGAGGGTGCCGAAGGTCTGGATCCCGTAGGCCGCCGAGAGGGCGAGCCTTTCAAGGGCGATCGCGGCGTTGCTGGCGGAAGCCTGCCCTGCCAGCGTGGCCGCCGACATGGCGAGCGACGCGGCGCGGGTCTGCGGCTGCACGGAGAGCCCGAGGCCCGCAGTCGATGAGATCGTCCCTGACGAGCCGGAGGAGGCGCTGGAGCCGGTGTCGGAGCTGCCGCTTGAGGATGAGCCGCCGGAGCCGGTTCCGCTGGACGAGCCGGACACCGTGGCGATGGTGTACTTCACGCTGTCGTCGGACGTGTTGGCATCGTAGGACTTGGCGAGCGAGACGGTGCCGGTGCCCTGGAGCACGGTGCCGAGGGTGTACGGGGCGCTGGTGCTCACGAGGGACAGCGTGTTGCCGTTGAGATCCTGAACCTTGAACAGGATCATGTTGTCGCCCGCTGCAAGCGAGCTTACCCCGGTGAAATGGAGGCTCCTGATCTCAACGTCGATCACGTTGTCCGCCTCGAAGTTGTCGAGCTTGGTCACGACCAGCTCCTTCCCCCACGTCGTCTCGGCGGACGGGTTGTCGTCGTCCCAGTAAAGCAGGACGTTGCCCGCCGCGCCGCCCAGCTCGGAGCCGTAGTTGAAGCTGTCAAGCGAGATGCTGTAGCTGCCCGAGGACGGGCCGGCGACCTGGATCTCCTCGTCGTAGGATGCGGATGCGATGGATGGCGCCAGCGCCGCCGCGATTGCCGCTGCCATTGCCGTGCGGTGGATCATTTTCTTCTCCTTGTCGGTGTTGATTTTGGAATTGGACTTGAAAGGCATTTGCTTCCCCTTGTGAAAAAAAAAATTCTGTTCATCCGCGCCATGCGGCGGCGATGCCTGACAGCAGATCCTGCCAGCCGACCGTGATGGCGTTGTCGATGCCGTGCGCGTCCAGGCCCTTGAGCTCGGGATCGTTCCTGAACATCCTCCTGAGCCTGCGGAAAATCCTCTCGCTGCGGTTGGATTCCGAGGAGTCGGCCAGCTCCCAGCCGCCTGACGGATCGCGTTCCATGGTCTCGCTTGCCTCGAAGAACTCCGGGCCGAAGGGGCCGGGTTCCGCGAGCACGAGCTTGAGCCTGCCGGTGCGCGGGTCGAACGCGCTCCCCCTGATCCTGCGGCGCAGCTCCATGGCCACGTAGGCGCTGGTGCCCATGCGCCCCGTCACAGGCCCTCCTTCCCGGAGACGCCCGGAATAGCGCCGCCCTCCCTGCCGCCCACGGCCTGCACGAAGGCCACGAAGCTGTTGAAGCGGCTGTCGCCTGCAAGCGCCCTCGCTAGCTCGTAGGCCGGCCGGGTGAGGCACTCCGGCATCAGGCTGTGCGGATCGGCCCTGCCCCTTGCGCGGGCGCGGCAGATCGTCGAGCGGTCGCGCGAGACCGACTCCCCCATCTCGTGATCCGTGACCCCGGCGGCGCGGGTGATCTGGTCGTAGAGCCAGAACTCGATGCGCACGCGGGGGTTGCGCGGGATCGCCATTTCATTCCCTTTCATCACATTCCCTCCTTGAAGGCGCCGGGGGGCGCTTCCCCCGGCGCGGCTGCTAGAACGGCAGATCCTCGTCCATCTGCCCGTAGCCGTAGGCCGGCTGGGCCGCAGGCTGGGCGTACCCAGCCTGCGGGGCCGGAGCGCCGCCCTGGTAGGACGAGGGGCCGCAGACTGGCGGGTGCCCTGCGCCCTGCGCGGGGGCTGGAGCCAGAGCCGGAGCCGGTGCAGGGGCGGTGCCCTGGGCGCCGTACTGCGCCCCCTGCCCGTACTGGGGCTGTGCGGCGGGCTGCCCTGCCGCAGCCTTGCCCTGCCCGTCCTTCCTGCCAAGCAGGATTAGGCCCGTGGGATCGCAGATCACCTCGGTGGCGTAGCGCTTGATCCCGTCCTTCTCGTACTCGCGGGTGCGCAGCTTGCCCGTGATGTGGAGCTGGGAGCCCTTCTTGACGTACATGCCTGCGATCTCGGCGGTCTTGCCGAAGCAGACGATGCGGACGAACTCCGCGTATTCGGCATAGTTGCCGTCTGGCCCTTTGCGGCTCTCGTTCACGGCGAGCGAGAAGTTGGCGATCTGCGTGCCCGAGCCGTTCTTGCTCTGGTACATCCTGGGATCTTCGGTGACGTTGCCGATGAGCATCACAACATTGAGTCCTCTCATGGTGGTTTCCTCTCTTCAAGTTACGTTTCATGCAAAAAGGTTACGGATGTATGGAAAACCATCTGACTTCCCTTGATTGCATGGCTTTATTATACCACATTCGATGCACAAGTGCAATAAAAGATACATTACATATTGTAACAAATGTAACACAATGGCTTGGTCCGTCAGCCCGGGCATCCGGGCGGCTTCCTCCTGGCGGTGAAGCCGAAGTAGCGCAGCCACGGCCTTGCCGCCTTCCTGTGCTTTCTTGCCTGCCTGTAGATGAGGATGGAACTGGGGGTCTCCTCGATGCAGGAGCCCTCATGGCGCTTGCGGACGGCTTCCTCGGCCTGGATCTCGGCGTCCAGCCGGTCTCCGGTGTTAATTCTTACACTTTGATCCTATGAAGCGATAACCAGATCGATCCAAGCCTTCCCTTTGCAATTTCCATCCTTTTTGCAAAAACTTCACCTTAAATTACAGAGTTACGATGCTGCAGTTACGATCAAATTACTGTAAGCGCAGCAGGTTAGGATACCTCCATCACTTTTCTGATGGAGGAACACCATGTGTTTTGACAAACCAACGCAGGGGCGCAGATCAAGAAAGCCCGATCCCGTG
>CACYPI010000120.1 GCA_902776275.1 uncultured Aeromonadales bacterium
CATGGTCAGGGTCTTGCCAAAGCGGCGTGGCCTCGTGAACAGCGCCACGTCCCCCGTGTCCTCAAGCAGGGGCCGCAGGAACCTGGTCTTGTCAACGTAATAGCCGTTTGAGGATATGAGCTTTTCAAAGTCCTCCGTTCCGGCTCTCGTTTTTTTCTCCTGCATGTCCGCTCTCCTCTGAACAAAGGCTTTGACGCTAGGTTCAATGAGCCTTCGCCAATCTGCCGCCTTTATTTGCGATTATATCAGAGCTGTTTGAAATCCCAAGATTTTGTTAAGTCTCCGCAAGGCAGATGCGGCTTTTGCGCCAGCAGGGCTTGAGAGCGAACTTGCGCCCTCGGAGTTTTCGCAGACAAAGCGCGGCGCAGGCCCGGCAAGTTCATCGCCCTCGTCTGCACAAACTGAATCCCCACGGACCAGGAGGTCATCAGGCTCTATTCGAGGCGCGGGATCAACGAGATCCGCTTCAAGTCTAGGAAGCAGTGGCTCGGCCTTGGCAGCAAGCGCCAGGGCCAGCTGTTTAATACCGTCAAAAGTCAGATCATCTCGTCCATGAGGTACATGCTGAATAAGCTGACTCGAAAGATCGAGAAGGAGTCGCGAAGCTTCTGCTCCTGCTGCCGCTCCATCAGAAAGGAGGAGCCAGCCATAGAGCAAACTGCCAAGTCAAGATCTCGTTTTAAAGGGCCAGCAGCTTGCCGCCAGGCCATCTGAGACCAAGATAAAGCAGAGATCACAAGCTGTTTGATGACGGTCGTTTGGAAGATCCAAGCCTCGCGACCTGCCGGCCGCGGAGCCTATCTGACGAAAGGGCTCCCCAAATCAACCATAAAGCTCCTGCGGCCACTCGACGCGGGCCTGCCAGGGCGGATCCTAAAAGATTAGAAACCAGGATCCCCAAAGTTTAGGCTGCAAGACACAGGGCAGTTGCGACAGGCGATAAAAGAAGGCGCCTGGAGGCCAGAACCTCCAGGCGCCTTCCATTCCTTGCCCATTTCTTGCCCAAGGGCAGGGATCACGTGGCCCAGATCCTCGGCCTCACTGCCTTGCGGTCGCTGACGGCGGGGCGCAGCGCCTCCCAGGCGCCAGAGAGGATCGAAAACGCCTCCTCGCTGCCCTGGCAGAGCACCCTGACTGCGGCCACGTGGTTTGCAAAGCTTACCGCGGCCATGCAGCTGCCATCGAAGCGGGCGATGGAAGGGGCGATCTCAGCTACAGCCTTCTCAAGCCCAGCCTCATCGCCAGGACGGGCCACGGCATAGAGCGAGCCGCACACGCCAAAGCCGCAGAGCGAGGCCGGGGAGCGCATCGCCTGGCACCCCGGGGAGAGCTCCATGCGCTCGGTGATGAGCGGCGCGCCGCAGCGGGTGATCGCGGTCGTGAGCGCGCAACGGGCGCTCACGAAGTCCTCCGCGTTCTCCTTCCTGCCAAAGACGTTGAGCGATAGCGCGAAGAGCGAACTCTCCTCGTCGAGATCGGCTGCGAGATCAAAGGCCGCGTCCGATCCGTCAAAGAAGATCACCCCCTGGGGGAGCCACTCGAGATCCGATCTGCGTGCCTTGAGCGAGATAGTTTCGCTCTGGCGCACATGATGGCTGTCGGCCATGTAGACCTTGGTCATCGCTGGCGTGGTCACGAGGGCCCTCGCCCCGTCCTCGGCTTCGGCGCTGACGCTCAGGCAGTCGCCGCTCACCAGCCCCCCGGGCGGATGGAGGAGGTAGCAGTGCGAGCACCGCACCCACTCCCCGCCCTCGGGGTAGAAGAGCGACTGGATGCGCAGCGGACCGTAGAAGTCCAGGGACCGCAGCACGGTTCTGCCCGACGAGGGCGCGAACACGGCGTCGACCGCCCCGTTCCAGCGCCGATCGTCGCCAAAGCCCGACCTGTCCTGCCTCCGCTCTTCCTCTTGTCCCGCCATCTGACCTCTTGCGCTCACACGCTCAGGAACTGCTTGACCGTCTCCGCGTCCAGGCCCTGCATGCGGCCCGTGCGCGCGACGCTTCCGCGGTTCATGATAGCGTAGCTGTCGGCCATGCGCCTTGCAAAGGGCACCTTCTGCTCGACCAGGAGCACCGTGATGCCGAGCTTGGAGTTGAGGCTCCTGATGATGTCGGCGATCTCGCGCACGATGTTCGGCTGGATGCCCTCGGTGGGCTCGTCGAGCACCAGGAGCGAAGGCTCGGTGACCAGCGCCCTGCCGATGGCAAGCTGCTGCTGCTGCCCGCCTGAGAGATCGCCTCCCAGGCGCCCGAGCATCTGCTTTAGCACCGGGAAGAAGTCGTAGATGAACTGCGGGATCGAGCGGGCGCCGTCCTTGCGCAGCGGCAGCCCGACCTTGAGGTTCTCCTCGACCGTCAGCAGCGGGAAGATCTGGCGGCCCTGGGGCACGTAGCCCAGTCCCGCGCGCGCCCGATCCTCGGGGGCGAGTTTTGAGATTTCCCTGCCATTGAAGATGATGCTCCCGCTCCTGATGGGCACCAGGCCCATCAGGCACTTGAGCAGCGTGGTCTTGCCCACGCCGTTGCGCCCCATGATGCAGGTGCACTCGCCCTGCTGCGCGCTCAGCGTAACCCCGTTTAGGATGTGGCTTTCGTCGTAGTACTGTTCGATGTCGTGAAATTCAAGCGCGGCTGCCATCAGTCTATTCCCTCCCCGAGATAGGCTTCTATGACCTGCGGGTTGCGCTGGATCTCGTCCATCGTCCCTTCGGCCAGAACCGATCCCTGGCACAGCACCACCACCTTCTTGGCGATGGCGCGGATGAAGTCCATGTCGTGTTCTATGACCATGATGGTCGCCGAGCCCTCAAGCTCGCGCAAGAGATCGATGGTCATTCCTATCTCCTCGGGCGTCATGCCGGCGACCGGCTCGTCGAGCATGATGAGCCCGGGCTTCTGCATCAACAGCATGCCTATCTCAAGCCACTGCTTCTGCCCGTGCGAGAGGGCGCCGGAGATCTCGTTGACGCGATCCTGGAGCTTGATCCTCTCGAGCACCGACTCCATGAACTCGCGGTCCTTGGCGCCAAGCCTCGCCCGGTAGGCGTCGAACACCCCGCGCGGCCCCTTGAGCGAGAGCTCGAGGTTCTGCCCCACGGTGAGCGTCTCGAACACCGAAGGCTTCTGGAACTTGCGGCCGATGCCGCTCTGGGCTATGGCCACCTCGTCCATCGCCGTCAGGTTCACGAGCCCCCTGAGGTCCTGATCCTGGGGATCGGGGCGGTACCAGGCCTGCCCTGAATCCGGGCGGGTCTTGCCCGTGAGCACGTCCATCATCGTGGTCTTGCCCGCGCCGTTGGGGCCGATGAAGCAGCGTAGCTCCCCCGCCTCAAGGTAGAACGTGAGGGCGTTCAACGCCTTGAAGCCGTCGAAGCTCACGGTGAGATCCTCGGCGTAGAGCACGATGTTCGGGGCGCGCTTCCTGGGGCCGGCCCCCGCGGCGGCCTTCTGGCTGTGGCGCACGAGCAGGCCCTTGCGCCCGGGCTTGGCGACCAGGCACGATGCGGGAAGGCAGGATCGGCTGGCTGCGCGATGGGCGGGACACTGCGGACGCTTAGTGCGGGATCCCTGTTTCTGCAAGCTTTTGCACAAAAATATCAGTTGCTTGCGTAAAACTTGAAGGACATCAGGCAGGACTTGGCCTTTGAATTGGAAATTATTCCAATTGCACTGCGGTGGACGCGCCATATCTGCCATCTGAGGGCAGATCGGGCGGATTTTGATCAGACAATATGAAGCGACCCCACTGATGCAAGAATCGTGGATTTACCCTTAAAATGTTCGTGAAATCAACAAATGCGGGAATTACCGCATGCAAGA
>CACYPI010000121.1 GCA_902776275.1 uncultured Aeromonadales bacterium
GCTCATACTGTGGAGGCTGATCCGCAGCAGGACGAAGGAGTGGCAGAAGGATTACGGCTCGACTGTCGAGGGCGCGATCACGGAGCTTGAGAAAATCGAGTTCGTGAAGACCGCCGGCGGCTGGCGGCTCAAGGACGCGGTCACCAAAAGGCAGAGGGATCTGCTCAAGGCACTGAGGCTTGACCTCTCGTTCATGAAGGAGATCGAGAGCGCGGGCTGACGGCGCCGCATGGCCGGCCAATGGCAGCGCCGGAGGAAATCTGAACTACACATTTGGGGTGGCATTTTCGGTTATATGAGCCATTATGATGAGACAACGGCACAGAGGATCAGCACGAGGCACAGCAGCGCCAATCCGGCAAGGCCGGAGGCGGTCTTCTCCATCTCGAGCCTTCCGCAGATCCTGGCGATGAAGCGCTGGCGGTCTATGTAGGCCTCCTCGAGGCTGTAGCGGATCCCGGTGTCCACCCCGAGGGGCACGCCTTCCTTCCTGGCCTTGGCGAGGATGCGCTCAAGCGACGCTGCCATGGCGCGGCCGGTCCTGGTCCTGCCGTCCTCGCTTTGCCGGTACTCTGAAAGCCAGAGATCGGGATCGAGCGAGTCGAGCATCTCCCGGACGAGATCCGAGAGGCTCCTGCGGTTCCATATGGCGCTGATGATGTTCTTCACAAGGAGATCATAGCCAAGAAGAGGCGCCGGCGCTTGCATGTTTCAGGCTGAAGTTGCGCCATCCTCCGTCCGCTGCGTCTGCTAGGATAGGCGCTGCCGCAGGGCAGGGCGCATGTCCGCGGATTTGCGAGTTTCACAGCCACGGAGGATCAAATGGACGCGCAGTATTCTTCAAATCAGGCTTTAAGGACAGTACAGGTCGCGGCCGCGGCCATCGTAAGCGAGGGCCGCTTCCTCGCCGCGCGCAGGCCGCTTGGCAAGCGCTTCGCCCTCATGTGGGAGTTCCCCGGCGGCAAGCTTGAGCCCGGCGAGAGCTTCGAGCAGGCCTGCGTGCGCGAAATTGAGGAGGAGCTTGACTGCGCCATCGTGCCTGAGCGCGTGATAGAGTCTGTCGAGCATGACTACGACACCTTCCATCTCTCGATGAAGCTTTTCTTGTGCACCCTCATGGAAGGCGAGCGCCCCTGCCTCATTCAGGGCGAGCACACAGGCCTCATTTGGGCCGATGCCAAGGACGCGATGTCGCTTGACTGGGTGCCGGCGGACCGCGAGCACATCCCCGCCGTGCTAAAGGAGCTTGGGCTGTCCGCCAGCTGACAGCGCACGATCATCGTGCAGAGCCTTTCCACGGCTCTGCATTTTCTGAAACGTTGGAGCCTGCTTTTCCAAATTTGCCTTTCCTCACAGCGCCAAGCGCTTGCATACCATAGAATCGATGCATGGGCAGCAATGCCGAGTGTGGATCTGGCTTTGATACAACGAAAAAGCCATCCCTCATACAGTGCTATGGAAGCCCCGTAGCATCATTGCAGAAACGTTTGCGCTGCGTGAACTATTAAGACCGTCAGTCAAGAACAAACACGGCCCGCCCGCGCAGGGCGGGGCATTTTTCTTCAAGGAGCCATGCAAAGATGTTCTCATTGGGAAAGAACCTGACCACCAAGGCCAAGCTGATCACAAGCTTCGGCTTCATATTGCTGTTGATGATCGCCATCGGAGTCGCCGCGCTGCGCATGAACGCAGTGTCGGCCAAGTCGTCATCGTCTGTTGAAAAGATCCTGGGGCAGTCCAACGCCGCGGTCATGAATGCGCAGATCTCGCTGCAGGAGCTCAACTTGGCGATCGTGCAGTTCATGAGCCCCTCTGCCGACCACAGCGAGATGGAGAAGGTGGCCGATGAAACCGCCTCCAAATTCAAGCAGGCCACCGAGGATGCGGCAAAGCTCGACGGCAAGACGATAGGCGATCTGCCTGCCTCCGCCCAGTACGGCAAGAATGTCGATGACTTCAAGAACGCGATGGCGGCGGCCGCTGACGCCTACATCTCGAAGGTAGACCCGATCATCCGCTCCGACGACTACTACACCGCGCTTGACACCTATCTAAACCAGGTGATGCCTTCGGTGAATCAGTCCTTCCTCGCCTTCAAGAAGATAGCTGATGAGCAGACGGCCGTATGCGTCGAGATGACCAAGAAGGCCTCCGACTCCAAGTCCGTGTACGCGATCGTCGCAGCCATCGTGTTCTCGCTCGTGGTGGGTGTGTTCGTGACCTACGGGATCACCAAGTTCATCACCGTGCGCCTGGCCTCGCTCTCAAACCGCTTGAACCAGATCTCCGAGGGCGACTTGGCAACCGAGGTCCACGTCCACGGCAACGACGAGTTTGCGCATGCGGCCAAGGCGCTCATCAAGACCCGTGATGCGTTGAACCACTCGCTCACCATGGCGCTTTCGACGGCCGACGCCATCACCGCCACGCTCTCTGGGGTCAGGGAGAGCGCCAGCAAGATCATCGCCTCCTCGGATGACTGCGAGAACCATGCGGTCACCGTCTCAGCCGCCTCCGAGGAAATGAGATCCACCACAGCCGATATCGCCAAGAATTGCGAGAACGCCTCCAAGAGCGCCGAGGAAACCAAGGGGATCGTCGACAACGGCGTGTCCCAGGTGCGCGGCACCATCGATGAGATCCAGTCGCAGGTCGAGAAGACCAGGAAGGACGCCAAGCTCGTTTCAGCCCTGCAGGAGCAGTGCCAGAAGATCGGCACCATTGTCCAGACCATCGACGACATCGCCAACCAGACCAACCTGCTGGCGCTCAACGCGGCCATCGAGGCCGCCCGCGCCGGCGAGGCCGGCAAGGGCTTCGCGGTCGTGGCCGACGAGGTGCGCTCGCTGGCCTCGCGCTCATCGAAGTCCACCCAGGAGATCACCAGGATGGTCGAGATAGTGCAGAAAGACTCCTCGGATGCCAATGCATCGATGGAGGAGAGCTCGAAGAGCATGGACGCGCTTGCCGTGAAGACCCGCGAGATCGAGGCGGCGCTTAATTCCATAACCCAGTCCGTGGACGGCGTGCACGGGCAGATAGCCCAGATCGCCACCGCAGCAGAGGAGCAGACTACCGCTTCCTCGGAGATCTCCACCAACATGGCCGGAGTAACCGATCTGACCAAGCAGTCATCTGCCGCCATCAAGCAGGTCGACGATCAGCTCCAGTCGCTTGCCTCCGAGGTAGAGGAGTTGCGCGACCATCTCTCGCGCTTCAAGCTGGCACCTGAGGCGTAAGCTGGATCATCAAACAACGCGGGCGGCCCAGGGCCGCCTTTATCAAAAAAACGCCGTAAAACCCCGGGCTTCAGCCCGGGGATATAAGGCGCCTAATCGGGGGCATTCTGGTTTTCAATGTATTGTCTGATGATAGAGATGGGAGCTCCGCCACAGGACGCCGCGAAATAGGAGGGAGACCATAGATGATGTCCCCAAAGTTC
>CACYPI010000122.1 GCA_902776275.1 uncultured Aeromonadales bacterium
ATGGCAATCCATCCTTTCGCCAGGAAACGTCGTAAATCGCTTTCTTAGGAGCCGGAAAGGCGCCCAGGCCTTGCCGCACAGCCATTTCAGCCCGAAAACAGAAATGCAAAAGTAGAGTCAAAATGATTTACATTCCCACCTGATGCCCATCAAGGATGGCGCAAAGTGTGTCATCGAAAGCCTCGACGAGATGGTCGAGCGCACCGGATGCGGGATCTTCTTCATAAACTGCGAGGACAAGCTCAAGCCGTTCCACCAAAAGACCATGGAAGTCAACGGGATCAGGATCTGCTCGATAGGCGCCGGCAAGTGGAACTGGCTCTTCAACCGTCGCAAGACCGTCGACTACACCAGCGGCTACGCCATCACAAGGGAGGTGGCAAGACGCCTTCTCAAGCTCGGCCGTCCGGCGAGCATGCCCGCAGACTGCCTGACAGGACTTCTTGCCTACACCAAGGTCGACGCCTGGAGGATGCAGCAGATGTACTTCAGGGCAGATACAGACGGCGGCTCGGTGATTCACTACTACGACGCCGACAAGTAGTTCTCAGACGCAAGGCAGAAGGAGGCCTGGAATGCCTGTCCCAAAGCCTGCCTGGTCCAGCCCGGGACCTGTGATGCCGTACGAGCGGATCAGTGGGCAAGAATGGGCTGCGGCAAGCTGCAAACATGGTTCAATATGCAAAATTTAACATAATATAACTTATACGAAGTACATACAGTGGACGCAAGGCGGGGTTTAAAACGGCAGGAGATCGGCTTATTGACGCCGAATGACAGGATGACGCCGAGATGCTGCATCGGTAAATTCCAGCCTCTGTCCTAGAGCCCGCAGTTGGAACCGACGGCGAGGCTCATGACCGCGGCTCATAGTGCGTCCCTTTTGCATGAGGCATGTGCGCGAACAGGGTATGCGGCCTGGCTGAAGAGGAATTCAGGCTCCTCTGCAAGAGGCTCGACTCAACTCGAGAGTGGTTCGATCTGACCCCTCAAGCCTCAGCTCATGGACTTGGCTGATGGCGCGGAAAGCTTTTGCCGAAGGCTTTTGCATGCGCTTTTAAGCAACGGTGCGGTTCAATTTGCACCGGGGCTTCGCCCCGGCAGGGCGGGGAGACGGCCCTGCCGCCCCTTTGGCTCAAAAGGGCCGGGGGCTTCGCCCCCGGAATGGTGCTCGCGGCGCTGCGCGGCAGGCAGCGCAAGCAGAAGCAAGGCTTCCCTTGCCCTGCATGAAGCAGATGAGAGGCGGTCTTGCCGTGGCGCTCCAGCGCTTTGACCCTGCCCCATCCCCTGCTCGGATTTTGGATGCGCCCTGCTCATGCGCCGAGCAAGCGCCGCGATCGACACCGTTGCGGGCAAGGTGGCGGGGGCTACTTCGACTTCCCTTCCTTGGAGTCATCCTGCTTGGCTTTCGCATCGCCATTGGCTGCATCGTCGCCCTGCCCTTCGACCTGCTCTTTCTCCTCGGCCTCTTTCTTCTCCTGCTCCATCTGCTGCAGCTCGGCATCGGTGTACTGCGCCCTGATGCAGGTCACGCCGCCGTTGTTCCAGACCACCGTGTAGTTGAGGTCGCAGTACTGCGAAACGAAGACCGGCAGCTGGTCGTTGCCCCAGCGCAGCGGCAAGAAGGTTACCTTCTGGCCGGGCTTGCAGCTTGCGACCGCGTCTGCGTCAAACACCAGGCACTTATGGCTGCCCTCGGCCTCGACCTTGCTGTCAGGCAGCTGGCCCTTGATCTCCTTGAGATCCGCTCCCATGGCGCCAGAGGCCTCTGAGATCTTGCGCAGTTCGGCAAGCACCTCGCCGTTAGACGCCCCGGTCTTCTTGACCTCCTCCTGCACTGCGGCCATCGAGCTCAAGGCGGGCTCGACGATGAGCCTGGCGGTGATGGCGGAGGCAACTGCTGCGATGGCGGCGAAGATCACCGCGATGATGATGTAGTCTTTTGCTTTCATAAATCTATCTTCCTGAAGAAGCCCGGGCGCGCGGCCCTTGGCGATGCGCTGGCATGTGGAAGCCCTGACGGGCTTTCCAATTGCAGGCGGCGATCTGATTCTAACCCCCTGTACCCGCAATCAAGATGATCTTGCGCAAGGGGCAAACAAGCCTTCAAAAAACATCAGTTGATCAGTAAGTTGCTGACGATGCCCAAAGCCCGGTTTCAAGGCTGTTCATGCGGCCTTGAAACGATGAAAATTTGCTGAATATTCTTTTTAATAACAATGCATTATTACTTAACTTTCGCTTGGAGCGTGCCTTATTTTGAAGTATAATTAATACATGTAAAAAAGAGGTGGGAAATATGCTTAGCAAAGAATACGAAAAGAAGCATGGGATCTCTCACTCCTACGAAGAGAGCATGGCCTTCGCGCAGGAGTTCAAGGATCAGCTGACGGAGGGGCAGTTCGAGGAGATGTCATGGCTCATCAACTCCAACGCCGCCGAGGGCAGCTTTCCTTCGCGGGATGGTCTGGCGCTTCTTGCAAAGCTCATGCGGGGACTGATCTCAAGGGATGAGTACGTGGCGGAGAGCTTCAAGTTCTGCAAGGAGATGGAGGCCGAGCTTCATCGATCTTCGCAAGCCTGATGACACTAAGAGGATCGTCGAGCTGCTGTTGAAGAACAGGCCCGGTCTTGGCAGCTTCGACGCCATCGATGCTGCCTCGTCTGCGGCTTATGTGGCAGGCGCCCATGCCCTGTTCCGCTCACCGCTTCAGGACGCATGGATTACGGTTACCTCAAGAAGACCCACAAGGCGCTGTTTGGCGATCTCTGGCCATGGGCCGGGAAGGACCGTAATGATTTAGGGCTACAGGGCGGCCTGCGCAAGAACGGCATGACTGTCCACTTCACGGCCTCGCCCGACATCAAGAAGGAGGCCAGGAGGATCTTCACGCAGGACTCGACCGAGCCCTTGATGTGCGCGACCTCCGCCGAGAAGTTCGTTGGCGGCATGGCATGGCTTGGAACAAGCTGAACGCGCTGCATCTCTTCATCGACGGCAGCTGCAGATCCGCGAGGATGTTCATCACCGAGTTTGCAAGGCGCTCGGGGATCCGCTTCATCGCAGAGAACGTCCCGCACCAGAGGTTGACATCCTCCCCTCTCTAAAGAGAGGGGATCCCTACCGATCTCTTGGGAGATCTTCGGCGGGTTCCTCTTGCTGACCACCAATGTGATTCACTTGG
>CACYPI010000123.1 GCA_902776275.1 uncultured Aeromonadales bacterium
CCCTGCCGGAAACTGCCCTGCCAGCACCCCCAAAGCCACCCTCATGCCGCTTTCCCAGATCTGCCGATCAGGGGAATAGTGAATAACCTACAGTCACCAACGTCCTGGCTCATGACCCAGGCCCTGATCTCCGCCTACGGCGAGGAGAAGGGCACGGCGCTCACCCGCAAGATCGAGGAGAACGCCGGCGACCACCTCGAGATGTCAGGCTCGGGACCCTTGAAGAAGATCCGCGCAGGCGAGGTCGCCGTGGGCTTCGGGCTGCGCCACCAGGCCGTCGCCGACAAGAAGAAGGGCCTGCCCGTGGACGTCATCGATCCCAAGGAGGGCAACTTCACGCTCACCGAGGCGCTGGCCGTGGTGGACAAGGGCGGCAAGGCCAACCCAGACGCCATGAAGGCCGCCGAGATCATCGTCACCAAGGCCCGCCCCGAGCTCTTGAAGTCCTACCCCTTCGCCATCTACCCGGGCGAGGCAGTCGACTCCGAGCTCGTGCCGGCCTACCCGCGCGCGTTCAAGGAGAAGCTCACCATCGAGCTTTTGAAGAAGCACCAGGAAATGGTCAAGGACGAGTAACCATGAAAGATCCCAACATCTACAAGCTCCTGACCCCGGGCCCGCTCACCACCTCGCTCGAGGTGCGCGAGGCCATGCTCATCGACCGCTGCACCTGGGACGACGACTACAAGGAGATGACCCAGGAGATCCGCCGCTCCCTCCTGAAGCTGGCCCACGCCGGCTCCAAGAAGTACACCGCGGTGCTCATGCAGGGCTCCGGCACCTTCGGGGTCGAGTCCGTGCTCTCGTCGATCCCCTCGAAGGACGACACCGTGCTGGTGCTCGTGAACGGCGCCTACTCCGAGCGCATGATCACGATCATGGAGCGCGAGGGCGTGGCCCATGAGCGCCTCGACTTCGCCTGGGACGAGGTCCCCGACGCCGGGAAGCTCGGCGAGTACCTCGACGCCCACCCCGAGGTGACGTTCGTCTCGATGGTCCACTCCGAGACCACCTCCGGGATCTTGAACGACATCGAGTCGGTCGGCCGCGAAGTCAAGAAGCGCTCGCTCAAGCTCGTCGTCGACGCGATGAGCTCGTTTGGCGCCGTGGACATCGACGTCCCGGAGATCGGCATCGACTTTCTCATCTCCTCTGCCAACAAGTGCATCCAGGGCGTGCCGGGCTTCTCGTTCATCATCGCCCGCCGCGCGCTGCTTGAGGCCTCCAAGGGCAACGCCCGCACGCTCTCGCTCGACCTCTACGACCAGTACGAAACCATGGAGCGCGACGGCGGCAAGTGGCGCTTCACCTCCCCGACCCACGTGGTCGCGGCCTTCTGCGCCGCGCTCCACGGCTTAAAGGAGGAGGGCGGGGTCAAGGCGCGCTTCAGCCGCTACGAGGAGAACGAGGAGGCCTTGCGCAAAGGCATGAAGGATCTGGGCTTCAAGCCCTTCATCAAGCGCAAGCACCAGGGGCCGATCATCACGACCTTCCTCTATCCCGAGGGCGTCAAGATCGACTTCAAGGACATGCACTCCTACTTAAAGCGCCACGGCTACGTGATCTACCCGGGCAAGCTCACTAAGGCCGACTCGTTCCGCCTGGGCAACATCGGCGAGATCTACGAGGAGGACGTCAAGAACATCCTCTGGCTCTTCAAGAAGTACCTGGGGAAGATAAATGAGAAAGCCTGAGGCCGTGATCTTCGACTGGGCCGGCACCACCATCGACTTCGGATCGATGGCGCCGGTGGACGCCATCCGCGGCGCCTTCGGCACCGAGGGGATCGAGGTCACGGACGACGAGATCCGCGCCCCGATGGGCATGCTCAAGCATGATCACCTAAGCGCGATGCTCCACATGCCCAGGATCGCCACGCTCTTCAAGGAGCGCTTCGGCCGCGAGCCCTCAGGAGGCGACGTGGACCGCGTCTACGCGGCTTTTGAGAAGTCGCTCATGGAGCAGCTGCCCTCGCACTGCGACTTGAAGCCCCACCTGCTCGAGGCCGTGGAGATCCTGCGCGACAAGGGCATCGCCATCGGCTCTACCACGGGCTACACGCGCGAGATGATGGAGGTCGTGACGGAAGGCGCCGCGTCTGCAGGCTACAGGCCTGACGCGGTGTTCACCGCCGAGGACGCCGGAGGCTTCGGACGCCCCAGGCCCTACATGATCTTCAGGAACCTCGAGCAGCTCGGGGTCACCGATGTGCGCAACGCCATCAAGATAGGCGACACCCCGTCGGACATCCGCGAGGGCAGGAACGCCGGCGTGTTCAGCGTCGGCGTGGCCGAGGGCAGCTCGGCTGCCGGCATGGACGCCGCCTCATGGGCCAGGCTGCCGCAGGATGAGCGCGAACACGTGCTGCACCGCGCCGCCCGCGCGCTCTACGAGGCCGGCGCCGATCTGGTCATACGAGACCTCTCCGAGATCAAGGTGATGCTCGAGGCCTTCAAGGCGTGCGCGTAGAGTCCGGCAACAAGGCTCCTTCGCAAGCCCGGCGCAGGCATCCTGCCCGGGCTTTTCTGGCTCTTTGAGACTGCGCCGCCATGCATTGATCGCGGTTTTTGGCGATGCGCAATGTCATACGAAAAAAATTTCGTATGACATTCACATGCCTTCCGCCTGGCTTTCGCATCGCTTCGAGGGTGTCAAAACGCAAAGCCCCGGCTGCGCTGCGCGGGATCTGTGGAGTCGCTCGCTCTTGTGATCGACCATACCCGCTAAGAGGATGCATCGCAGAGCGCTTTGAATCGCTGGAAGATCTGCTCGCTGATATGAGGCGCCAGCGAGAAGCGCTTTTCGACTTCGAGCAGGTCGTCGAGGCACAGTGAGGCGCAGATCTTGGAAAAGTCGAGGCGCTCGAGCGCCTTTTCCGTGCAAGGCCGCTTGCATCCAGAAAGGCAATCGGCTTCAGGCAGGTCTGGACCGGCCCTGAGTTGAGGCAGAGTGCGTCAGCGAAGGCGAGATCGTAGCTGCCAAGGCAGATGAAGCGGCGGTGTCGTCAGTCATCAGCAAGCTTATCAAAAAAGCGCCGTAAAACCCCGGGCTTCAGCCCGGGGATATAAGGCGCCTAATCGGGGGTATTCTGGTTTTCAATGTATTGTCTGATGATA
>CACYPI010000124.1 GCA_902776275.1 uncultured Aeromonadales bacterium
GCCCGGCTCGCCTCCCAAGTGAATCACATTGGTGGTCAGCAAGAGGAACCCGCCGAAGATCTCCCAAGAGATCGGTAGGAATCCCCTCTCTTTAGAGAGTGGAGGATGTCAATTCATGCGCCATGACACTTCATTTATTGGAACGTATAATTGTGCGTACTTAAAAGGACAGGAGTTTCTTGAAAACATGATCAAAAAGTTCCTAGCGGCGCTGGCGGTTGCATCGCTGGCGCTCAATGCCCACGCCGCCCTCCAGATCGAGATCACCGGCGGCATCAACGAGGGCCACAAGATCGCGGTTATCCCGTTCACCCAGGCCCAGGGCTCCACCGGCACCAACATCGCCAAGGTGGTCTCCGACGACCTCACCCGCTCGGGCAAGTTCGCCCCGATCCCGATGCAGCAGCTGCCGCAGGGCTCGGTCACCAACGGGCAGATCAATGTCGACACCGCCGCCCAGAGCGGCGCCGAGGTCGCGGTGACCGGCAAGGCCGAGCCTGCGGGCAACGGCTTCAACGTCGAGTTCCAGGTCACCGGCCTCCAGGGCGCCAACAAGGGCAAGGTGCTCGCCCACTACTCTGGCGTCGCCCCGGCCAATCTGCTGCGCCAGGCCGCGCACCGCGTCTCCGACCGCGTATACGAGCTCTTCACCGGGCAGAAGGGCGCCTTCCGCACCCGTATCGCCTACGTGGTGACCCGCCACGGCCAGGGCTACCCGTTCGTCCTGATGACCTCGGACTACGACGGCTACAACGAGCGCCCGGTGCTCAAGTCCACCCAGCCCATCATGACCCCGACCTGGTCGCCTGACGGCACAAGATTGGCTTACGTGAGCTTCGAGGCCAGGCAGCCTGCGATCTTCGTGCAGGACATCGCCTCCCACAAGCGCACCAAGCTCGCCTCGTTCCCGGGCCTGAACAGCTCGCCCGCGTGGTCTCCCGACGGCTCGAAGATCGCGATGACCCTCTCCAAGGACGGCCAGCCTGACATCTACTACTACGATCTGGCCTCGGGGAGCTTAAACCGCGTCACCGACAACCGCGCCATCGACACCGAGCCGACCTGGTCTGCCGACTCCCGCTCGCTGTTCTTCACCTCAGAGCGCGGCGGCAAGGCGCAGATCTACAAGTACGACTTCGCGACCCACAGCACCGACCGCATCACCTACCAGGGGCAGATGAACCTCTCGGCGCGCGCTATTCCAGGCAGCAACTCCCTCATCGTGGTCACCCGCCAAAACGGGTTCCGCGTCGCCAGGGTCGATGCCGACGGCAGCATCTACATGCTGACCACCTCCTCGCTCGACGAGTCGCCCAGCGTGGCCCCCAACGGGAGTATGGTAATATACAGCACGGTTTATCAGGGCAGGAAAGGGCTGGCGCTGGTATCCGCCGACGGGCGCTTCAAGGCTTACCTTCCCTCCACTTCAGGTGAGGTCAGCTCACCTGCGTGGGGGCCTCTGCTTGAAAAATGAGAAAAGGGAATTTCTAAAAAATGCTTAAGCTCAAGAATTACTTATTCGTACTGCTCTGCGGCGGCGCGCTGATGGCGCTCTCAGCCTGCAGCTCCGACAATGACTCCAAGCTCGTCAACGACGACGGCCAGAACCTCCAGGAAGGCCTGGACTCCGACGGCGCCGTGACCGTGGGCAACCCTGGCGGCGACGCCGACGGCTGGCACGGACCCGATGAGCTCAAGGATCAGCACACCGTCTACTTCAACTACAACTCCGATCAGATCCAGGACCAGTACGTGGGCGTGCTCCAGGCCAACGCCAAGTACCTGCGCTCCAACCCCGACGCCCGCGTCGTGGTTGAAGGCCACACCGACGAGCGCGGCACCCCTGAGTACAACATCGCCCTGGGCGAGCGCCGCGCACGCTCCGTCGCGCGCTACCTCCAGAACCTCGGCGTCGATGTGAACCAGATCTCCGTCGTCTCCTACGGCGAGGAGAAGCCGGTTGATCCGGGCCACGACGAGTCCGCCTGGGCCAAGAACCGCCGCGCGGTCCTCAACTACTGATCGCGTGCGGCGCATTTGACTGATGAAGGGGCGCAGCAATGCTGCGCCCTTGGCATTTTTGGAGGCCATAAACGATGGACATCCGCAAATCATTGATAGCAGCGGCGCTGTGTGCCGCACTCGTCGCCCCTGCGATGGCTGACGACGATCTCGAGGCGCAGGTCAACGCCCAGCAGGCGACCATGCTGAGGATGCAGAACGCCTTCGACCAGCTCCAGTCCCAGCTTGACGCCCAGAACGGCAAGATCGAGGAGCTTAATCACGAGATCTCAGAGCTCAAGGCGCAAGTCGATGCGCTCAAGTCCCAGGGCGCCCAGCAGGATAGCTCAGGGGACGCCCAGAACGGCCAGGACGGCCAGCAGCAGGGCGCACAGCAAGGGCAGCAGGCCCAGGGGCAGGGCAACGCCCAGCAGCCTGCTCCAGCCGCGGCAGCCTCCGGCGGCCCGGTGACCGACGCCAAGGGTAATCCGCTCAAGCCGTCGGACGCCAATGCCAAGGCGATGTACAACACCGCCTACAAGATGGTGGTGGCCAACAAGCTTAAGGACTCGATCCCGGCCTTCAAGTCGTTCATCGAGAAGTACCCTGACAGCGATCTGGCGCCCAACGCCTGGTACTGGCTTGCCCAGGTGCAGTTCAAGCTCAAGCAGAACCAGGACGCCCGCGTGAGCTTCCTCAACGCTGCAGGCTTCCGCAACTCGCCCAAGCGCCCGGACTCGCTCTACAAGCTCGGCCTCATCTACAAGCTCTCAGGCGACAAGGAGAAGGCCAAGAGGTTCTTCGAGGTGGTGGCAAAGCAGTACCCCAACGACACCGCCGCGCAGCTTGCGCAAAAGCAGCTTTCGTCGAATTGACGTATTCGACTAATCGATGCAGGGGCGGCCGATCGGCCGCCCCTGCCGTAAGTGCGGCAAGACTTCACTGTGAGGAAGAACAGTACTTGATCAGTAGCTTTTAGGATTTGTCTCCGGCCTCATCGGCCGGGAGCGCTTTTTGAAAACCAGCTTGCAAGTCGTTGATTTACGATCACTTATTCAAGGATTGATCGTATGGTAAACATTTTTTGCAGAATAAC
>CACYPI010000125.1 GCA_902776275.1 uncultured Aeromonadales bacterium
GATCAACGGATCACACTTTTGCGAACCTGGTTTTCAAAGAACGCCCGGCAGGCTTGCTGTCGGAAGGCCGGTCAGTCAGCGGTTGAAAAACCGTGATCTTGATCGGCTCGGTTTTTTGGCCGTAGCGGCCGGCGCGAAGGTCAGATCTTGCGGCGCAGCAGGTAGACCGCAAGGCCCCCGAAGATGAGCGAGGCCAGCGAGGCGCCCAGAAGCGGCGGGGCGCCGTAGACAAGCGAGAACGGGGCCACCACCTGGTTTACGACGTAGTAGCCGAAGCCCAGCGCGATGCCCGAGAGGATCCTCGTGCCCATGCTGATGCTGCGCAGCTGCCCGAAAACCGTGGAGAGCGCGAGCATGAGCATCACTATCATGATCACAGGCTGCATGAACTTCTCGTAGAGCTCCAGGCGGTAGGAGGAGGAATCCTGGCCGTTGTGCTCGATGTAGCTGATGTAGTCGATGAGGCCCTTGATCGTAAGCTGGTTGCCGGTGTTGCCGATGACGTCGATGCGCTCCGGGTTCAATGAGAGCTTCCACTTCTCCTGCGGCACCGCCTTGATGGCGATGTCATCCCCGAAGCTCCTGGTGAGCACGTTGCTCATGATCCACTCGCCGTTGCGGTAGACCCCGCGCTGGGCCGTGGACTCGGAGAGCAGCCTCACCCCGTCGGTGTTGAAGCGGTGGATGTCCAGAAGCGTGCCGTCTGCGAGCATGTCGCGGATCCCAATGAAGGACTTGCCTTCCTTAAGCCAGATCCCCGACTTCGTTACCGACATCTTTCCTGATGAGGCATAGATTGAGTACTGGGTCTCGGCATACTGCTGCAGGGGAGGCACGACGAACTCTCCTATGGCCATCACCAGCGCGATAAGCGGGATGAGCGCCTTGATGCAGCTGCCGGCGATGTGCAGGCGGGAGAGCCCGATGGACTGGAGTATGACTATCTCGCTGCCGCGGGCCATGTTGCCAAGCCCGATCACGCCGCCGATGAGCACGGCCACAGGGAAGAAGGTGACGAGGAATCCCGGGGTCAGGAAGAGCACATAGCGGCAGACAAACCAGAAGTCGATGCTGCCTCGCCCGATGTAGCGCATCTTGTCGATGAAGGTGATGATGCCGGTGAACGCGGTCAGGCACACGGCGACCATGATCACCATGACCACGACGTTCTTGCCCGTGTAGCGGTCGAGAATTGCGTAAAAGCGCATTTTTTTTCCCTCGAATTTCCAGCATATTTTGGTCTTTGGGATTGGCCAAAGCAAGCATGCGGAACCGGCGTGGCGCGATCGACCGGCCTGCGGCATGTCGATCCGGCCCGCCTTGCACGTTTGCCAAGGCTTTGAGTCAATTGAATGGCAAGAGGGCAGGGAGATGCTTGAGGCCCCCTGCCCTAGTCATCCAATGCGCCGGGGCTTTCTGGAAAGGCGCCGCCTTGCCGCGCACCCCGGCCGATCCGCCTGGGATCTGGATCCTGCCAGGGGGGCCCCTGGGAATGGGACCCGCAGCCTGCGCGCAAAGGGGCGTCCATCAGCTCTTGAAGTAGTACTTCGACAGCAGCGGGAACAGGCCCTGGTTGTCGCTCAGCACCTTCTCGAAGCGGTCCATGAACTGAGCCGAGGCGGGATCCGCTTCCTTGCGGAAGGCATCGGCGATGAACCCTTCCATGCCATCGATTTCTTTCGTGATGCGCGCCTTGACGTCGCCTTCTGCCTTGTCATTCTCATCTTTGAGGCAGCAGCGCCTGCAGGTCGAAGAGCGTTTCGGCGCAGCGCCTGGCATCCGAGGCCTCCGGGTTGCTGCGGCCCTCGTGGACCAGCGCTGTCATGAGCAGGTCCGCGTCGGTGGTCGCGAGCATCTGGTAGGCCTTTGCAAGCTCCAAGTTGGTCATCCCCTCGACATGAGGCGCGAAGAGCTCGAGCGCGCTTGACGGGGCATCGGTGCCGAGCTTTCCAAGCCTCTGCGCGTACTCATGCGCAGTCCTGATCGCGCCAAGCAGGGCGCGCGCGTCGAGCTTGCCGCTTTGGGTGAGGACGGACAGGGTCTTTGCAGCAGCCTGGCCGAGCCCCTCGGCGCCGCGGGCGATCCTCGTGGCGGTCCTGAAGCCCTGGAACGGGATGCGGTCCGGCTTGATCTTGTCGATGCGCAGGGGCTTGGCGCCGCTCAGCCTCACAGTGTGGTTGCCGAAGGTTCCGGTCGCCTGATCGACTCCGCGGCCCTGAAGCTCGCGGATGACTGCGGAATTGTTGCTAACTTGGGTGTCTGCCATAGTGCTCTCTTATCTATCTGCCAACCCGTTTGCTTCAGGCGGCGTGGAACTGGTTGTCTTCAAAGACTGCCGGCGTTTGCCACGCCTGTGCGCTTTTGTGTAATTTTATAGAGAAAAGTCAAAATAATATAGTATGCCTCACAATTTGAACAAACCGGGCTACCTTGCTGTCTAAGCTGCAGCCTCGCGGCCCTGCCAGCGTCTTGAAGACAGGCGAGTACAGCATTTTGGAATCCAGCAGACATGCCTCATGCATCTTTTCGAGTTGATAAAATGAGGAGCTGTACGTTTGCGTCCTAGGTCCGGCCAGCCCGCAAGAGGCTCTCCAGCCGAGGAGCGGAGAGCGAAGTGAAGCATAGGAAAATCAAAGTCATGGATTCAAAGGCGTGCAAGTCAGCCCCGGGCCTGTTTGGCCTGCTCATCGCCTCCATGATCATGCTTGCGATCGGCGCTGCCGCCATAACCTACCTGCTGCAGCTGCGCCTGTTGCGCACCAATGCGGCCGGTGCCTGCGACGTGGCCATCTACAATACCATGGGCAGCCTCGACTTCTACACCCGCATGGCCGACGTGTCCGCCACGATGGCCGTCGACTACTGCTTTGGCTACTCGCGGCTCATGCACCAGAGCCTCTACGGCCTCTATCCCGCGCTCAAATCCATCTCCGTCTACGAGATCCGCAACAACCACGCCGAACGCATACTCCTGGTGACTGTATAGTTTTCGCTATTTCCCAAAACTGACCTCTGCCGATACGATGCGGCCATGTTCACAAGCACAGGAGGAACGCAGCACATGGCAGCAGGC
>CACYPI010000126.1 GCA_902776275.1 uncultured Aeromonadales bacterium
CCAAGTGAATCACATTGGTGGTCAGCAAGAGGAACCCGCCGAAGATCTCCCAAGAGATCGGTAGGAATCCCCTCTCTTTAGAGAGGGGAGGATGTCAAGAACACGGTCAGAATGGGCAGCCCCTTGGTCGCCTTGCCCCAGATGGTCCCCATGGTGCCCCAGCTCACGGTCATCGAGTTAGTCCTCGCCCCGTCGCTTGCGGTGACCAGCGCCCAGCGCTTGTCGAATATGTTGAAGATGTCGGTCTTGAAATCGGAAATTTCCATTGCTCCTCCAGTGTCCGCACCAGAGCGGGCCGCGCCCGGCCCTGCGGCTTTTTTTTGATCTTACCAAGGCTGGCAAGCCCCCTGCCCTTAAGGCCTCCAGCATGGTCTCCAAACGGCGCTTGGACGCGCTGCGGGGATTTTTGTGATCTTAATTGCACACTTGAAAACGAGCCGTGCCAGCCCCGCCTGACGCGCTGCCGCCTCCCCTGCCTGGTGCAGCAATCTTTAAAGTCATCTAGCTGTTTTTTGGTTGCTTAATAGTCCGTCATTCCAGATTTGTGCCGATTTAGTGCAAATCGCACGTTTTTCTTGCGCGGCCTCAGGGCGAAATGTAAATTTACCTAAACAGTGCAAGCCGTGCCAGAGCGGATCACGGCACCTCAAAACTGTACCTTAACAGCGCATGTTGCGATGTTTTTGCGCACATTTGCGGCGCCTGCCGACCACCGACTCAAGGCGCACTGCCCCTTTACCACCAACACCAGAGAAATCCTCGGAGGATTCATTCATATGTCATATTCAGAGAAGGTCCTTTCAGCCCTGAAGACCCGCTATTCCTACCAGCCGGAGTTCCTCCAGGCGGCCGAGGAGATCTTGAAGACCCTGCAGCCGGCCCTCGACAAGAACCCGGTCTACGAGCAGAACAAGATCCTCGAGCGCATCACCGAGCCTGAAAGGGCCATCTCCTTCCGCGTCGAGTGGGTCGACGACAAGGGGCAGATCCAGGTCAACCACGGCTACCGCGTCCAGTTCAACTCCGCGATCGGCCCCTACAAGGGCGGCATCCGCTTCCACCCTTCCGTCAACGAGGGCATCCTGAAGTTCCTGGGCCTTGAGCAGATCTTCAAGAACAGCCTCACCGGCACCCCGATCGGCGGCGCCAAGGGCGGCGCGGACTTCGACCCCAAGGGCAAGTCCGACCTCGAGGTCATGCGCTTCTGCCAGGCCTTCATGATCCAGCTGTACCGCTACATCGGCGCCACCATCGACGTGCCGGCTGGCGACATCGGCGTCGGCGGCCGCGAGATCGGTTACATGTACGGCGCCTACAAGCGCCTGACCACCCGCTACGAGGGCATCCTCACCGGCAAGGGCCTGACCTACGGCGGCTCGCTGGCCCGCACCGAGGCCACCGGCTACGGCACCGTCTACTTCACCGACGCGATGCTCAAGGACCGCGGCGACTCCCTCAAGGGCAAGAAGTGCGCAGTCTCCGGCGCCGGCAACGTCGCCATCTACTGCTGCGAGAAGCTCTACCAGATGGGCGCCACCCCGGTGACCGTCTCCGACTCCCGCGGGTTCATCCACGACCCGAGCGGCATCAAGGTCGATGTGCTCAAGCAGGTCAAGGAGCAGGAGCGCGCCTCGCTCGCACGCTACGCCGAGCTCGTCAAGACCGCCAAGTTCACCCCGGTCTCCGAGTACCCCGAGGGCAGGCACCCGGTGTGGGACGTCCCGGTCGATGCCGCCTTCCCCTGCGCCACCCAGAACGAGCTCAACGAGGAGGACGCCAAGTCCCTGCTCAAGAACGGCTGCAAGTGCGTCGCCGAAGGCGCCAACATGCCTTCGACCCTGGGCGCAATCAGCCAGTTCCTCAAGGCCGGCATCGCCTACGGCCCTGCCAAGGCCGCGAACGCCGGCGGCGTCGCGACCTCCCAGCTTGAGATGGAGCAGAACGCCGGCATGACCAACTGGACCTTCGACGAGGTCGACGGCAAGCTGCACGACATCATGACCAACCTCTACAACAACGCCGCCTCCACCGCCCGCGAGTTCGGCTGCGAGGGCAACCTGGTCCTTGGCGCCAACATCGCAGGCTTCCGCAAGGTCGCCGACGCGATGATCGCCCAGGGCGTGATCTGATCACATTTGAATAGGTAGACAAGGCCCCAGCGCGCAAGCCCGGGGCCTTTTCGCCTGAGGCGGCGGCGCTTTGCGCTGCCGCCTCATTTTGCATATCATTTACTCTGTTTTTGCATTTCAGATCTCACTCTGAAATGGCTGTGCGGCAAGGTCTGGGCGCCTTTCATGCTCCGTAAAATGCGATCTTGACCTAGCAGCCAGCTCCACGTCTGGCTCCATGAACTGCCTGATGCGCTCGCAGACGTCTGAGAGCCTCTCGCCGAGCGCGCCGATGATCTCATCTTCGATCTCGCCATCCTGCCAGGCGGCGGCGATCCCCTAGTCGGTGGGCCTCTTCGGCAGGCTTCCGATCAGTGATGAAAGGGAACGCAGGATCCTCCCGTGCGGGCCCCCCCGCATCTTTTCCCTTATGGGGCGTCAGCAGGAGCAGAAGCTTAACGGGTCATTCTCGATCCGGCGGTTAGGCTCAAGCGGCATGCACCTCAAGGAGGCGATGATCATCTGGCTGCGGACGGTCTTAAACAGCCGGCCCTTGCCTCCGCATAGGCCGGGCCACCGCTCCTGGCCCCTGAGAGCACCTCGATCACCCAGCGCCTCGAATGGAGGCTGATGATCTCCTATGCTGTAAACGCCGCATCTGCCTTGCGGAGACTTAACAAAAT
>CACYPI010000127.1 GCA_902776275.1 uncultured Aeromonadales bacterium
CCCTGCCGGAAACTGCCCTGCCAGCACCCCCAAAGCCACCCTCATGCCGCTTTCCCAGATCTGCCGATCAGGGGAATAGTGAATAACCTACAGTCACCAGCGCCTCGCCGAAAAGCGGCCCGGCCTGCTCGCGCATGAGGGCCTCGAGCTCGTCCGGCTTGATGAGCTGGAACATCCTCCTGATGGTGTCGTGCGAGGGGCTTTTCTCCGGCAGCCCCGGCAGCAGCTGCGACAGCTCGTCGTGGAAGCGCCTCCTGTAGTTGGAGATGCTCAGGGCGCTGCTCCTCCCTGCCAGGGAGCTCAGGAGCGAGACCAGGAGCAGGTGATCGAGGCGGTAGGTGATCTTCGACTGATCGCGGACGTCGGTGAGTGATGCGCCATGCCTCTCCAGCTCGGAGAGCGCCTTCGCTCCCTGCTCGGTGATCCTCGGCATGCGCGCCTCGCAAAGCTCCCTGCCGAGCCTTTCGGCCTCCTCCATCAGGGATGACTCCCTGATGGAGTGCAGCCACGAGCGGCCTGGCTTGAAGGACCATTTCCCCGTGGCCTTGTCGGGCCCGATTGACCCAAGCGTCTGGCGCACCTCCTTGGGCCTGCCGCCCTCGCGTGGCTCGTATCCCGTTATGCGGTATACCGAGAACCTCCCCGCATGGCCGTTCCAGTTTGCGATCGCGCCCTTCCTCAAGTTCTCGGGAACAAGCTGCCTGGGATCCAGATCCGGTCTCTCGAACATGGCTTGCGCCTCCCTCCACATGTACACATTAATAATGTGTACATTATAAAAAGAAGACCCTGCTCCTGCAAGGCCTTTTGGAAAAGATATTCCTGATTTTTCCGTATGTTATGACATATCCTGACGCCGGTTTTGCTTTAACCCGCTTTCGATCATGCGTTCACCCTGACACCAATCTATCCTTTTTTGCATATAAAAAGGGTAGCCCTTTGAGAGCCGCCCGCTTTGCGATTTAGATGCTCAGATGGCGCTCAGGCTGCCTTGGCCTTGGGCGCTGCCTTCAGCTCTGGAACCTTGTAGCTGCGGTCGAACTTCTCGAGGAACTTGCCTTCCTTGTGGCTCCAGGTGCGCACGTCCACGCGGTCCTTGTGCAGGAAGAGCGAGTTCGTCCAGATCTCCTTGCCCTCCCAGCTTGGGTTGTAGATGTCGGTGCAGTTGGTGCCCTCGATACGGTTGCCATCGAAGCTGAAGCTCTTCTCGGAAGGCTCGGTGTGGGTGTGGCCTGAGACCCAGAGCATCACCTGCGGGTTCTTCTCGAGGAGCGCGTGGAGCTTCTCGGTAGGCTGCGTGAAGTTCTTGGGCAGATCCTCCTTGCTGCCCTTCTCTATCGATCCCTCAAGCGGAGTGTGGCAGAAGATGATGGTCGGCTTGTCCTGGTTGGCCTTGAGCGTCGAGGAGAGCCAGGTCACCTCGGCGTCGGAGAGCTCGACGGCGTAGGGCTTGGCGCTGCCCTTGGGCAGGTGGCCGGTCAGCTCGTCAGGCGAGAGGAAGACCAGCAGGTAGCCGCCCAGTTCCTCGGAGTGGTAGAGCGGGCCGTAGTTCTCGATGTAGCGATCGAGGTGGTGGATGCGCTCGATGGGATCGGCAGGCTGGCAGACGCCGTCGATGAGGGGCTTCTCGCTGTAAACGAGCTCGTGGTTGCCGGCGACAAAGGCCTTGTGCTGCTTGATGCGATCGGTGAGGCTGCGGGCGAGCTTGTACTCGTCGACAGTGGCGGCCATCTCGACCATGTCGCCCGTGAACACGCACATGTCGGCGTCCTTCCACGAGGCTATCTCGTCTATGACATTCTCCTTGCGCGCCATGAGCTCGGCGCGCGGCTGCGGCCTGAGCTCCTTGCTGCCGTAGTGGACATCGCTCAGCACGACGATGCGCTTGGCCTCGTCGGCAGCCCAGGCTGCGTTCATGGCCTGGCTTGCGGCAAAGGACGCTGCAAAGATCGCCGCGACTGCGGCGCGCACAAAGGTTTTCCTGTTCATCTTCAATCCTTGTTTTCTGTTGCTCAATTTGCGTCTGGAATGGTGGAATTTGTATGAAAGATCCTTGTAAAGCTTTGAGCACACTTGCAGTTAAGTTGTTTTGGAAATTGGAAATTTTCATGAGACGGCAGGTTGCGCAAACAAGGTTCCGCGTTGCGGAATTAGGATTTGCGCCGTTTTGGAGCGTCTTTAAAAGGAGATGGGCGGTCTCTAGACTAACCCAAAAGGTTAAGACACTTCATAATAGCCAAAAGGAGTGTCTTTCATGGTCAAACGCCTCACCTTCCAAGAACGCATCGACGTAGTCAA
>CACYPI010000128.1 GCA_902776275.1 uncultured Aeromonadales bacterium
TCTATCATCAGACAATACATTGAAAACCAGAATACCCCCGATTAGGCGCCTTATATCCCCGGGCTGAAGCCCGGGGTTTTACGGCGCTTTTTTGATAAACGACAGCATGAGCTATGACAGCCTTGACTCTCCACAGCCCAATGACTTCTGGTCGCTGCTGCTGCACACGGGATACCTCACGGCGGTCAGGAAATATGCCAAAAGCGAGCGCTATCTTGTGAAGATCCCGAACGCTGAGATAAAAAAATGCTTTGACGACAGCATAAAATCCGCTTTCCTTGGAGTCCTCGCCAGGGACAACGGGCTTGAGAGGATCACCCGGGCGCTGCTCTCAGGGGACCGCGGGACCATAGAGAAAGTCTTCCAGGAAATGCTGCTGCGCTACGTCTCGCTGAGGAACGGCGCCACCCGCTCCAGGAGTGAGAACTTTTACGAGGGCTTCGTGCTCGGCGTGCTTGCGGCCTGCGGAAGCGCGCTTGCCAATGTCAAGTCCGAGGCCGAGTCAGGCGAGGGTTACGCCGACATCAAGTTCACCAATCCGCAGGGCAATGTCGGGGTGGTGATCGAGCTTAAGAGCTCGAAGGGCACGGCTCGCTTCGAGCACGACATGAGGGCGGCGCTCGCGCAGATCGAGAAGCGCAAGTATGCCGCGGACTTCATCGGCAACTCCTTCGTCAGGCAGGTTTACGGCATTGCGGTTGCGTGCAGCGGCAAGTCGTGCGCGGTCGAAGTGAAAGCCCTCAAGGGCGGAGATGGCCAAGGCAAGTGACGGGATGCGCCCGGAGTCTTTCAGGGCGCGGCGGCGGAGGAAATCATGGCAGACATAAGGTTCGGGATCATAGGCTGCGGCAAGGTGGGGCATTTCCATGCGCAGGCCCTGCAGGCCATCAAGGGCGTGAGGCTCGTGGCAGCCTGCAACCACTCAAAAGGCAAGCTCGACGCCTTCGCCGCCAAGTACGGCATCCGCAGCTACCTGTCGCCTGAGGAGATGGTGGTGAAGGAGCACCTGGATGCCGTGACCATCGCAACGCCGCATCCCTCGCATGCCGATCTGGCAGTCAGGTGCATGAGGCTCGGCTGCCACGTGATCATAGAAAAGCCCCTGGCGGTGACGCTCGAGGAGTGCGATCGCATCGTGGAGACTGCAAAGGAGTGCCATGTGCTCGCGGGCACCCTGGTGCAGCGCCGCTGCTACCTCCCCTGCAGGAGGATCAGGAAGGCCATCGACGAGGGCAGGATCGGCAGGCCGGTGCTCGGCGAGGCGGTGATGCTCGGATGGAGGTCGCGCGAGTACTACCAAAGCGATCCCTGGCGCGGCACCCTCAAGGGCGAGGGCGGCGGGGTGCTGCTCACCCAGGCCTCCCACCAGATAGATCTGCTCAACTGGTTCATGGACTCGGAGGTCGAGAGCGTCTGCGGCATCGCGGCCAACTTCAACCACCCGTACATCGAGGTCGAGGACAGCGCGGCGGCGGTCATCCGCTACAAAAGCGGGGCCATGGCGACGCTAATTGCAAGCAACAGCCAGAACCCGGCGCTCTACGGCAGGGTGCACGTCTTCGGGGACAACGGCGCCTCGCTTGGCGTCAAGACCGACGGCGGGGCGATGTTCATCGCTGGAATGTCGGAGATCGAGGAGCCGCCCGAGACTGACATCTGGACGGTCAAGGGCGAGGAGGGCAGGCTTGAGGAGCTCAAGCGCCAGGATGATCAGGAGTTTGCCGCCTCCAGCATGATCACCTACCACCAAAAGATGCTTGAGAACTTTGCAAAGGCCATTCGCGGCGAGGAGAGGCTCATCGCCGACGCCAAGGCCGGGCGCGAGGTCATAGCGATCTGTGAGGCAGTCTACAGCGGCAAGCCCTGGCACGCATCCGCCACAGTGCAGCCCTGAGGCTTGCAGCTTAGGGCAGGGACTAGGCCCTGCCGTCCTGGGCTTTTGCGATGGCAAGCTTCAGCGAGGAGCAGGCCCTGGCGATGAGTTCCTCGCGCGAGTGCTCCTGCTCGTAGGGCTTATGGAAGACCTCGGCTGAGACCATGCCATGGTAGCCTGCCTTCAGGAGTTCGCGCACGAAGCGATCGGTGTCCACCCAGCCACCGTCGCCGCAGAGCCTGCGGAAGGACTGTGACTGTATAGTTTTCGCTATTTCCCAAAACTGACCTCTGCCGATACGATGCGGCCATGTTCACAAGCACAGGAGGAACGCAGCACATGGCAGCAG
>CACYPI010000129.1 GCA_902776275.1 uncultured Aeromonadales bacterium
ACCCGGTACTGTGTTCCCATGCTGAGATCCCCCTTTCAATTATGGCGGATCTCATCTTACCTCACAAAAACGAAATATCAAATGTTACACGATACTAGTTTGGTCCCGAATGTGTTTGTCAATATTAGCACCGCAAAGGGGCATTAGGGATGAGAGAACGCCCGCCGCCCAAGGCGGCAGGCGGGGCTCAGAAGTCGCGTCCCATGGCGCGGCCCTCGTAGATCTGCTCGAGCACGTAGCGCTCGTAACCCAAGGTCGGAGAGGCCATGCGGTGGGACTTCACGGCGTCGCGCTGGCGCGGGGGCAGGGCGATGTTGTTCGTGAAGATCACGAAGGGAGCCTTGCCGCCCTGGCGCGTGGTGAGGATCCCGGCGAGGTTCGAGGTGTTGGTGAGCGTGCCGGTCTTGGCTACGACGTTCTCCTTGAGCGGCGGGTTCGCCGTCGAGGGGCGCCAGTGCATGGTCCCGCTCTTGCCGGCAACTGGCATGAGCTCGAAAAAGTGCAGCTCGGACTCGTGATGCAACGCGTAGTCGAGCACGTCCAGGAGCTGGCGCGCCGTGATGAGGTTGTGCGGCGAGAGCCCAGAGCCGTCCACCTGGTAGGAGTCGCCCAGGCTCACGTGGGCGTACTTCATGAGGATCGCGCGCATGGCCTGGGTCGAGCGGTAGTAGGTGGCGCTTTGATGGTAGTACTCGGCCGCGGTGTTCTTGGCGATGGCGTCAGCGTAGAGGTTGTTGGAGCGGTGGAGCATGTAGCGCAAAAGCTCGGACAGCGGCGCCGAGTCGATGTAGCTGAAGTCGGCAAAGCCCGAGGGCGCCGAGTGCGCAACCTGGATCTCGCCATGGGCGATGCCAAGCGAGCTTAGGAGCTTGTCAGTCCAGTCCTGCCCCCACTTGTCGGCGTCCGCCACCGAGAGGGAGAGCGGCCAGGGCTGGTTGTCCTTCTGGATCGGCACGCAGCCTGTTATGTGGTAGGCGTTCTCGCGGTAGAGGTCGGCCTCGAGCTCGCAGTCCCCGCCGTAGTCGGAGGCGGCGACCCCCACGGCGTCCGACCACACCCGCACCGGCGAGTCCGAGGAGAGCACCGCGTCGGCCTTCCTGCCTGCGCCGTGGGGCTGGAGCTGCGCGAAGGCGCAGTTGCGGTTGATGATCACGGCCGCAGCCGGGGCGGTGAAGCACACTGGCAGATCGTCCCACGACCAGCCCTGGCCGCGGCTGCGGCCGCCGAAGCGGCTTAGGTCCAGGATCACCGGGCCCTCGATCCTCTTGACGCCGGCCTTCTTGAGCATGCCGAGGAGCTGCTTGTACTTCTCGGAAGTGAGCGTCGGATCGCCTGAGAAGCGCACGCTCACCCCGCCCTTGAGCGTGCCGTCGGGGCCTAGCGCGAGCTGCCCCTGCGATGCGATGGCCTCGCGCCTCACCCCAAGTGCGGTGCGGATCCTGTAGGAGGGGCCCAGGTAGAGCAGCGCGGAGATCGCGGTGATGATCTTCTGGGTTGAGGCAGGGTGCATGTAGACGTCGTAGTTCTGCCCGTAGACGGTGTCCGACCCCGGCAGGCGGTAGGCTATGCCCATGTTGGTGCCCGCCACCGGCACCGGGCTTGAGGGCACCGCCTGCGCGGCAAGGCAGGTGCAGAGGAGCACCGGGCAGAGGAGGGGTTTTGCAAGTTCAAAAAAGTGGCGCAGCGGCATCGGGAGGCTTCCTTAAAGTAACGCGCCCGCGTCGTTCTTGTCGGGGCGGCAGCGCACATTATAGGGCGCAAAGCCCCGCGCAAGGTCCGGAACGTTCGACAGGTTTTGGAAATGGCCGCGTCTAGCCCCGTCCGACAATGCCAGTCCAAGCCCGTGCCGGACTGCTTTTCAGTATTCTGGTTTGAGATCAGACTGATGTCCTATGCGGTGCGGCCCTGCCATCATGCCAGATCCCGCCTTTGGCCGCCGTCCTTGAGGATCTGAGAGCCTGCATCGCAGATCTTCCTGCAGAAGGCCATCCCCACGGCGACCACCTTCCTGACGCGGCTGCTCCTCATGAACTTGTCCGCGTAGTTCCGCTCCGAGATCTGACGCAATGCCGACTTGACCGCCCCTGACAGTCCGTCTTCGGTCTTGGAGGCCTTGAGCTCGATCACCACGCCAATCCTGCCGCCGTAGTCGGTGAAGGCGATGTCGGCATATCCGCCCCCGGCCTCCGGCTCAACCTGCAGGTTGCTGATCTCGTGGCCATTGCATGCAGAAAGCAGCGTCGACAGCATCGCCTCGTAGAAGATCTCCGGGGCGCCGCGCGCGGCGAAGGCCCTGAGGCAGACGTAGCTCCTCAGGAGGTCCTGGCAGATTTCCACCGCCTCCTCGCAATCTCCCGACAGCAGCGCCCTGGCAAGCCTTGCGCCGGAGTTGCCATGCCGCACGGTCTCCTCGAAGCTGGCCATGATGCTCTTGTCGAAGCACTCCTTGATCTCGAGA